>JBEKJU010000055.1:0-21891 GCA_050011095.1 Syntrophorhabdales bacterium
CCTCACTTGGATAGGATGGCACATTTTATCACAAAGACTACGTTAAGTGAACAGTATTGCCCCTAAAGCAGGTTTCGCGTTGACAGGCTCGTTCTCTTGAAGAGCTGGGTGAAGTAGTACGTCGAGACGAGGAGAACGTAGTAAATGAGGATGGATGAAAGGGCAAAGCCGAGAAGATAGGGGATCGAGTGAAGCTTGTAGGCTATGTACATGCAGAGGACGCTCAGACCATACCCTAAGACGTAGGGGACGAGAGCCTCTCTTACCGCGCCCGCGATCCTCTCGAACTCGAACGCCCTTCGGACGTCCGTGCCCTCCACGAAGACGCAGAAGGCGAAGGGAATGAAGAAGGAGCAAAAGATGAAGGCTACGAATGCAAGGACCCTCATTATGTTGCCGATAAAGACGGTGATGGAGTTGCCGAAGCTGGACAGGAGGAAGCCGAAGGAGAAAAGGAAGCTCGGCAGGGCCTCATAGAGGATGACGATACAGGCGAGCTTCGCCCCCTCCCACCACATCTCGTTTTTGCGTTCCCATGTGGGGAGCCCGACGCCGCCGATCATGGAGAGGTTGGACGACCGTGAGAGATACCCCAGGGAGAGAAAATTCGCGCCGGGGATGAAAAGAATGATCCCCGCAGATATCCAGCGCCTTATGTAGCGCGTGTTGAACGTGAAGACGACGAAAGAGACGATATCCATCTATTATTTGCCCTTTGTGATTGTGTCGAGTAGCGTTTCGGCTGAATAGCCGGTCATGCCGCCGTCCATGACCACCGTTTCGCCATTGATATACTGTGCCTCGGGGGAGGCAAGAAAGAGCACTGTCGCGACGAGCTCTTCCACGCTGCCCATCCTTCCCAGGGGCGTCTTTTTCGAGAGAAAATCGAGAAGATGCTGCCTCTTCACGAGACCTTCGTTCATGCCGCCCCGTATAAATCCCGGGGCGATACAGCAAAGGGTAACGCCGAACCTGGACCATTCCGACGCGAGGTTCCGCGTCATAACCTGGAGACCCGCCTTGCTGACCGCATATGGCAGAAATCCCTTCTCGCCGAAGAGGGCCACCTGGGATGAGACGGAAATGATCCTCCCCGAGCCGCGCTCGATCATCTTCCTGCCGACTATCTGGGTGGTATAAAAAACGCCTTTCAGGTTTATATCGATTACCCTGTCAAAATCCTCCTTCTTCATCTTCTCGGCGGGGACGAGGGGATTGACGATGCCCGCATTGTTCACGAGCACGTCGACGCCTCCCCATTCCTCGACCACCTTCCGTGCAACCCGCTCCATCCCCTCGTAATCGGTGATATCCGCCTCAAAGGCCCTGGCCGCCCTGCCTTTGAACTCTTCCTCGAATTGTGCGACAGCCGCACTATTCCTGCCGTTGACGACAATCCGGGCGCCTTCTTCGAGAAAGGCCCGCGCCATCGCCTTGCCGAGCCCCTTCGTCCCCCCCGTCACAAAGACAACCTTTTCATTGAACCTCATAGCGCACCTCCGTAGAATTCCCGTATTCGTCCGTCAAAAAGCCGTATCAGGTCCTCGCTTTCGCCCACCTCGCCACCCGTCACCTGTCGCCACACCTCGGGCCTCTCCATGCAGAGATAGATGAAGAGGGCGGCCTCCTTTTCCTTGAGGAGCCCGTAAAGCATCCTGTAGATCCTTATCCTTTCCGCCTTGATGTATCGGAACTTGCCGTCTTCACCCATGATGAATTCGCCGTGAAGCAGGTTTGCCCGCCGCTCCTCGAGGAATATCTTCATGAGACGGGGCGTGAAGCGAAGAAGGCCCATGCTTATCCAGATCACGCGCGTGAGGTCGACCATGTCCGCGATCTCGTCTATAAGCTCTTTGTAGTCCCTTTCGAACCCTTCGTACATGACGACGGGGTCGAGGTGAAGACCGACAAAGCAGCCCCAATCCTGGGCCAGCTTGAGCGCCTTCAGCCTCTTCGAAAGAGGGCTCGTCCCTTTTTCCTCCATCCCTATGAACCTCTGGGGCGCAACCGAGAAGGAGACGATCACGTAAGGATTGAGGCAGGACCGGAGATGGTCGATGGACGCCCATTTCGATTTCAGCTCCAGGAGGGCCTTTTTCCTTTCTCCGAAGAACTCCACGATCCGCCTGTTCGCGTCCAGCCTCCTGTCGAGGGCCAGGCTGTCCGACAGCTCACCGGTCCCGAAGCGGGGCACGTGCGTCCCTTCCCGCGCTATCGCACGGTCGATCTCGCCGATGACGGCGCCTACGTTCGTCTGAACGAAGATGCCGGCCTTATTTAGGTAACCCCTGAGGATGCAGTACGAGCAGGAGAGGGGACACCCTTCTATGAGGTCTATGGTCTTGTACCCGCAGCAAACGTGTTTTCTGGTTCCCGGGCAGTCCCTGACGGAGTTGCCCTCAGTTTCCCGCCTGCAGACCGTGGGTAAGCTCAAATATGCTCCTGAAAAGGCCTCGCGCTTGAAGACCTTCGAGTTTTTTCAATGCCTCTTCGAGTTCGTCGTCATTACGGGCGTGGATCGAGATATCGATCGGCTCCCTTTCAAAGCCCTGGTCGACCCTCACCCTGATCGCGGGGGGAAGGGCGCAGGCTGCGAGTATCCCTGCGAGTTTTTCCTGAAGGTCCGAAAGGAGCGGATGGACCTGTAAAATGAGCCCCTGCTTCAGCGCAGACCCATCGTCCGCGCGCCCCAGCCCGTGAAAATCAATGGCCCCCTGCTTCGTCTTCAGGAGCATCAGGAGGTGCAGCACTTCCCTGCACATGCTCACGGTCTCGCGGCGGGGTTCCAGAAGGTCGACGATGCTATGCCGCTCGCCTGCGTCGAACCAGAAAAGCTGCTCGACCGCCGTGATGGGGAGACGGTGCCCGACGATGAACGCCTTTATCTCCTCTTCCGCGCACGCCGCCTCTACGCCTGTCCGGAGGACACTTTCCCGACGGGGGAGGCCGAGCATTGCCATCACTTCGTAGATATCCTCCGTGGAAAATCCATGGACGACCATCTTATGGATGCACAGGGCCTTCTCGATCGTGTTGAGCGACCTCGCCAGGTTGTCGTTGATGGCGGTGAGGAGGGCCTGCCTCTCGCTGATATTCAAGAAAACGCAGGGTATCTCCCTGATGCCCAGCCTTCTTGCCGCCTCAAGCCGCTTGAAGCCGGTCACGATGACCGGAGGGTCGCGTTCGAGCAGGCCGACAGGGACGAGGATGCCGAACTTCGTCACCGAGGCGAGGAGGAGATCGTCTTCCAGGGGGTACGAGACGCAGAAGGTCCCGTCATGAACGTTTACCTTGTCAATCCCAACCGTTTCCATCTTCCCTTGCTTACGGGGACTCGCGTCGCCATCGACCGGAAGGTAGCTCCCGGCACAGCCGCGCCCCCCTGCGCAGCCTCCCATGGGTGGGAGAGGCCGGCAGGTTCCTGGTCCTCTCACCCGGAGATCACCGGAACCTACAGATTTTAAAACCATATCAAACCGGGGGTTGTGTGTCAACCGCATTCGCCTGAAGCAAGCGGATTTGGACGACTATTGCACGGCGAAGGCCGATTGCGAGGAGCCAATCTCCACCCCGTGCGGGCCGGACAGAGAATTCATGCGCGTGTGCCATGCATCGCCCACGTTTTCCCGCCTCCGCCAAAAAGATGTTTGACATTCTCCTTAAGGATTTGTTAATCTTCAGTCGCTTGAACCGGAGAGAGGCGGTAAGCTATGGATTTTATTTCAGCAATTCTCCTAGGTGTACTCAATGTCCCCCTGTTTCTTCTTTTCTGCCGGCTGTTCCAGCGGGCCTTCTTCAGGGACCGGAGCGACTTCTGGCGGTCGCTTCTTGCGTGGAGCTTCGACCCCCACGCCTTCTTTGACAAAGAGTCGTGGCACAACCATGTCGCGGTGGCCTTTTTATCGCTGTCCGCTGCCTGCTGCGTGTTTCTCGTGCTTTTCGAATACGACCTTGCATGCAGGTTCGTCGACACCCTGCGGATGTGTCAGCCCTTTCAGGCGCTCATGAAATCGTAGCGACCCCGCCTTGGACCTTCGGGCTCCGGTATTTTGTGTTATACTATTATCCCTACATCGTAAGGGCTTTTGAGGCTGTCAGCCCGAGTTCCTGCCATGAGACGAGTCTGAACCGGAGGGGATCAATGGGTTTTCCCGAATACAGGCCGAGGAGGCTGAGGAGAAACGCGAGACTGAGGGGCTTGATCCAGGAGCACGATCTTTCGGTGCAGCACCTGATTTATCCCCTCTTCGTGAAAGAAGGCAGGGAGGAGAGCGTAGCCGTTCCGTCCATGCCGGGTATCTACCAGCTTTCCATCGACCGCACCCTGCGGGAGATCGAGGAATGTATCGGCCTTTCCATCCCGGCGGTGTTGCTTTTCGGCATCCCCGCACACAAGGACGAGACGGGAAGCGGCGCTTACTATGAGAACGGTATTATCCAAAGGGCCATAAGGGAGATAAAGAAGAGGTTTGCCGACGAGGTCCTCGTCGTGGCCGACCTCTGTCTGTGCGAGTATACGAGCCACGGGCACTGCGGGGCCATAAGGGATGGCGACGTCGACAATGACGAGACGCTCTTGCTCCTTGCCCGGGCCGGTCTTGCCCAGGCGGAAGCGGGGGCCGATATCGTCGCCCCCTCGGATATGATGGACGGCCGGGTAAAGGCGGTGAGGGAGATCCTCGATGCGAACAGCTTCTCCCACATTCCCATCATGAGCTATGCGGCCAAGTACGCATCCGTCCTCTATGGGCCTTTCAGGGATGCGGCCGAGTCGACCCCCCGGTTCGGCGACCGCCGTAGCTACCAGATGGACCCGCCCAACCAGAGGGAGGCGATCAGGGAAATGGAGCTGGACGTCGAAGAGGGGGCCGACATCATCATGGTGAAGCCGGCCCTCTTTTATCTCGACATACTCGCCCACGCAAGGATGAGGATCAACCGGCCGCTCGCCGCCTATTGCGTGAGCGGGGAGTACGCCATGGTGAAGGCCGCGGCCGCCCAGGGTTTCCTCGACTACAGAAGGACCGTCACCGAGCTGTCGACCAGCATCAGGCGGGCGGGCGCCGACATCCTCATCACCTATTTCGCGAAGGACATCGCACGATGGACAAAAGAAGCTTCCCTCTGAGAATGGTCGCCTGGGAGCTGACGAGGAACTGCAACCTCACCTGCGCGCACTGCAGGGCGCGGGCGGGCGCCGGTCCTCACGGGAACGAGCTTTCTTTCGGTGAGTGCGCGGGGATCATCGACGACATCGCCGCCTTTTCCACACCCACCATAATCCTGACGGGCGGCGAGCCGCTACTCAGGCCCGATATCTATGATATCGCGGCCCATGTCACATCCAGGGGGCTCCGCGCGGTAATCGCGGTGAACGGCACGCTCGTTGACCGCGAGAAGGCTGAAAAGCTCAAAACGGCGGGGATCGTGCGGGTGAGCATCAGTATAGACGGCAAGGACCGGATATCCCACGACGTCTTCAGGGGCGTTCCCGGCTCCTTCGACGCGGCCATGCGGGCTGCCCGCACGCTCGGGGAAGCCGGTCTTCCCTTTCAGATCAATACCACGATCACGAGGCTCAATGCGTGTGATCTGGCCGCGTTCTACGACCTCGTGAGGGAAATCGGCGCCGCGGCATGGCATGTCTTCCTGCTGGTTCCCGTGGGGAGGGGTGAAGGGCTCAGGGGTGAAGAACTGAACGCGGCCATGTACGAAGATGTGCTCAATTGGCTCTACGAGCGGGAAGAGGAGGATCGAATCGAGATCAAGGTTACCTGCGCCCCCCACTACTACCGGATAGTGAAGGAAAGGGGGGGTGTGCCGAAAAGCGCGGGGTGCCTTGCGGGGAAGGGCTTTCTCTTCATCTCCCACACGGGCGTTGCCCAGCCGTGCGGCTACCTGGAGCTGGCCTGCGGCGACGTGCGAAAGGATGGCGTGCGCAAGGTGTGGGAGGACTCGCCCGAGTTCGGTCTTATCAGGGACCTCCGCGGGTACAAGGGCAAGTGCGGCCGATGCCAATATCTGGCGATCTGCGGGGGATGCAGGGCCAGGGCGAAAGAGCTGAAAGGCGACCTGCTCGAGGCAGAACCGTACTGTTCCTATGGGGGGGAGTAGAAAAAGGGTGTCCACCAGCCGAGGTGCCATGGACCGGATTTTTCTCGTAGACGGAAATTCTTACGTGTATCGCGCCTTCTTTGCCACGCCCTACCTTTCCAACTCGAAGGGCATGCCAACGAACGCAATCTATGCCTTCATCAGCATGATAAGGAAACTCATTAACGAGCAGAAGCCGGACAGGCTCGTGGTCGTGTGGGATTCGAAGGTGCCCTCGTTCCGGATGCAAATCTCCCGGGAATATAAGGCGACGAGACCGCCCATGCCCGGCAACCTGAGCCTCCAGTTTCCCTATGTCAAAACGATCGTTGAAAAAATGGGCATAGCCGTCATCGAAAAGGAAGGCTTCGAGGCGGACGATGTGATCGCCACACTGGTGCAAAGACTCGCCCGCGAGGACGTGGAGGTCTTCGTCGTGACGAGCGACAAGGATATCATGCAGCTTGCGACCGATTCGGTCACGATCGTCGACACCATGAAGAACCTCGTGATGAAAAGGGCGGAGGTGGCGGAAAAATTCGGCATAGACCCGGTCCTCATCCCCGATTTTCTCGCCCTTTCGGGCGATCCTTCCGACAACATTCCGGGCGTTCCCGGCATCGGCGAAAAGACGGCCCGTCAGCTTGTATCTGAATACGGCGGCCTGGATGATATCTATGCGCGCCTCGACGACATCAAAAAGCCTTCCCTGAGGCGGAAGCTCGAGGAGAACCGCGACAGGGCCCTGATGAGCAAAGAGCTGGCGACCCTGCGCTTCGACGTCCCCCTAGACATGGACATGGAGGGCATGCGCATCAGGGAGCCCGACCTGACGGAACTCAGGCGGATATTCAGGGAGCTTGAGTTTACCTCCCTCTCCAGGGAGATCAGGGTGGACGAGGGAAAGACCGCCCACAGGGAGGCAGCGTCCCTGGGTGAGGCCCTCGGGGAGACCATCTCGGTGGTCGCCCGTATTCAGGGCCGCTGTCCCGCCGACGTGAGCCTCAAGGGGTTCGCCGTTTCGAACAATGACGCGGTCTTCTATTCGGAGAAGGCGGACGACCTCTTCTCGGCCTTATCCGCGCCGCGAGAGGTGATCGTCCACGATCTCAAGCCGATCTATATTGCCGCCGACCGGAGGGGGATCGGCCTTCATCCGGCCTTCTTCGATACCATGCTCGCCGTCTACCTCATCAATCCCGCAAGAAAGGATTATGCCCTGGAGGGCGTCATCGCCGAGTTTCTCGACAGGGATATCAGTGGCGACGGCGAAGGGCGATCCCTCGCGGAGGGCGCCTTCCACCTCGCCGAGCTGAAGGACGTGCTCCTCGCGAGGCTCGACGAGCTTGGGCTCCACGACCTGTTTTTCACGATCGAACTGCCCCTCGTCGAGGTCCTCGCCCACATGGAGTGCCTTGGCGTGAGGGTTAACAGAAGCGCCCTTGCCGCCCTTTCGAGGGATTTCGATGCGAGGCTGAACGCCGTAATCACGCGGATCTACGATACCGCCGGGGAGACCTTCAACATCAATTCGCCCCAGCAGCTCGTCCGTATCCTTTTCCATCGATTCAACCTTCCTGTCGTTAAGAAGACGAAAACCTCCCTTTCGACGGACAACGAGGTCCTCCAGACCCTCTCGGACCTACACCCCCTGCCCGCCCAGATACTTGAGTACCGGATGCTCGCGAAGCTGAAGAGCACCTACGTGGACAGCCTCCACACGCTCATCCATCAGACGACGGGCAGGATTCATGCGGCGTTCAACCAGATGGTCGTTGCGACGGGACGTTTGTCGAGCAGCGATCCGAACCTCCAGAACATCCCCATCAAGGGGGTGGAAGGCAAAAAGATAAGGGAGGCCTTCGTGCCGGAAGAGGGGTTTCTCTTTTTGTCGTCCGACTATTCCCAGATCGAGCTGCGCGTCCTCGCCCACCTTTCGGGCGACGAGCTTCTCATTGAAACCTTCCGGAACGACGGGGATATCCATAGCAGGGTGGCCCAGGAGGTATTCAAGGTCGATGCGGACCACGTGACGCCCGCCATGCGAAGGACGGCCAAGGTGATAAATTTCGGGATCGTCTACGGCATAAGCGGGTATGGCCTCTCGAAAGAGCTTGGCGTCGGCCCCAGGGAGGCGCAGGTCTACATCGACGCCTACTTCGAGCGCCACAGGGGCATCAGTGCGTACATCGAAAGGACCCTGACCGAGGCGCGCAAGAACGGTTTCGTGAGGACGCTCTTCGGCAGGATACGCTACATTCCCGAGCTTTCGAATGCGGACATGAACGTCAGGCAGTTCGGAGAGAGAACGGCCATGAACACCCCCGTACAGGGCACGGCCGCCGATATCATCAAAATGGCCATGGTCAGCATTTACCGGAAGGTGAAGGAGAGGGGCCTTCGCTCACGGCTCATCATGCAGATTCACGACGAGCTGGTCTTCGAGGTGGCCGAGGCCGAGGCAGAGGAAATGGAGCAGATCGTCACATTCGAGATGGAGCACGCCTGCCCCTTGCTCGTGCCGCTCAAGGTGACGATCGGGAAGGGGCGGAACTGGGCCGAGGCCCACGATTGATACCGGGTCCCTTCCGGCAGAGCCGGATCGCCCATTTTCGCCGGGTTTCCTGTCGGGCCTTTTTTGATTTCGGCCCGCCGCTGTGATAAACTGATGTCCGTGATCAGCAATCTACTGAAAAAAATAGTCGGCACGAAGAACGAGCGGGAGTTGAAGAGGATTCAGCCCCTGATCGCCCAGGTCAACAGCTTCGAGGACAAGATGCAGTCCCTCTCGGATGAGGGCCTCAAGGGGATGACGTTGCTTTTCAGGGAGCGTCTGGAGAAGGGTGAAGAGCTCGACTCGATTTTGCCCGAGGCCTTCGCGGCGGTGAGAGAAGCGGCGAGAAGGACGGTAGGCATGCGCCATTTCGATGTCCAGCTCATCGGGGGGATGGTGCTCCATGAGGGGAAGATAGCGGAAATGGCGACCGGCGAAGGCAAGACCCTGGTGGCGACCCTCCCGGTCTACCTCAACGCCCTCGGCAAGGAGGGCGTTCACGTGGTCACGGTGAATGACTACCTCGCAAAGCGGGATGCGGCGTGGATGGGGCCTGTCTATTCCTTCCTCGGCATGTCCGTGGGCGTGGTGGTCCACGGTCTCGACGACCCTGAACGCAAAGAGGCGTACCACTGTGATGTGACCTACGGGACGAACAACGAGTTCGGCTTCGATTACCTGAGAGACAATATGAAGTACTCGGACGAGGAGTTCGTCCAGCGGGAGTTCAACTATGCGATCGTCGACGAGGTCGACAGCATCCTCATCGACGAGGCGCGGACGCCTCTTATCATATCGGGTCCGGCCGAGGAATCAACAGACAAATACTATAAGCTCAACAGGCTCATCTACCAGTTGAAGAAGGAGACTGATTTCAAGGTGGATGAGAAGGCCAAGAGCGCCTATCTCACTGAAGAGGGCGTGGCGAAGATCGAGAGGCTCCTGAAGGTGGAGAACCTGTACGATCCGGGACACGTCGAGATACTGCACCACATCAACCAGGCCCTGAAGGCGCACCACCTCTTTGCCAGGGACGTGGACTATATCGTAAAGGACGGCGAGGTCATTATCGTCGACGAGTTCACCGGCAGGCTCATGCCCGGAAGGCGGTTCAGCGACGGCCTCCACCAGGCCCTGGAGGCTAAGGAAAACGTCAAGATCGAACGAGAGAACCAGACCCTCGCCACCGTGACCTTCCAGAACTATTTCCGCATGTACAAGAAGCTCGCCGGCATGACAGGCACGGCCGATACGGAGGCAATGGAGTTCAGGAAGATCTACAACCTGGACGTGGTTGTCATCCCGACGAACCGGCCGCTCATCAGGACGAACCATCCCGACGTGGTCTACAGGACCGAAAAGGAAAAATTCAAGGCCGTCCTCCAGGAGATCGAAGAGCTCTACAATAGGGGGAAGCCCGTCCTGGTCGGGACCTTGTCGATTGAAAAATCGGAGCGCTTGGCGGAGCTTCTCAAGAGGAAAGGTATACCCCACCACGTCCTGAACGCGAAGAACCACGAACGCGAGGCAGAGGTCGTGGCCCAGGCGGGGAGGTACAGGGCGGTTACCATTTCGACGAACATGGCGGGCAGGGGGACCGATATCCTACTCGGCGGCAACCCCGCCTTTCTCGCCCCTATACTGGCGAAGGGCAAAGACGACGAGGAATCCGCCTCCAAGGCGCTGGAGGAGGCGAAGCGGATCTGCGAGAAGGAAAAGGCGCAGGTTATTGCGGAAGGGGGCCTCCACATCCTCGGGACAGAGCGGCACGAATCACGAAGGATCGACAACCAGTTGCGGGGCCGTTCCGGAAGGCAGGGCGACCCGGGCTCGTCGCGATTTTACGTCTCCCTGGAAGACGAGATCATGCGTATCTTCGGCTCGGACCGCATCTCGCCGCTCCTCGGTAAGCTGGGCATGGAAGAGGATATGCCCATAGAGCACCGTCTCATTACAAAGGCCATCGAGAACGCCCAGACCAGGGTGGAATCGCACAACTTCGACATAAGGAAGTACCTACTCGAATACGACAACGTCATGAACAAGCAGCGCGAGACCATTTACGGCATGCGCAAGGAGATCATGGACGACGGTGACACGAGGGGCCGCGTCGTCGGGATGGTGGACGACATCGTCGAAGGCTTCGTGGACGAGTACGCCCCGGAGAAGGTTTACCCGGAGGAATGGGACATTGACTCCCTCAGGAACCGGGTCTATGAGACGTTTTTCTTTCACGTCGACCTCGACCACCTTGACGTCAAGACGATTACCAAGGCGGGTCTTCTGGATATGGTGAAGGGCTCGGTGCTCTCCGTCTACGAGGCAAAAGAGAAGGAATTCGGCGAAACCACGCTCCGGAACATAGAACGGTATATCGCCCTGGGTTCCCTCGACAGCCACTGGAAGGAGCATCTCCTCTCCCTCGACCACCTCAGGGAGGGGATCGGGCTCAGGGGATACGGACAGAAGGACCCCCTAAGGGAATACCAGCGGGAAAGCTTCGAGCTTTTCCTCGATCTGCTCGACAGGGTGAACGTGGATACGGTGCGCAAGCTCTTCGCGATACAGCCGGCCAGGCATGAGGAGGAGATGAGGCCGGAAGGGCCCGTGATCTTCCTGAACAGGGGCGAGGATGAGACCCCCGCGCAAGGAGGACGGAAGATCGGCCGGAACGATCCGTGTCCCTGCGGGAGCGGCAGGAAGTACAAGAAATGCTGCGGCAGAGGGTGATATCATAAAGGGCATACGGTTCTCGGGCATCGCGTCGGGCATCAAGGCAACAGGGCTCGACCTCGGTCTTGTCTCTTTTCGGGATCCCGCCCCGGTCGCGGCCCTTTATACGCGGAACAAGGTCAAGGCCGCCCACATCCTTTATAACACGAGCCAGGCCGCTCGCGAGGTGCGGGCGCTTCTCGTCAACAGCGGATGCGCCAATGCCTGCACGGGCAGGGCCGGCCTCGACGACCTCGCGGCAATCGCGGAGGAGCTGGCCGGGCGCCTCGACATAAGAAAGGAAGAGATCCTCTTCGCCTCGACAGGGGTTATCGGAAAGCCGCTCCCCGTAAAGACCGTCATCGCGGGGCTTTCCGATCTTGTGGCCGGACTCGACGAGGAAAATATCGAGGTTTTCGCGCGCTCCATCATGACGACCGACACGTACCCGAAGATCGTGCAGGATCGTGTGCCGGGCAACGGAGGATATACGATTGCGGGCGTCGCGAAGGGCGCCGGGATGATGAATCCCCTTTTTGCGACGATGCTCGCTTTCCTCTTCACGGACTGTCCCCTCGATCCGGTGCGGCTCCAGCGCGTGCTGCCCGCGTTGGGTAGGGAGAGCTTCGAGCGCATCAGCGTCGACGGCGATACGAGCACGAACGACACGGTCATGGTCTTTTCTGGCGGCTTGGGCGCCGCCGGGGCACTTTCGGAGATCGGTCCTGTCAGAAAGGTCCTCGGCCGTCTCATGAAGACCCTCGCGCTCATGATCGTGAAGGATGGGGAAGGGGCGACGAAGGTCGTCCATGTCACGGTAAGAGGCGCGAAACGAAAAGGTTCCGCGGAGCGGATAGCGCGGAGGATAGCCGTCTCTCCCCTGGTCAAGACGGCCTTTTTCGGATGCGACCCGAACTGGGGCCGGATCATCGCGGCCGCGGGGGACAGCGACGTGGCCTTCGATCCGGAAGCAGTGGAGATCGTCATACAGGGAGAGGTGCTTGTCAGGGGCGGCTGTGAGGTGCCTTTTTCCGAAGAGGAGCTAAAGGGGCTGATGGACAGCCGTGAGATCGAGCTTGTCCTCGACCTCCACGACGGCAGGGCCTCCTATGACATGTACACGACCGACCTCACCTATGATTATATCAAGATAAACGCCTCGTACCGCACGTAGTCCGGCACCGAAGGGCTTTTTGTGCCTGACTTTGTCATCGCCATCGGCGCGCCAATTTCTTAACTTAGGGCTCGGAAGGAAATAAATGAGTCAGATGGCGAAGGATTTTTGGCCGATCGGCGAGGCGCAGAAAGGCCAAATGTACTGGATGTACATGACCTTTTCGCAACGAAGCGGGCGGACAAAAAGACGAGCCAGATGGCCCATTTATTTTCTGACGGGCCCTTATATGCCCCCTCACTTGAACTTGACCCCCAAGCGGGTGACTGCATCTGCGATGGGGATAAAGTAATTGAGACCCACGCTCCTATCGACGTCCGACGTTTCCCCGCCCTGGCAAATGCCAACCACTTCCCCGTCCTTGTCGAGGAGAGGGCCTCCCGAGCTTCCGTGCTGAACCAAAACATCACTCTGAATAAACTTGAGCTTACCCCTATCCCGATAGGCGCTCATGATGCCCCTCGACACGGTGTCCGCTTGCTCTTCGCCCAAAGGGCTTCCGATCGCATAGACCTCGTCACCCACCTCCGGGCTCGTCGTAAGGCGAAGGGAGAGGGAGGGGAGGTTCTTCTCGGCGAGCTTGACCAGCGCGACGTCGCGCACGGAATCGGACCGCACCACGTCGCCGAGGACATCCCGCCCGTTTGCGAGGCGCACCTTCACGAAGCGGGCCTCCTCGACGACGTGGTAATTTGTGATCATGTAACCGTTGGGGCTGATGATGAAGCCGCTCCCGAGGGCTTGGGGGATGAAAACCGTGACAACCGCGGCCCGCGCGTCGGAGATGGACTGATGGGTCTTTGGCGCGGGCTTGATGAAAAGGGAGACGTAGGCCGGCTCGCCCACGGCCCCCGCGGTCCTATCCCTGGGCCGGAGGGCCAGGTCGCGGAACCCCGGTTCGGCGAGGAGGTTTTGAGCGGCGGAGGCGAACGCGTTGGTCATGAAGGTCGGCATGCCGTCGTATACCGGCTTGTCCGTTTCGTAAGAGCCCTGGGTGGTGGTCTCGTAGACGACCTTCTTCTTGAGCGGGTCGTACACCTGCCAGGTCACGTGAACGAAGGCCCCGCCCTTTATCATATTCGGATTTGAGCCGTAAAAGTCGGGCGCGCATCCATTCGCCGCGATGTTGTCAATCGCTCCCGCAACGAGCAGCTCGGCCTTCGATGCCGTTCGGTCCGGAAAGAGCGTGTGCGGGTCGCCGACGACGGTGTAGTTGGCCTTCGTGAACTCGTCGCGGAGCGCATCTCGGAGGTCCTCATCCGCGGTGCGGTGACCCCATCTGACGGGATGGAGGGGCCGCCCGCAGAACAAACCCAAGGCTATATGCCCGACAGTTTCCCCGCGCTGCAGTTTTACGACGACCTTTTCGATTCCGATCGGCCTCGTGTCTGCACCCATTGGGATCGCGAGGGCAGTCTTCAGTTCCGCCTTTGGTGTGGAAGGCGCAGAGCACCCCTGAAACAGCAGGAGTGGTAATGACGCCGCCAGGATAAAGCCGATGCTTCTCATGCCTGCCTCCTCGAAAGCGCCACGCGCGGCGCAAGGTTAAGCGGACCGGCCGGTCTTCCGGCCCGGTCGATGGAATAACCTGTTATACAATAGTTCCGCCGGCTTCTTCAATTTTTTCATTCCATGGGCGACATGCTTCGCGGACCGGGGCGGCGAATCCTCATTTTTTCTTCACGGCCCTCTGCCTCAAGGCTTCATAGGCGGCGATGGCAAAGGCCGAGGCCACGTTCAGGGAGGGGAAGGCGCTGCCCGTCGGAATCCTGAGAAGCATGTCGCATCGTTCCCGTGTCAGCCTTCTGAGCCCTTCCTCGCCGCCAAGGACCAGGCACAGGGGCATGGTCAGGTCCATCTCGTAGAGGTTCTTTTCGGCCCTCTCATCGAGACCGAAGCAGAAGACGTTCCTTTTCTTCAACTCTTCCATGTGTCGGGGCAGATTCGTCACGCGGCTTATCCTGATGTGATCGGTCCCGCCCCTCGCCACATTGATGACCGTTTCGGTTACCCTGCAGGCATTGTCCCTGGGAAGGAACAAGGCATCGAGGTGGAGACAGGCGGCCGTCCTGATCGCGTTCCCCAGGTTCTGGGGATCGTAGATGCCGTCGAAGGCAGAGAAAAGGGGCCTCTCCCACGCGCCTATCTCCGCGAGGAGCGCGTCGGGGTCTGCGTAAGTGAATTCCTCGATTTCGAGACAGGCGTGCGACTTCATCCCTTTGAATCGCCTCACGAGCTGCTCTTTGGCGACAAAGCGCACCGACACCCCGGCCTTCCTCGCCTCGTCGATGATCTCGGACGCCGCCCGCTCGTGGCCGGCCTCAACCCAGAGCCTCGTCGCCCTGTCCGGATGGGACCGCAGACTCTCGATAATGCTATTCCTGTTCGCCAGGTAGGGCATCCCTTATCTGCTCCTCCACGCGCGCGAGCGTCTCTTGCGGATTTTTCGATGCCAGCACCGTCCGTCCGAGGACGATATAGGTCGCCCCTTTCCGGACGGCCTCCTCCGGGCCGGAGGTCCTTTTCTGATCGTCCTTTGTGTCCGTGATCCTGACGCCCGGTGTTACGATGATAAACTCCTTTCCACACAGCTCCCGTATCAACTCTATCTCCTGCCCCGACGCGACGACCCCGTCCAGACCGGCTTCCCTGGCGAGAAGGGCGAGGCGCCCGGTAAGCTCCCGCGGCGAAAGGGCAATGCCCATCCTCCGGAGTTCGGCGTCATCGATGCTCGTGAGCACGGTCACCGCAATGACCACGGGCCGCTTTATTGAACCAATCTCAACGGCCTCATTGATCGCCTGCCTTGCCTGGGCCATCATGGTAAAACCCCCCGAGGCATGCAGATTGAACATGTCGACGCCGAGCCTTGCGGCCTCGATAGCGGCCTTGGCAACGGTGTTGGGGATATCGTGGTATTTCAGATCGAGGAACACCTTTGTGTCCTGCTTCTTCAAGAACTCCACTATTTGCGGGCCGCAGCGGGTGAAGAGCTGCTTGCCTACCTTGAACATACCCACGTGCTGCCTGAACCGACCGATCAGCTCCTCCGCCTCATGGAAGCTCTCCACGTCCAGGGCAAGAATCATTCTCTCCTTCGCATCCATACCTGCTCCTTTCAACTTGCGGATTCCCTGCAGCTTGCTGCAGGGAGAATCTTTTTCCGCTTCGCTCCGCCGGCAATTATTGGGACACCCACTTCGCGCGACCCACTGTGTGGGTACCCCGCGGTCGCCCCACCCTGCTGCTTGCAGCAGGGTCATTTATTGGGACGTGTCTCCGAACCCTTATTTCTTTTACTTCTTTTTCTCGGTGCTGTAAAGAAGCGATGAAGGCCATCCCTGTCTGTCACCTGCCAGGCGCTTGTTACTTATCCCCCACGTAAGACCCTTCCTCGGGTGCACGGTTGCCCCTCCACCTGCATCTCTCGCTGCCCGAAAACCCGCTCATTAAAAATTTCTAATTTGTGTATTGACATTCATCTATGCCATTACCAGCTTAATATAAGGACCCACAAAACATTAGGTTTTTCCATGTTGGCTCCTGAATTTGTTCCAAAATACGCCCTTTTAAAGGCTTTTAAAGGAGGAAGCATGAGGAAGTTTTTAATAATGGTCGTTGCGTTGCTTCTCGCCCTGCCCGCAATGAGCTTCGCCGGAAGCGCGACGAGCCAATGGGATCTTACGATCGGCGGGTACGTGAAGGTCGATGCGGGCTATTCGACCCAGGGTATAGGTGGTGGAGATAACGTAACTTCGCAAGGCCTTGACACGTATTACGCGCAGCGTAACAATTACCATGGCGCCGAGAATTCAGCGAATTCGTCAGGCAGCTTCGCCATGGCTACCGGCCAGACGGCCCTCAACTTCCTCGTCAAGGGTCCGGATGCCTGGGGCGCGAAGACATCCGCCTTTGTCCAGGGCTCCTTTACCGGCCAGACGAACAACGACAGTGCTACCCAGAGTCATGGTACGCGGTATGGCACCTTCACCCTGACCCACGCCTATATGGACTTCACCTGGGCCAGCACAAAACTGGTCGTTGGACAGACCTGGCAGCTCTGGGGGTTCCAGCCTTCCTACACCTTCCTAGGCCTCAATGACCTGGCCCTCGAGGGCAGGGGCAGTACCGTACCCCAGATCAGCGTCACCCAGAACCTCTCAAAAAGCTTCTACGGGTCCTTCGGCATCCAGGAACCTTATAAGATGACCGACCAGCTCGGCGTCTCCAACTCCACCGGTGAAGCGCTGCAAACAACAACGACGGTCAAGGGCGTGCCAACGCTCACAAGCAACACCCCCTCGGTTTCCTCACAGCTTCCTGACTTCGCCGGGGAGATCGGCTATAAGTCCGACTCGTGCGGCAGGATCGGGCCGAACGTCATGCAGTTCGCCCTCGGCGGTTTCTATGGCGAGGACTCGGTTGTCTATCCCCTCCCCGCCACGTTCCGTACGGACCACGTGGACCGGTGGGCCACCGCCTTAAAGGCCTTTGTCCCCATTATCCCCGAGAAAAACCTGAACAAGGCTGGCGCCCTCTCGCTGTCGGGATCGGTTTACACCGGCCAGAACCTGTCCAACTGGTTCCTGAACGCAAGGGGCACCGGGTCCCTCCTCGCCTATGACGCAAACCCGGGCCCCGGCGTCAACTACAAAGTACCGGTGACGACTGGCGGCTGGGGACAGGTCAGCTACTATATTACCGACAAGGTTTACGTGAACGGTCTTTACGGGTACTTGAAGAACAACACGAGCAGCATGTACAACTTGCTAAATGGGAACAACATAATCACGCAGAATCAGCAATACATCGCCAACGTCATCTATGACGTGACCCCCGCCGTCAGGGTTGGCCTCGAGTACTCGTACATCGCGACGCACTGGGCGGGTCCCGCTTCCGCCGCCAGCGTCGCCGTCACCGACAGCGCCTCCAATGTTACCGGCGGACCCATCCTCGGCTCGAGGGGAGACGTACAAATCGGAAGAGTCTCCTTCACGTACTTCTTCTAAGAGCCTGGAGAAACGTCTCACCGGGGGCCCTCTCGAGGGCCCCTTTTTGTATGGACGGAAGGTTTTTCCAAGACAGCGATACAGGGAAGGGCGGTTTAAGCGGGTGAAGCCCTCCTCCAGAAATATCAGTAAAGACAGGCAGGAAACGAGGGACACAAGGTTCTCTGTAAGGTGTTTCCGGCTCTTTGTAACGAAGATGGGTCATCGGCCTGCTACGGGCGAAGCTCGACCCGACGAGCAATCACACGGTGATGCCCAACTGGCGCGCATTGATCGAGTAGATCTTCTCCCTGTCTTCCCCGGAGATCGGTAATCCCTCGATAAACTCCATGCACTCCTCCGAGTCTTCATAGGGATAGTCCGTGCCGAGAAGAATTCTGTCAATGCCAAGGGCCTCATAAGTGCACTTGAAGGCAGGCTCATAGTAGTTTCCGCTGGTTGTGACAAACATATTGTCCCTTACGTATTGGCCGGGCTTTTTTGCAAGGTTTGGTCTGGCGCTCGGGTCAAAGGGTCTCACGTATGCCCAGTCTATCCGCTTCAGGACGAACGGAAGCCCCTCACCGAGATGTCCGAGTATGATCTTGAGGTTTGGGAAGGCATCGAAGACGCCACTATAGATCAGTCGCATCATGCAGAGCGCCGTCTCGAGGCCGAATCCGAAGGCCGCACCGGCCAGGGCAAACCCATAGCCCTTTACCTGGGGGATGGCGGGAACGGTCGGGTGAATGTATATGGGCACTCCGAGCCTTTCACACCTTTCTATGATCGGCCAATACCGCCTGTCATCAAGGTACGAGTCGCCGTAGTTTGAATGGGTATTCCACCCCTTGAAGCCAAGCTCTTTGACACACCGTTCCAGTTCGTCCGCTGAGGCCTCGGGGTTCTTGGGCGCAAGCGCGGCGTAGCCCATGAACCTGTCCGGGTATTTTTTGATCACCTCGGAAAGCTCGTCGTTGGCGCTTTTGGCGAGAGTCGCGCCCGCGTTCGGGTCTAGTTGCTCCAGACCCGGCGCCGAAAGGCTGAGTATCTGCACGTCGACTCCGTATCTATCCATCTTTTTGAGCCTTTCTGACCCGAGGTCAATAAGGTCGTTGAAGAGGAATTCGGCGAAGGGTTGCCCCACTTCGGCGTTGTACCAAAGACGGCGGCCTTTGGTTTTCTCATCCTCGGCGAACCGTGGATACCCCTTGTTCCGATACATGGATTCCACGTATTTTTGCGTGTAGAAATGCGCTTCAAAATCGATCCGTTTCATGTCCCCTTTCCCCTTTCAGCGATGAGATTCGAGCCTCCGTCGAGGTTTAGCCTTCGGCGGAGAGTGACTGCCCTCACTTATTGTACCATCTTCAGAGAATCTCTTCCAGAAGTCGAACTTATGCCATTCCGAGGGCGGAGTCAGCACCGGGCCCACCTTATGCATCCGTTCCTAAATGGTTCATATTATGGAAGATGACCCGTTATCGGAAATGTTGTTGACTCTGTTTGTGGCGGTGGTAAAATGAACTGAAGGCATTTGAATCATACCCTGCGGACGATTTTAGAGGTAGCAACGCAAGAAGAGGTGAAAGGAGAGACCTATGGCTGACGTAAATTCTTTTACGGAGAGCTGGTCGGCGCGCCTCCTTAGTGTTTTGCGGATCATTTCAGCGTTTCTTTACATGCAGCACGGGGCACAGAAACTCTTCGGTTTTTTTGCGATGCCTCGGATGCATTCGTTCCCGCTGTTCTCGTTTATGGGACTGGGCGGCGTGATCGAGTTTTTCGGCGGGATCCTTGTCCTGTTGGGTCTCTTCACTCGGCCGGTGGCGTTCATCCTGTCCGGCCAAATGGCGGTCGCCTATTTCATGGTCCACGCACCAAAAGGTTTCTGGCCCATACTGAATGGAGGCGATCTCGCCGCGCTCTGGTGCTTCGTCTTCCTCTATCTGGCTGCTGCCGGAGGGGGCGTATGGAGTCTTGATTACATCCTGAGACGGAAGGGCCTTTAGGGCTCGTCAATTTCCTTCCGAGCCCTTAGCTCGGCTCTAACCGGTGTCTGTGGACCCTCTTCGGGTCTCAGGGATCCTGCCTCGACTCCTACCATGATGAAGGTCAAGGGCGTTTTTTTGGCACAGGCCTTTCTACCCCCTTTTTCTTTCGCATGTCTATTAATCCCACAGCTCTCACTCCCTCAGGCGATTAACCGCAAAAGGTAACGCCTTGCCTGAGAAATAGGACAAACGATCTGAGCGACATTACATTTTCTTATGGGTCTCGAAGTCGCGCGCTTTCCAATGGTGAGGTCCGTGTTGATTGGGAACGTCGGATGCCGGTGGTTATTCACAGCACTCATCATGGTTCTGGGAATTCTAGCCGGTGTAACCGCCATCTTTGCCGGCCCGCCTTTCCGCACGGACGACCCCGAACCGGTGGATTACCAACACTGGGAATTCTACACGGCCACCCAGTATCAGAATGACAGGGGAAACCTCTCCGGCACGGCCCCTCACCTCGAGGCCAACTACGGAGTGGCGCCGAACGTCCAGCTTCACCTTATAGTCCCCGATGCCTACAATCGACCCAAGGCCAGCCCCGTCCTCTTCGGTCCCGGCGATGTCGAGCTTGGCGTCAAGTACCGGTTTATCCAAGAGAGCGAGTACGTCCCCATGGTCGGCACCTTCCCCCTCCTTGAGGCGCCGACAGGAAGCAAGGCGAGGGGCCTCGGGACCGGCCAGCCCCAGTTGTTTCTCCCCCTATGGCTCCAGAAGAGCTGGGGACCGTGGACGAGCTACGGCGGAGGAGGATACTGGATTAACCCCGGTACGGGCAAGAAGAACTACGCGTACGCGGGGTGGCTTCTCCAGCGTGATATAACGAAGTGGCTTACCCTGGGAGCGGAGCTATTTCACATAACACCGCCCACAACGGACGGGCAGACCGAGACGGGGTATAACATAGGGGCCATCGTCAACTTCAGCGAAATACATCACTTCATTTGTTCCGCGGGGACCGATATCCACGGGCCCGCAAGTTTCTTCTTCTACGCGGCCTACCTCATCACGTGGGGCCCCACCAAGGAAGGCGGGGAAAGGAAAACGGAGAGATAAGATCCACATGGCGGCACCGGCACTTCAACAGCGGAAAGTGGCTGGTGAATTCAGACGGGAGATTAATGGCATGAGCGCGACAAAAAGAGTCATCAAGAAGTTGTATCGTACACTCTTGCCGGAATCAGTAAGGCATTCTATGCTAGCCGATAGACTAAAGCACAAGTTCGGACACAACTGGCTCTATGACTCAGATTACTACGAGAGGGTGGTTGAGGGTCCGGCGGCCCGCAGCGCGGGACGAATCGCTCAGTCTATTCTCGAGGACTTCACCGTCACGCGGGTCATTGATGTCGGTTGCGGTACGGGCGCGCTGCTCCAAACCTTGCGTGATAGGGGCTGCGAGGTGTTTGGACTTGAGTATGCCGAGGCGGCTCTCAAATACTGTCGTGCCCGGCGACTTAACGTTGCGAAGTTTGATTTGAAAAGGGATGGGTTTTATGATACACGCACCTTTGACATAGTGATCAGCATGGAAGTCGCAGAACATCTTCCGGAAATGGCCGCAGACCATTATGTAGACCTTCTCACGCGATTCTCATCGATAATCGTATTCAGTGCCACGCCGCCTAGTGAGGGAGAGCGCGACCACGTCAACGAACAACCACCTTCATATTGGATAAACAAATTTCGGCAGCGTGGCTTCGAGTACGCTGAGGAACTATCACAACGCTGGCGGGAAACCTGGAAAGCCAGCGGTGACGTCGAAAGTTGGTACCACCAGAACCTTATGATTTTCCGCAGGGTGCGAGCGATCTAACTTATGGGCATAACAGTCTCGTTGCCGGCCACCCTTCTGCTTCCCGGCCCTGGGTTTGTCGGCCTCACGGGCACCAGGAGGAGCTTCGGAAAGTAGTCCTTCCGAGTATGAAACATCGCGGGCGGGGCCATGCAAGGGCCTCGCCTTTTTGTTACAGCGCAAGCCTATAGCAGAACGATAGATCGGTTACTGGATGGGTTCCGCTCGTGCAGAAACCGTGGCTTTCATGCGGCAATAGACGGCCGTTGTCACATGGTGATCGTGAGCATTTCTGTTTTAAACAGCTTCCTCTGGTGATCTTTGTGATCGAAGGTATAGCGCGTTTCTCCCAAGGCACCTCATGTACTCGCGGGCAAGACCGGTATCGCCAGTTGATTGTCTATCGACCCGACGCCCTTCACCCCCCTTAACACCGCCTCCGCTTTAGCCTTACTGGGCTCGTTTAACACGACCCCGGTGAGCTGGACCCTGCCCGGCGCCACAGCGAAAGCACAGGCGAG
>JBEKJU010000056.1:0-15737 GCA_050011095.1 Syntrophorhabdales bacterium
CCTGTCGTGTTAGTGGGGGGGCTCGTGGTGGAGGAAACCACTGAGCCCCCCCGGGAGGAATTAGGGGCGGCTGCTCTCAGGTGCCATCCCTATGAAGAATAGCTATTTCAGATATTTTTCCAGGAGCGCGGCCTTCTCCGGGTCGAGCCGCGGTGCGCTGTTGTCGAAGAATATCTTCGAGAGATAGCTCCCGCCGCCATCGAACAGATAAGCCCCGGCCAACTCTCGCGCCGCCGCTGCCTCTCGCACAAGACTGCCGACGGTCTTCCGTACGCGCTCTTCTTTCCCCTCAGCAACTCTGGCCCAGTAGAGCTTTGTCTCCAGCACAACTCGCTGCCGGAGGTCGTTCAGCGAAAGCGTGAGGCTCGATTCAACCGGGGCATAGGCGGCGATGACTGCGGAAAAGTCTTCTATCTCATCCTTCAAGCTTTTCACCATGGCCCGTCCTGCCCTGAGGTCTTCCGGCGACGCCGTTCCTCCTGCGATAGCGAAGAGAGTTTCCTCGACGTGCTTCTCGGCATTGATAAGCCTGCCCCTCGCGTCGGCGAGGTCGGCAACAGCTTTTTCCTTCGACTCACGGGCGGACCGGAGCTTCATCTCTGCCGCCGCCGATTCTCTTTCCAAACTCCTCAACTGTTCGCGTGCTTCTGAAATATGGTCCATAATGCTTTCTCCTTTAGGCCAAACGCTTGACCAATGATCTATACCGGCCGCCGTCCGATTCTTCGCATAGCGCGCACGTAGCGCCTTGTGCGGGCTTCCACAGCTTGGCCGGTGCCGCCCCATCGGATGTCGCCCGGAATTGCCGCCGCTGTCTGCCGGGCCGATGCGTTGCGCGGTAGGCGACTAAGGCTGACTGCCGCTGTTCTTCCTGCCTGGCGGCGTTCGGGAAAAGGTCTTGAAACCTCATGACTGCACCCGGCGAAATGCCTTGTCCCATGACGACACGGTCCGAGTCCTCGCCTCGCAGTCCGCAGTCTTGCCGGTCGCCTTGGTGAATGCCCTGTCCCACTCGCGCGCAACACTCTGATCGGTTTCAGCCTGCATTCCGTTCAAGTGTGTGAAGCTTAGTTTTTCGTTGACTGCCATTTTTCTTACCTCCGTCTCTCGTCGTTATCGCCGCATCGCGGCGTGTGTTGCCTACTGTTCTGCGTGCATCCTCTTCCGGAATTCCGATGCGAGACATCACGTCTCCGCGATCCCGCATCGCACGAATAGTTCCGTCAGCTTGCTCATCGCGCTATCCTCCAACGCCGTGACGATGTCCCCGACTTCTTCAAGCCCGCTCCTCACAGTTCCATCACTGATTCCATAATGCCGACCAATCGCGCGCAGAGACGGCCTATGTCGGCGATCATAATAAATCCAGACCAAAATATTCCCGACAGCCTTGGCCGCTTTGCCCGCAATCATGGGCGCCACATGCTCCCTCAACCGCATTATGGCCGCGAGTTGATTGTGATCGCGCGAGAACTTGGCGAGAATCACGTCAAGTTCGGCGTCTATCAAAACGTGCTCAACTGTCGCCCGGATATTCGCGCACTCGGCGCGGCGCTCCATCGGCGACAAGTCTCCCCACTGCGGCGCGTCCGGACGCATGGTCTTGCTGCCACGAAGGCGTTGCAGCAGCCGCCATGACGATCCCAGATCGGGCGCCCTGCTCTCCATCGAGTAGGCGACTTGGACCGCCTGGTGCGCAGAACAAAAAATAGGTTGCTCCATCATCGCCCCGCTCTCGCATATACCCGCTGCCGCGCCCACGCCGCTGCCTTCAAGACGCCCACATGGCCGTCCACGAAATCGACCACCTCAGCCCGTTCTTTTCCTGGTGCCGGCCGGAGCACGCGGCCCAGGTATTGAAGCAGGCGACCGTCAAACTTGATCGGGGTAGCAAGGAAGAGGGTGGTCAGACCGGCCGCGTCAAAGCCTTCGCCAACGAGCTGCCCCGTGGCAATCAATATCCTTACCTCTCCGCGATTCAGCCGTTCGACGATCTCCCTTCGCGTCCTGGCCGTGCAGTCGCCCGTGAGTACGTCGGCATGGACGCCCCGTTCTTCGAGGAGGTCGGCCAAGGCCCCAGCGTGGTTTTTCCTGTCTGTCAAAATAAGCGCAGTTCCAGGGGCCCTAGCCTCAACCACGACGTCGGCGATAAGACGGTTCCGCTCGGGATCCTCGGTCAGCTCGCTTAGCATCCTGGAATATTCCGCGCTGGGGTCAAAGCTCGTGGTAAAGTCCGTCTCCCTCATGGTCACACTGAATGAAAGGACGTTTCCCGTCTCCATGAGTTCGGCGCGGTCGATCTCGTGCACCACGTCGCCCACATGCCAGAAGATCAACCTGGACAGGCCGTCCCGGCGCCACGGGGTAGCACTGAGCCCGGTCATAAAGCGACTGTCGAAGGCCGTCACAACGTCCGTAAACGTCCTGGAAGGCGCGTGGTGGCATTCATCGATGATAAGGTGCCCGATGTAGGGCGATACCTCTCCGGCGCACTTCACAAGGCTCTGGACGGTCGCCACGGTGATTTTCTGGCCGATCTTCGCCTTGCCCCCGCCGATGATGCCTATCTCCTCGCGGGGGATCTCGAGGAAGGTCTCTATGCGGTCGGCCCACTGGGCAAGGAGTTCCTTCGTGTGCACTACGATAAGCGCGGGTTGCCTGCGTGCCGCGATGAGGTGAAGCGCCATCACCGTCTTGCCGGAGCCGGTCGGTGCGGAGAGGGTTCCAAAGTCCTTCTTGAGCATCGCTGCGGCTGCTTCCTCCTGGAAGTCCCGCAGGGTCCCGTTAAAGGTGAAATCGACGGGAGGAAGGGTCCGCCGCCTATCATCGAAGCGGAAAGGGACGCCCTGCCGACGGGCGAGTCGGATAGCGTGGCCGGCGAAGCCGCGAGGCACGATAAGGCCGCTCTCGGTCAGGCGATAGCCGCGGATGACCCGCTCAATATCGCCCGTCCAGCGCCCTTGTTTTTCGGCCTCCTCGTGTTGCGGGTTGGGGAAGGTCAGGCGGTCCCGAAGCTCGGCCTGGAAGGAAGCGGGGGGGTTGGAGATAGTCAAGCGATTGTCTAGGATGATTTGCATTCTACTTTCCCCCCTTCGTTGCACCACTTGCACCACTTGCACCACTTTTCCGTAACATTTCATTTTCAAAAAAAAGGCTTTCGCGTATAGGAAAGTTCTGAAAAAGTGGTGCAAGTGGTGCACAGGCTACACTGCGAAATGCAGATTTTCTCAATGATTGCAACATGATGCAGCATTTCTTATCGACACCAAGTGGTGCAGCGTTACTCATCAAGAACCACCTCCCTGATCCCGATCCCCCGGAAGATGACCGTCCGGCCCGCGGCGTCTCGCTCGAAACCGCGGTCCACGAGCTCCCGGCTTAACCTCATGAGAGTCACGGACGCGACTCCCGATGCTTCCGCCCACTTCGTATATGCTTCGTAGAGCGTCTTCATCCCCGTCCACATGGCCGCCCCTGTCTCACATACATCGGCGATGAATTGGGCTATCGTGTCTTCTTCACCCCGGTATGCCTCGGTGGCGGCCCTCACGGCTTTGGGTGGCTTCAGCCCTTCCCGCTGCCATGTCAAACAGCCCCTGACGAGCCACGCGAGGATCCCCGAAGCCTCAGCCTTCAATTTCTCGGGAAGGTCGGGGTCGGCTCGCCGTTCATGAGGAGCGTGGGGTTCATCCACAAAACTGAGCGTGAAGGGTATCAGATGCAGCCGCGCCCACAGGGCAAAATCCCCCGCCGGCGCGTGCGGTTTGGAATTGGTCAAGAGGAAGAGCTTGTGGGTTGGCCTGAAGTTCACTTGGTGCCTGCCGAAGACTTCCCGTCCGGTAAGGGTGTCGCCGCCAGTCAACAGCTTCAATTTCGCAGGGTTCAGCCGCCGTCCTTCGCTGGTCTCGCTGGCCCAGACGAGGCGCTTGCCACGAAGGCTCATGAGGTCGCTCGTCGGCCCTCCGCTCTGCCTTTGCCCCCTTTGGGTAAGGAGCATCTCAGCTTCAATAGGTCCCGCAAGGGAGCCAAGAACGTGCCCCAACGTCTCCGCGAAGGTGCTTTTGCCATTTCGACCGATCCCCCACAGGATTGGAAGAGCGTGGAAGGTCGTCAGCCCTGTGACCGAATACCCAAGAAATCGCCAAAGGAATGAAACGATTTCGTCATTTCCGTCGAAGACATCGGCAAGAAACTTCTCCCACGTCGGCGCGGGCGTCTCAATTCCGGTCCAAGGCGTCGGCGCAATGGTTTTCATATAATCTTGCGGGCGCCCCTCTCGCATCTCGCCGCTGTGCAAATCAACTACACCATTCGAGCAAGGTAAGAGCCACCCGTCAAGGTCCCACTCCTGGCCGGTGATTCCGAGCCTGTCACGCCCTGCACGCGCGAGGGCGAGAACATTACCCCTCCGCGCGGTTGTTTGTAGAAGGCGGATGCGCTTAAACAGGGCCTCTTCTGTGGCCGCGTGCTTCCGGGCCTCATCCGTCCTGCCGGCCTTCTCGCATTTCAGCCTTTCCCAGGCCTGCCGCTTCGCCTCGTGTCCGTAAATGTCAACGACGGCATCCACTGCCCGCGTCACCTCCTCGATGAGGTCCTCCCGCCAATGGTTTTTGCTCCAGGTATACCAACGCCCGGCGGCATGGTCATACAAAAAACGCCCGCGGTGAAGCATGACTAACAGCCTGGCGTCGCCATCCTCATTCGCCCCTAGGGCGTCCAAAATGTCAGTGCTTGGCAACTGATCCGGGGCGCTCTCCTCGTCTTCGGCCACAGGTAGGGCGTCTTCGGCGCTTCCCGGATTTTGCTTCTCGTCCACCACCGTGTCCTGGCTGCCCTGGTTCGGCCCCTTCTCCCGTAGCAGTGCCTGCGCCGCCGCGCTGAAGTCGCCGTCATGTTCGTACATTGCATAGAGCCCGAAGGCGCCATAACTTCGCTCGGCTTCCAGGGGGTAGGCATTGGACGAAAAGACGTAGAAGACACCCGTTTTATCCATCAAGACGCCACTGATCCCTTCGGCCTTCCCTGGCCGGGTCCATCCCTCGCCCGCCGTCGTTCGTCGCGCCGGTCGCCATCCGTAGCTTTTGAGAATGTCGTCAATGTCGTGGTCCTGGTTGTACCGGTCGCCGGGAGACGGCCCGTCTGAACGGGTCCGTGCTTCCCTCCGTTCGGTCTGCCGCTGCTCGGTCGGTTTCTTCAGGTCGAATACTCGCGCCGTCTCGTGAATTGCCTGAACCTCGCCCGCACTCAGCACGGGGCAATCAAGCAGGTTCCCGGATAGGAACTCGTAACCCTTGGAAGGTGCCGCCACAAAATAGCCGCCCTCGCCACGGGTCTCGATCCTGACTTTCCATGTGTCACGTCCTTGTTCGTCCTTGTCGGGTTTCATGGCGAGCTTGGTGTTGCCCGCTACGGGTCCTTCGGCGCGATAGGCGATATGATAGCCGCCTCGGGGTGTCCTTTCGTGCAGGGTCAGCTTGCCCCGTAGCCCAGGGCGCCGCATGTCCAACAAGTCAAGAAATGGCCCATAGACCGTCGGGTCGTCGAAGTCGACACACTCAAGATTCCCTGATACAGTCCCGCCAATGACGCCGATTTGTGCGCCATTGCTGAACATCCGGCTACATTCCGCCTCGGTCATCCGTTCGGTCTGGTAGGGGGTCCAGGAAGGGACAGCCGGGCTCTTATCTTCTTTGCACGGGAGGATAGAAAAACCGGCATTCAGGAGGCTTTGAGGGGTAACAGTCACGCCGCTACTCATGGTCTGCATCACCCTACTTCGACCGCGCCTCAACCACTCCTGCCCGAACAAAACGCTCCAGCGCCTCCCGCTCTACCAAAACGCGCCGACCTAACTTTACGACAGGAAAACGTTTCTGAAATCCCCAGCTTCGCACCGTATGAATCGACACTTTCAATTCCCTGGCCACTTCTTCAAGAGACATAAGATTGAGCATTTTCAAGCCCTCCTTCATCGTTTTCTTAATTGTAGCGTCTATAAGTGTCTCTGTAAAGTAAAATATGCTGAGACACGCACGAATTACTTAGGACTGATAAAATAGCTTGACATAGCAATTAGCTTGTACTACCATAGAAGGACAGGGAGGGACACCGACTATGAAAGAGAAAAATACAGAGGCTCTTCAATGGTTTGTTGACTTCGCCAATCTCGGCCTTGATCATATCAAGCCGGGCGATAAGGCAAAACTGTTGGTCGAAGCCGACGAATATCTTTGGCCTAGGGAAGAATTGAAACAGTATGAGGAAGCAATAAGGCTCTTTCACATACCCGAAGAAACACGGCGCGTAGGGCCTCTGGCATGGGCTTTGGGGCCGCCGCCATCCAAGCGGTCGGAAGAATATTGGGCGTCGATTCTTGATCTACAGACAATGACTGGAGCATTATTGGCGGCCGTATCGGTTGACGCGACAGAAGGCAATCCTTTTGTGCTCTATCCGACTGCCCTAGGCGAAACTATTTGGTGGGTAACGAAAGAGTCTGAAACAGGGTTCGCATTAAAAACGCTTCCCGCTGCAAAAGACCAAAGAGCATACGTATGGATGAAAATATTGATGCTTCTCGACGGGCTTCCTCAGCACGCCATAAGAGAGTGCCCAGGCTGCAATAATTTTTTCTTCAATCCCACAAAGCGGGAGAAACGCTTTTGCGGGAATCGCTGCATGTGGAGGATCACCACGGCAGAACGTAGGGAAGCGGACAGGGGAGGGTACAACGAATATCAGCGAGGTTTAATGTCGGACAAGCGGCGAGAAAAGGCGGGGCTTTCACGGAAGAGGACGAAGGCAAGAAAAACCAACAAGGAGAACTAGGCATGGGGCTCTTACAGGAATGTCCGAAGTGCAAGAAGCGAATGAACATCGACACGAAGATCTGTTTGTGCGGGTTCAAGATCGGCAAGGCCGCGGGTAAGAATTACTGGATTGAGTTTTATCAGCTTGGTCGCCGGAAGCGTGAAAGGATAGGGCCGAACAAGACCGCCGCCGAACAACGGCTCAGGGAAGCGCTAAAGGCCCGGACCGAAGAGCGATACATCGAAAAGGACAAGGCAGCCCGGTTAAGTCTCGGGGAGGTCTGCACGTGGTATCTCGCGCTCCCGGAAGTCAAGGCGAAGGATAGCTACATCCGCGATAAGGATTTCGTTCGCCATCTCACGCGCCTCTTGGGAGCGAACACGAAGGTCAAGGACGTTACCCCTGGAAGGGTCGAGTCCTACCAACAATACAGATTGCAGGAACCATCACCGCGTCACCCAGGGGAGACGATTCGCCCGGCGACCGTGAACAAAGAAGTCACCTGTCTGAAGACCATCTTCAACCGGGCCGTCCGGCACGGCAAGTTAGAACACAACCCCGTCGAGAAGGTAAAGAAGCTCCAGGAGAACAACGTCCGTGAGCGCGTCTTGACGGACGCAGAATTTTCAGCCCTTATCGAAGCCTGCCCGGACCACCTTCGCCCACTTATTTTCATGGCCTTCACCATGGGAATGCGACGGTCAGAGGTTACGGGCTTAACCTGGAAAGAAGTCGATCTGGCGAAGGGCTTTATCTACCTCAAGGGCGGCCGGACCAAGACAGACTGCGCTCGCGCCGTTCCGATTCATCCCGTGGTTCTGGAGATATTGAAGGCTCTACCTCGCCCCCTCCATACAGACCGCGTCTTTCTTTACAGGGGTAAGCCATTCGGCGAGATAAAGCGATCGTTCAAAGCAGCATGCAAGCGCGCCGGCATCGAAGACTTTGTGGTCCACGATCTCCGCCATTGTGCCCTGAATAATCTTCGCCTGGCAGGGAATGACTATTTCAGGATCATGGCCCTGTCCGGCCACAAGACAACGGCCTGTTTCAAGCGGTACAACCTGGTCACTGAGGACGAGCTTAAGAAATTGAAATGGCCCTCGGAAGACAGGTCCGCCGGAACGATGGACACCTATATGGACACCAATAAAAAAGGGCTACGGTAAATGCACCGTAACCCTTTGATTTCACTATTGCGGGGGCAAGATTTGAACTTGCGACCTTCGGGTTATGAGCCCGACGAGCTACCTGACTGCTCCACCCCGCTGGTAAGAGGATAACCTTACCAGTCCTTAAAGTCAACCCATATTCGTAAATCCGGGGAACGTGATCTCTGTTGCGGAGGGTCGCAACCCTGTGGTAAACTTCGGCGGAGGTGATGCAAATGGACGTGCTTGAGGCTATCACGGAAAGGAGGAGCGTCAGGAAGTATAGGAGCGAACCCGTGCCCGACGAGCTTATCCTGAGGTGCGTTGAGGCAGCGAGGCTTGCCCCTTCGTGGGCAAACACGCAGGTATCGCACTTCGTTGTTGTAAAGGACCGGTCCGTCAGGGAGGCGCTTGGCAGTGCGCTTTCCCCTAACAATCCCGCCTATAAGGCATTCGCGGATGCGCCCTGTGTCATCTGCCTCGTGGCCAAGCGCCGCGTTTCAGGCTTCAAGAAGGGAGAGCCGGTTACCGACAAAGGTGACTGGTACATGTACGATGCGGGCATCTCCATGGAGCACCTCGTGCTCTGCGCATGCGCTCTGGGGCTTGGTACGGTTCACGTGGGCAACTTCGATGCGAAAAAGGTGGAAGAGATACTCGGCGTGCCCGATGGGTACGGCGCGGTAGCGATGACCCCTGTCGGCTACTTCGATGAGGCCCCCACGTCCACACCGCGCAGACCGCTCAAAGACATGCTCTATCTGAATCGATTTGGAAAAGGTTATGACGTATGAACATCCCTTTGATAAACCTTAAAGATCAGTACAAGAAGGTGGAAAAGGGCTTGCTGCCCAAGCTCCGGGAGATCCTTTCCGAGCAGAAGCTGATACTGGGAAGGTACTGCGCGGAGCTTGAAGAGACGATCGCCCGGTTCTCGGGTGTTCCCCATGCCCTCACCTGCGCAAACGGTACGGACGCACTCATCCTCGCCCTCATGGCGCTTGGAATAGAAAAAGGCGACGAGGTCATCACCACGCCCTACACGTTTTTTTCAACGGCGAGTTCAATTGTCCTCGCAGGCGGCACGCCTGTCTTCGTCGATATAGATGCGAAGGACATGAACATCGATGCTGGCCTCGTTGAGCAGGCCATCACGCCGAAAACACGGGCTATCATCATAGTGCATCTCTTCGGCAAGCTGTGCGAGATGGACCGGATCTGCGCTATCGCCGGGAAACATCGGGCGGCGGTGGTCGAGGATATGGCGCAGTCGCTGGGCGCTAGAAGAGGCGGAATCGCTTCCGGTGCCTTTGGTGATATCGCTGCTACGAGCTTCTACCCCACAAAGAACCTCGGCGGCATAGGGGAAGGAGGCATGGTCCTCACACGGAGGGGCGACCTCTTCGAGCGGGCGAGGAAGCTCAGGGTGCACGGCATGGACGATCACGCCTACCATCATGAAATGATAGGCTTTAATAGCCGGCTCGACGAGATAAAGGCCTGTGCCCTGACCGAAAAATTCCCGTTCCTCGAGGGCTGGAACCGGAAGCGCATCGAGAACGCCATGTACTACAACCGCAAGCTGGGTGATCTCCCTATCGGGCTCCCCGCGACCGAGGGCAAAGGGGATCACATTTTTCACCAGTATGTGATACGGGTGGAGCGAAGGGATGAGCTTAAGGCCTTCCTGCAGCAGAAGGGCATCCAGACGGGCATCTACTATCCCATGCCGCTCCACATGCAGGAATGCTTTGCCTACCTGGGCTACAAGAAGGGAGACTTCAGGGAAGCCGAGGGTGCCTCGCTCACGAGTCTTGCCCTTCCTGTCCATCCGGAATTGAAGAGGGCCGAAAAGGACTACATTGTTGCTTCCATCCGGGAGTTTTTCGGCACGCCCCGATAACCGTTCGCATCGGCGCGACCGTTTTTCGCCTGTGGGGCTTGGCGGCGAAGGGGCGACAAAGCCGCGCTCCGTTCCTTTCGCGGAAAGACCGGTGAGTTCAAGCCCTCGACCCTTTGGTCGCTGGGTGAAGAAGGTGGTCATTCCTCGATTTATTCCTGAAAAGGAGGCGCCGCCTGGACGGGTGGGGAGCCGGCCATAGTCGGTCCTTGAGACAGAAGCGAACAGGGGGGGGTGTGACATGAAGAGAAAGGGCTATCATATCAGGCGGGCGGGCCGCCCCCCCGCGGGGGGAGGGAAACCGGCCGAAGAGATCATCAGGGAGGCAAGGCAGGCGGCGAAGAGCGGGTACCGCGAGCAGTCGCTGTCTATCCATGGCCTCATCTGCGCCAAATGCGGCCGTGAGTTCGAGTTCAAGGACCGGCACCTCCTCACGGTGCATCACAAGGACGGCAACCCCAACAACAATCCCCCTGACGGCTCCAACTGGGAAAACCTTTGTGTGTACTGCCACGACGATGAGCACAGCAGAGGTCTCCTCGGCGACTATTTCGACAAGGCAAGGTGAGACGAGGCTCCTCTTTCCTTTTCCATCCCCATCGGGATGATGCGCGGATCCCCCGCGCCGCCCATGCGCCGCGCGATCGGTAACACCGAGTCGCTTATCTTCGCCACATCCTTGTTGTAGCACAATTATTGGGGCTAGCGTCGCCCCCTCCACGAGCGAAGCTCACGGAGCCTCCCCCTCATAAAGAGGAAGGAGCGGAGGCGAAAAGACCAGCCGCCGGCTAGCGTCGCCCCCTCCTCTCGTGCCGCCTGTTCTTGCAGGGCACCCGCAGCCCCACAGTCGTAAATAAGAGGTAAGGCTTGCGCCTGCGGGTGGCGCTCCCCCTCATAAAGAGGAAGGAGCGGAGGCGCTTTCCTTGACGTACCACCGGCAAATGACCGGGGCTCAGCGCCCCCTCCACGAGCGAAGCTCACGGAGCCTCCCCCCTCAACGGAATTCGCCGCCGCCAGCGCCTGCGCATCAAAGTCGCCCGGGTACCCGCACCCGTTTGTGTGTGGGCGGTGCCGAAGATAAGCAACCCGGTACGGGCTGCATCGCGATCAGCAACGGGCTCATGCGTGCGAGGGGCGAATTTTTATTAATATTTTTTAATTTTTAGCTTGACAACGATGCCCATAGACCGATAAGATTAAAAAGTATTAATGAAAAGGAGGTGGGCTGGTTTTTTGAGCGGCGAGCGTGGAACGGGTGAAAGGAGGAAACGACCACAAACTATGGCTCGAATTGAACCTCTGGTTCTACGTTGAAATTCTATCGGGCAGTTGACTTAACAAGTTTTTTGAATTTTGGAAAGGGGGAAAACTGATATGGGCAAAGCAAAACGTCTATTTATGTCATTGGCTTTGGTGGCTTTATGCGCCGCCCTCGGGTTCCTGGCCGCCCCGCAGGTCTATGCGGGTGAGGGCTTCAATAACCATTACATAGGCGGCAACGAGGACTTCCTGGCGGGCGCCCTGCCCCCGGCGGGAACGAGTGTATTCCTCAACTATCTCGTCGACTACAATATCGGGGGTCTCAAGGACAACGCCGGCCGCAACGCAAATCTCACAAACCCCGCCCTGGTCGGAAACCACTCAGCTTCGGTGAGTGCTAACGTCCAGGTGCTCGCCGATGCCCTGAGGTTCGTCCAGGTGACGAAGGTGAAGATCCTGAACGGCGACCTCATATGGCACGTGATTATCCCCTTCGGGTATGAGCATAACGGCAACGAATTCATAGGTAACGGAGGCCGTAGCCAATATTTCCCTGGCGCCCCGTCGTCAGTAGTGGGGCTGGCCGATATCGAGGCCGGTATGGGTATTGCCTGGCACTGCCCGACCTTCCACCAGGTTGCGGCAATCGACATAGTGGCGCCGACAGGCACTTATGACGGCATATCGGGTACCACGAACAGTGCCCGCACCTTCGCCGTGAACCCCGCGGACCTCGGCAGGAACTACTGGTCCATCGATCCCCTCTATGCCTTCACCTATCTCGGCGACAAGAGCTCTCCTCTTCCCGGGCTTGAACTGTCGGCGAAACTCATGTACTGGATCAATACGGTCAACTCCGCGACGAGCTATGTCTCCGGCCAGGAATTCGATGCCGATTACCTCGTCGGTTATCACTTTAACAAGAACTGGTCCTTCGGCGCGAACGGCTACATACTCTATCAGACGACGAGAGACACGCAGTTCCACCGCACGGCTATCGATCCTCTGACCGGTCTTGCGACGGGCTTGATGGGCAGGGAATATTCAGTCGGCCCCGCGCTCATGTACGACTTCGGGAGAGGTTGCCTGACCCTCAAGTGGCAGCACGATGTATATGCAGAGAACAGGCCGGAGGGCGACAAGTACTGGCTCAAGTTCATCTACCCCTTCTAAACAGGGAAATATCTTTCTATCTCATCTCCATCTCCCCCCTGAAGGGGGGAGATGGAGATCTTTTTTCTTCATACCCAGTCGCCTTCCTGAGGGATGCGCCGGTTAAATCCGGGCATCAACTTGCGGATTCCCTGCAGCTTGCTGCAGGGAGAATCTTTTTCCGCTTCACTCCGCCGGCAATTATTGGGACACCCACTTCGCGCGACCCACTGTGTGGGTACCCCGCGGTCGCCCCCTCTACGGGCAAAGCCACGACCCGCAAGCGGGTGCCCCGAGACTCCCTGCTGCTCAAAGACTCGCTCCGCTCGTTGTCTTGGATACCCTGCTGCAAGCAGCAGGGTCATTTATTCTTTCAGGCTTTCAGGATTTTCCTGGGCCGTTGAAGTTTTCCAAAACCTGTGGTATCACAAGTACATGCAGTGACGGAACGCCGCCTGCGCACACAGGCAGGTCCTTTTTGAAGGGGTCCCGATGCCTCCAGGAAGTCGTAGAGGATGAAGATTCTCATCGTGGAAGACGAAAGGAAGGTGGCCAATTTTTTGAGGAAAGGCCTGCAGGAGGAGGGGTATACGGTCGATATCGTCCATAACGGAGAGGATGGATTGTCCATGGCAACGGACAGGGAGTACGACCTCATCGTCCTCGATATATACCTCCCGAAGCTCGATGGTTTTGCCGTGCTGAAGAGCCTGCGGGGTCAGAAGGTGGCAACCCCCGTTCTCCTTCTAACGATAAGGGCCACCATCGAGGATAAGGTTCTCGGTCTCGATCTGGGTGCCGACGACTACCTCACCAAGCCTTTTGCCTTCGAGGAGTTCCTCGCGCGCGTGAGGGCCCTCCTTAGGCGCTCGAACCACCTCGATGCGGCCGTGCTCCGCTTCGCCGACCTTGTCCTCGACCCCGTGCGTCGCACGGTCGTGAGGGGGCAGCGCAGGATCGACCTTACCCTAAAGGAATTTTCTCTTCTCGAATACTTCATGCGGAATATAGACCGCGTTGTGACGAGGACGATGATCATCGGCCACGTCTGGAACTACGATTTTGACAGCGAGACCAATGTTGTCGATGTCTACGTGAACTACCTGCGAAAGAAGATCGACGCCGACTCCGAGGCAAAGCTTATCCACACGGTGCGCGGCGTGGGATACGTCATGAAGGTGGATTAGGTGTCTGTCCGCTCGATCCGGACCCGGCTCACCCTCTGGTACACCGGTCTTTTGGCCCTCACATTCGTGATCCTCGGTGTCACCGCATATCTGCTCGTGAGCTATACCCTTAACAGGGAGACGGATTCCGCCCTGAGGAGTGTCGCGGAGACCCTTGCCGAGAGGAACGTGGCCGAGACACGCGTGCAGTTCCCGCCGGATATTGACGATATTTTCCGCCGCTTCTTCGGCCCCGCCCCCGTGGCCCCCTATTTCGAGTGGCTCGACCCTCAGGCGCTCCTCCGGAGGGAATCGAACAAGCCCCATATTCCGTCCCTGAGCCGCGAGGCCAGGGAAAATGCCATGAGAGGCATAGCGAGCTTCGAGACCATCAAGGGGGCGGGGATGCATCCCGTGAGGGTCCTCACCTGGCCTGTCATTGATTCGGGAAGGGTGGTCGCGGTGGTGCGCGTGGGTATGTCACAAATGAACCTGTCGAGGACCCTGTCCCATTTTCTCCTTATCATGGCCGCCCTTTTCCCCGTCGCCCTGGCGCTCGCCGGAGGGGGCGGATGGTTTTTCGCAAACCGGGCCCTGAGCCCCGTCGACAGGATGACGCAGGCCGCGCGAAAGATAAAGGCGGGTCAGCTCCATGCCAGACTGGAGAAGACAGGGGCGAACGACGAACTGGACAGGCTGGCTGACACCCTCAACGAGATGCTCGGTCGCCTCGAAGGTGCCTTTACCGAGATGCGCCGGTTTAGCGCGGATGCGTCCCATGAGCTGCAGACGCCCCTCACGATCCTTCGCGGTGAGATAGAGGTTGCCCTCCGCTCGAAGAGAAGTCCCGAGGAGTACACGGACGTGCTGAAAAGCGCCCTTGAGGAGATACAGAGGATATCGTCCCTGGTGGAGGGGCTCCTCCTTTTGGCCCGGTCTGATGCGGGCATGCTCAAAATGGACCGGGCGCATGTCGATCTCGTTCTGGTGGCGGAAGAGGTCTTGACCCGGCTCGACGCCCTGGCTTCGGGCAAGGCGGTATTGCTCAGCCTCGGTGAGATAGAGCCCCTCGAAGTCTCGGGGGACCTCATGCACCTGAGGCGTCTCCTCCTCAATCTTGTGGAGAACGCCATAAAATATACGGCTCCCGGAGGGACGGTCCTCGTGACGATCACCCGGAGCGGCCCGTCCGCGGTCCTTGCGGTCAGGGACACGGGAAGAGGCATCTCCCCTGAAGAGCAGCAAAAGATATTTCAACGATTTTACCGGTCGGCCGATGCCCGGTCGCAGGGCCTGGGGGGCTCGGGCCTGGGCCTTTCCATCGTCAAATCGATTGTCGAGGCTCATGAAGGGAGGATAGAGCTCGAAAGCGCGCCGGGCGAGGGGAGCACCTTCCGTGTCTATCTCCCCCTCCCCCCACCGGCCGAGGAAGAGGAAAAATCATAAACACCGGGGCGTTTTGGCGCGGCTTGCCGGGACTCGGGCAAAGGAGCGGATACATTAGAGGATTCTAATCTTTCTTTAATTCAGTCTTAATTTTCCTCATTTATATTATAATCTTGACAGGATAGGTCCAGGACCGGTGAAATGGTCGGGAAACTATGAGAAAAGGAGGAATGATCGGGATGAATAAGCTGAAAGGTCATGTGCTCGCGGGAAAGTTCAGATACCCTGCGTTGGGCGCCGTGGCGGTAATGTGCCTGCTTGCAGGCATGCTCATTGCTTCATCGTTCGGTTTTGCCACGCATGTGCAGGCTACACCCGGCCGAGGGGGGGCGGTAGGCGGGCCTCCGTCTTTCGTAGAGCTTGTGGAAGAGGTCGGACCTTCGGTCGTCAATGTGAAGGTGACCAAGCTTGAGAAGACGGAATTTCCCGACATGCCCGGGATCGAGGAGGGTCCCTTCGGCGATATGTTCAAACAGTTCTTTGGCGACATGCCCCGACATCCGCAGAATTTCAGGAGCCGGGGGGCGGGGTCCGGGGTGATCATCAACGCGGACGGCACGATCCTCACCAATAATCACGTGGTGGACGGGGCCCAGGAGATTACCGTCACCTTCGCCGACAAGCGGGAATTCAAGGCGCACGTCGTGGGCCGTGATCCCAAGACGGACCTTGCCGTCATCAGGATCGACGCGAAAGGGCGGTTCGCGGCGGCGAGGCTGGGCGACTCCGACGGGCTCAAGGTGGGCGAGTGGGTCATTGCCGTGGGGAACCCCTTCGGCCTCAGCAATACCGTCACGTCCGGCATAGTGAGCGCAAAAGGCAGGATCATCGGCGCCGGTCCCTACGACGACT
>JBEKJU010000057.1:0-24513 GCA_050011095.1 Syntrophorhabdales bacterium
CGTCTATTTGAACAACATCTATATGGGGCAGGGGGTGTTCGGGGTGGAGGCGGCCTCCCAGGTCTATTTCGGAAAGCACGTGTGGCAGATCGACAGGGCCGAGGCGGCCCTGCTCGCGGGCATCGTCCAGGCCCCCGCCCGCTACACGCCGAAGCGCCACCCCGGCCTCGCGAGGATGCGCCAGGTCTACGTGATCGACCAGCTCTGGAAGAAGGGCTTCGTCGACACGAAAAAGCGGGACGCCCTGCTGAAGGAGCGGCTCAGGGTGACGGCGGACGACGGCGTATTCGCCGACACCTATTTCAAGAGCGCCGTCTATCATTACGTGGAGGAGAAATACGGCAGGGGCATTTTCGCGAGAAAGGCCCTGAAGGTATACATCACCGTCGATCCGGCGCTCCAGAGGGCGGCGGAGGCCGCGGTGAGGAAGGGGCTTGCGGCCTACGACGAGAGGCGGGGCGATTTCGGCGTCTCTTCTCACCTCGACAAGGGCAAGTGGGAGGGCTATTTGAAGACGGCGGAGAGGGATATCACCCTCGCCCCCATGGCCCAGGGGACCGTCTATAACCTCCTCGTATCCGAGAGGGTCGCCGGGGGGTACGCGGTCTTTGCCGGAAGGCGGAAGGCCCTTTTGAAGATGTCCGAATTTCCCTTCAAGCCCGGCGATGTCGTGAGGGGGCTTTACCAGGGGGCCGACAAGAAGAAGACCCCCATCTTTTTGCCCGTCAGGAATTCGGGCATAGAGGGCGCCCTCCTCTGCATGGACGTGAATACGGGCTATATCTACGCCATGGTCGGGGGCAGGGATTTCGAGAAGAGTCCCTACAACCGGGCCACCGCCTCGAAGGTGCAGCCGGGCTCGGCCTTCAAGCCCTTCATTTATATGGCGGCCCTCAAGAAGGGCTATGGCCTCGATTCGATCATCATGGACGAGCCGAAGACGTACGGCGGCGGCCTCAAAAGGTCGTGGGTGCCGAAGAACTACGACGGCGTCTACTCAGGCCCGATCACCCTCAGGGACGCCATCGCGTATTCGAAGAACGCGGCGACCGTCCGGCTCCTCGAAGACGTGGGCATCGGCTCGCTCAAGCAGGCGCTGAAGGACGTGGGCATCGACGAGGAGATCGAAGATGATCTGTCCGTCGCCCTCGGCAGCTCGAACCTGACCCTTCTCGACCTGGTGAAGGGCTTCGCCGCCTTCGCGAACGGCGGCGAAAGGGTGAGGCCCATGATGGTGAGGCGGATCGAGGACGCAAGCGGCAATGTCCTCGAAGAGCACGGGCCTCAGAAGGCGAGGGCCATGGACGGCGATACGGCGTACAAGATGAATATCCTCCTGAAGGGGGTGACCACCTACGGCACGGCGAAGGCGGCGAGCCGCCTCGGCTACCCCGTCGCGGGCAAGACGGGCACGACGAGCAGCTTCTACGATGCCCTCTTTGTCGGCTACTCGCCCCATATCTGCACGGGCGTCTGGGCGGGCTTCGACCAGCGCACCTCCCTGGGCAAGGCCGAGAGCGGGGGCAGGGTGGCCCTGCCCATATGGATGGCGTTCATGGGGACCGCCCTGAGACGGTTCCCCCCGGAGGATTTCGCGCCCCCCGCCCCCGAGCAGCCCGCGCCCGTTGAGACGCCGGCCGCCCCCGTCGAGCCGGGCGGGGAGCCGCCCGCCCAGGTCCCTCCTCCCGAGGACGTGCCCCAGGGTCCGCCCCCCTCGCCCCCGGATACGGACAGTAGATGATGGGATGGGCAATTATTTGGGGCTAGCGTCGCCCCCTCCGGCAGCAAAGCTGCCGGAGCCTCCCCCTCATAACCGGAGCCTCCCCCTCATAAAAAGGAAGGGGCGGAGGCGAAAAAAGCGCCTGTCGGGCTTGCGTCGCCCCCTCCGTGAGCAAAGTTCCCGGAGCCTCCCCCTCATAAAAAGGAAGGACCGAAGGCGAAAAAAGGCACCCGTTGGCTCAGCGCCTCCTTCATGGCAAAGCACGACCCGCTTCGCGACACCCACCGCGTGGGCGCCCCGAGCCTCCCCTTCATAAAAAGGAAGGGGCGGAGGCGAGGAAATGCTGTCGTTTACGCAGTCTGACGGGTGGCCGCCTCACTTATTGACCCATAATTTTACGCACTTACCGTATGGGGCGCAACGTGGCGCGATCGGGGCGGTTTCATCAAGGGGCGAGCTTTTTCTTGCGCCACGGGGGGAATGAGTTTTTTTTGTGTTTTTTTGTTGACGGGGCGCAGGAGAATAGGTAACAATAGTGAAAATTAATACAAGCTGCCCTATAAGGGGATAGAGTGTGATTGAATATGTCGCCGTTCTCATCATGATCGCCCTTGCGGCGATTATCGCCGGCGTAATCGTCGGCGCCTCCTACATCCTCGGAAACAGGACGCGGGCACGGGTTAAGCTTTCCCCCTATGAGTGCGGGATGGTGAGCATGGGGCCTGCCCGGAGGAGGATGACGATCCGCTACTATATCATCGCCATGCTCTTCCTCGTCTTCGACCTCGAGATACTCTTCCTCTACCCATGGGCGGTGGTGACGAAGGGCCTCGGGCTTTTCGGCTTCGTCGAGATGATGGTCTTCGTGGCAATCCTCTTCATCGGTTACGTCTACGTATGGAGAAAAGGGGCTCTGGAATGGGAATAGAGAAGAACGTTCTCGTCACCACGGTCGATGACGTGGTGAACTGGGCACGGAAGAACTCGCTCTGGCCCGTGACCTTCGGGCTCGCCTGCTGCGCCCTCGAAATGATTATCGCCACCTCGGCCACCCACGACATGGCGCGGTTCGGGGCGGAGGTCTTCAGACCCTCGCCGCGGCAGGCGGACCTCATGATCGTCGCGGGCACGGTGACGAAAAAGATGGCGCCCGTGCTGCGGCGGATTTACGAGCAGATGCCCGAGCCGAAGTGGGTCATCGCCTACGGGGCGTGCGCGACGAGCGGCGGCATATTCAGGACGTACAGCGTGGTGCAGGGCGTGGACCAGATCGTGCCGGTCGACGTCTATGTGCCGGGATGCCCGCCCAGGCCCGAGGGCCTTATTGCGGGCCTCATCGCGCTTCAGGAAAAGATCGGGAAAGAGAGCATGTTCGACGAGAACAGAAGGCTCGTCACCCTGACGGGCGGCAAGGCATGAGCGGGGCGGACGCGGTCAGGAGGCTGACGGAGAAATTCGGCTCCGCCCTCACGGTGGAGGAGCCGGTCGGACGCGACCATCAGGCCGCCGTCGTCGTCCCGAAGGAGAGGCTCCGCGATGTGCTCCTCTTCATGAAGACGGACGAGGCGCTCCTCTATACGATGATGACGGACCTCTTCGCCGTCGACCACTACGGCGATGCCCCCCGGTTCGAGATCGTCTATCTCATGAGCTCCGTCACATTAAAGGACCGCCTCGCGGTCAAGGTGCGGGCGGGCGATGGCGAGCCGGTCCCCACGGTGAGCGATATGTGGCGCGCGGCCGAATGGCTCGAACGGGAGGCCTACGACATGTTCGGCCTTCCCTTCGAGAACCACCCCGACCTGAGGCGAATCCTCATGGTCGAGGACTTTGAGGGCTACCCGCTCAGGAAGGATTTCCCGATTGAGGGCTACGGCTTCGACGAGCCCTTCAGGGTGAACCTGGACCGGGCGCAGGCCGGCGAGGGCGGCGAACCCGGCGCGGGGCCGGATAGGGCAGGGCGCTGATGGCAGACGACGATAGAAGATACATGACCATCAACATGGGTCCCCAGCACCCCGCGACGCACGGCGTGCTCAGGGTCCTCCTCGAGCTTGACGGCGAGATCGTGGTCAAGGCTACGCCCTTCATCGGGTACCTCCACCGGGGCGTGGAGAAGCTCGCCGAGGCGAGGACGTATCACCAGGCCCTCACGCTCACGGACAGGCTCGACTACACGAACGGCCTCTCGAACAACCTGGCCTATTGCCTCGCCTGCGAGCGCCTCATCGGGATCGACGTGCCGAAGCGAGGCCAGTATCTCAGGGTGATCCTCGCGGAATTGCAGCGCATCGCGGCCCACCTCATCTGGATCGGCACGCACGCCCTCGACATCGGCGCCATGACGCTCCTTTTTTATGCGTTCCGCGAGCGCGAGACGATCCTCGACATCGTCGAGCACGTGACAGGGGCGCGCCTCACGCCGAGCTTCATCAGGGTGGGCGGCCTCGCGGCCGACATGCCGCCCGAGTTCGACGGCATGGTGCGGGCCTTCGTCAAGGACTTCCCCCGGAGGGTGGACGAGTACGAGACGCTCCTCACGGAGAACATCATATGGCGGAAGAGGACGAAAAACGTGGCCCTTCTCACCGCGGAGGACGCCATAAGCTACGGCGTCACCGGGCCGGTGCTCCGGGCCTCCGGCGTCTACTATGACGTGCGGAAGGCCTACCCCTATTCGTCGTATGAGGATTTCGACTTCGAGGTCCCCATGGGCGAACGGGGCGACGTCTTTGACCGGTACGACGTGAGGGTGCGGGAGATGCGCCAGGCGAACAGGATCATCGGTCAGGCCATCGAGCATCTGCCCGAGGGGCCGATATGCGCGGACGCCCCCGGCTTCGTGCCCCCCGCGAAGGCGGACGTGGAGCACGACATGGCCGCCCTGATCCGCCACTTCAAGCTCATGGAAGAGGGTTTTCACCCGCCCGTGGGCGAGGCGTACGGGGCCGTGGAGTCGCCGAAGGGCGAGCTTGGCTTCTACCTCGTGAGCGACGGGACGAACAAACCCTATAGGTTCCGCATACGGCCGCCGTCATTCCTCAATCTCGCCTCCGTCCCGAAGATGATCGAGGGGCAGATGGTGGCGGACGTGATCGCGGCCATAGGGAGCGTCGACATCGTGCTCGGCGAGATAGACAGGTAGGGAGATATGGCGCACATCCTATTCAGCGCATGGCAGGGCGAGGTGGTGGACAACAGGGGCAAGGCGGAAGGTGACTTCGCCGCGCCGAAGGGGCTCGCCATCCCCGAGGTCTTCGACGCCTTCCCCATCAAGGCGTTCATGGGCTGGGACGGCCTGGCCCTAATGGATGCCTCGGTGGACGTCGTCCACATGTGCATGAAATACGTGGAGGCGGTGCAAGCGGAGTCGTGCGGGAGGTGCATCCCCTGCCGCGTCGGCACCCGGATCATCCTGGACGTCATGACGCGCATCGCGGAAGGCCGGGGGAAGAAGGACGACCTCGCCGGGATTCGCGAGCTGGCCGCCTACATCAAGGACGGCTCGAAGTGCCAGATCGGCCAGACGGGCCTCGTGCCGGTCCTAGCGGCGCTCACCCATTTCGCGGACGCCTTCGATCAGGCCGTGACGAAGCACGTCGCGGCGAAGGCCGGGGACTACCGCGTCTCCGTCACCGCGCCGTGCATGAGCGTCTGCCCCACAAAGCTCAAGATACCGCGCTATATAGAGGAGATCGCCGAAGGGAGGCCCGGATCTTCGCTCGCGACGATCCGGGAGGATACGTGCCTCGCGGGCACCCTCGGCCGGGTCTGCGTCAGGCCCTGCGAGTCGAACTGCAGGCGGGCCAATATCGACGAGGCGATCTCCATCAAATATCTGAAGCGCTTCGCCGCGGACTACGAGCGTGACAAGGGAAGGGGGCGGCAGGTCGGCCGGAAGGCGGCATCGGGGAAGAAGGTCGCCGTCATCGGCGCGGGCCCCGCGGGCTTATCCGCCGCCTACTACCTGGCGCAGATGGGGCACGGCGTGACCGTCTTCGAGCGCCTTCCCGAGCCGGGCGGCATGGCGGCCGTGGGCATCCCCGACTACCGCCTCCCCCGGACGATCCTCCGGGATGAGGCGGCCATCGTCGAGGATTTGGGCGTCGAGGTGAAATACGACACTGTCGTCGGCAGGGACGTCACGCTCTCCGGGCTCGCATCCTCCTTCGACGCCCTCTTCATCGGCGTGGGGGCCCACAACAGCTCGCCCATGGGCGTCGAGGGCGAGGAGAAGGGGTATGCGGGCTTCATCCCCGGCGTCACCTACCTGCTGGATGTGAACATGGGCAGGGACCCCTATCCTGCGGGCAAGAAGGTCGTGGTGGTGGGCGGCGGGAACGTGGCCATGGACTGCGTGCGCTCGTCCTTCCGCATCGGGAAGCCCGACGTAAACCTGGTCTACAGGCGGACAAAGGCGGAGATGCCGGCGGATGCCGTAGAGATACACGACGCGGAGGAGGAGGGCGTCACGTTCCACTACCTCTGCACCCCGTCCCGGATCATCGCGAAGAAGGGGAAGGTCGTAGCCGTCGAGTGCATCCGGATGGAGCTGGGCGAGCCGGACAAGAGCGGCAGGAGGAGGCCGGTGCCCGTGCCGGGCTCGGAGTTCGTCATCGAGACGGACATCCTTATCCCCGCCATCGGCCAGGCGGTCGATCTTGCGTTCCTCGACGAGGCCCTCGGCGTGAAGGTGACGAAGTGGCATACGATACTCGTGAACCAGGAGACGTTCGAGACGTCCCGTCCCGGTGTTTTCGCCGCCGGTGACTGCGAGACCGGTCCCGACGTGCTCGTGCGGGCGTGCGGCAACGGGAAGAGGGCGGCCTTCCGGATCGACCAGTATCTCCGGGGCGAGGAGCGGACCCTCTCGGAGAAGGAGCGATTCGAGGACTTCTACGCGCGGCTCCCGGTCTACCGGAAGGACGAGGACCTGGGCATCGCGGGCGGCGAGGCGCGGGCTGCCTTGCGGATGCTCGATCCCGGAACGAGAAAATGGACCTTCGACGAGGTGGAAGAGGGCTTCCGGTCGGACGAGGCGACGAGGGAGGCCATGCGGTGCCTCCGCTGCTGGCGCATCGGCATGGTGGCCGTGTGATAGGGCAAAACATGGTAAGGCTGACGATAGACGGAAAACCGGTCGAGACGAACGATGGGCGGACGATCCTGGAGGCGGCGCGCGAGAACGGGATCTATATCCCCACCCTCTGCTGGCACGCGAACCTCCTCTCTATCGGCTCCTGCCGCATCTGCCTCGTCGAGGTGGAGGGCTACGCGAACCCCATGGTCTCGTGCCAGACGGCGGCGCAGGAGGGCATGGCCGTGCGCACGAGGTCCGAGCGCATCTTCAGGATGAGGCGGGATTACCTGAAGCTCATCCTCGCCTACCACCCCCTTGACTGCCCCGTCTGCGACGCGGGCGGCGAGTGCGACCTCCAGGACCTCGTCTTCGAGCACGGGATCGAGCGGGCCGATTTTTCGGTCGAGAGAAAGGAGCGCATCGAGGGCTACGCCACGCCCCTCATCAAATACTTCGAGAACCGGTGCGTCCTCTGCCTCCGCTGCATCCACGCGTGCAGGGAGATATCGGGAAGGGGCGTCCTCGACATCGTGGGCGCGGGGATAGACGCGAGGATGGCCCCCACGAACGCCGGGAACTGCATCTCCTGCGGCGAGTGTCTCTTTGTCTGCCCCGTGGGCGCCCTCACGGAGAACGTGAGCCCGATCAAGGCGAGGCCGTGGCAGGTGGAGCGCCATTACACGACGTGCCCCCACTGCGGCTTCGGCTGCACGTTCGCCCTGGACGTCTTCGAGGACAGGTACGTGACGGACGTGATCCAGGACATCGCGAATCCCCCGAACCGGGGCTCCCTCTGCATCATGGGCAGGTTCGGCTGTGACTTCGTGAACCACGAGGCGCGCCTGATGAAGGCGACCACGCGAGGGGGCAATTTGGGCCTCGACGTCGAGGAGGCCGCGGCGGCCGCGCTGGAGCGTCTCGTGAGGCTCGACGCCGAGGGGAAGACAATCGGCTTCGTCGTCTCCCCGAGGGCCACGAACGAAGAGATCTTCCTGGTGAGCCAGATCGCGGGGTGCTTCAAGAAATCGTCCATCGCCACCACAGGGGCCTACCACACGGGGAGGGCGCGCGACGCCCTCGGCCGGGCGGGGCTCCCTTACGCGTACGCGTACGGGCGGCTTCTCGACGCGGACATCATCATCGTTGCCGGGGCGGACCTCCTTTCGAACAACCACGTCCTCGGCGACAAGGTGCGCGACGCCTGCAAGCTGAAAGGCGCCCGCATCATCGTGATCGATCCCGCGCCGACCGCCCTCACCCCCATCGCGGATGCCCACCTGAAAATCATGCCGGGCCGGGACGCGGCCCTCTTCAGGGCGCTTTCCGCCCGTCTCGTCGCCACGAAGGACGGCGGAGCCCCGCAAATCGATCTCGCGGCCGCATGCAAGGAAGCGGGCCTCACGGAGGCCGATTTCGAGCGGGCCTTCCGCCTGATCGCGAGATCGGAGACAATCGCCGTCATCTTCGGATCGGGCGTGAGCGCATCCGGCGAGAGCACGGACGCCCTCATCGCCTTTTGCGTTGCCGCCGGCATCGGCGATAAGGGTCTCATCATGCCCGTGGCGCGGGCGGCGAACGCCGTGGGCGCCTGCTTTCTGATCGGAGGCGGGATCGCCCCCCACGATGTCATATCCGACCCTGATGTGGCCGGCCTTGTCCTCTATGAAGACGACCCCTTCCACTATATGGCGGCCGGGCCGCTCGGCGCAGCGCTCGCGGCGAAGGAGTTCGTCCTCGCGGCCGATGCCCTGCCCACGCGCGTCATGGACCACGCGGACCTCGTCGTGCCGACGGGCGTCTTCGCCGGGAAGGAGGGGACGTTCTTCGCGGGGGACGGCGCGATCAGGCACCTTTCGAAGGCCATGGACTGTAAGGGCGGCAAGAGCTATGGGGGCTTCGCGTTCCTTTCGGCCCTCCTCGCCGGGCTCAAAGGCCCCGTATTCCGGCTGCCCCACGAGGTGACCGCCCTCATGAGGCAAAAGGGACTCGTCCGCACCGGGAACGGCAGGGAAGAGATAGGGGCAGAGGGCAGCCGGGCGGCAGGGCCGAAGGCGGCCGCCCGGACAGGACCGGCCGCGAACGGCGGGCCGACCCCATCAGAAGATCCCGGCTATCCCGTCTCGTCGGACAAGCTCAATATGTGCGCGGAGGACGCGGCTGCCGCGGGCCTCGCCGAGGGCGACGTAGTCGACGTCCGGTCGAAGGGCGGCTCCCTCAAAAAGGCCCTCTCCATAAAGGAGGGTCTGAGGCGGGGTGTCCTCGAATATATCGTCTTCAGGGACCGGCCGGAACTGACGGGCCTCATGGAGACGCCCGCGCAGAAATGGATAGAGGTAACGGTGGACAAGGGGTGAGATGGTGAATAATACCCTTTTCTTTGTCATAGAAGCTGTCGTCAAGAACCTCGTCGTCATCACGGTCCTCATGCTCTTCGTTGCCTACCTGACGCTCGCGGAGAGGAAGGTCCTCGGCCGGCTCCAGATACGCTTCGGGCCGAACAGGGTCGGCCCCTACGGCCTCCTCCAGCCCATCGCGGACGGCATCAAGTCGTTCACGAAGGAGGATATCGTACCGGCGAACGCGGACAAGCCCCTCTTTGTCATGGCGCCCATGATCGCGCTCTTCGCGGCGCTCTGCATCTTCGCGGTGATCCCCTTCGGCGGGACAATCCACCTCTTCGGCAGGCCCATCAAGCTCGTGATCGGCGACATCGACACGGGGCTCCTCTATGCGTTCGCCTTCGCCACACTGGGCGAATACGGCATCGTCCTGGGCGGCTGGTCGTCGGGCAACAAGTACGGCGTCCTCGGGAGCCTCCGGGCGGCGGCGCAGATGATCAGCTACGAGGTCTCCCTGGGCCTCATCGTGATGGGCGCCATCATCCTCGCGGGCTCGCTCAGGCTCACGGACATTGTCGAGGCGCAGCGCCACATGTGGTTCGTAGTCTATCAGCCCTTCGCCTTTGTCCTCTACCTCGTGGCGGGCCTCGCGGAGATAAACAGGACGCCCTTCGACATGCCGGAGGCGGAGAGCGAGCTTGCCTGCGGCTTCAACATCGAATACAGCAGCATGAAATTCGCCCTTTTCTTCATGGCGGAGTATGCCCACATGGTGGCCGTCGCGGCCCTCGCGACGACGCTCTTTCTGGGCGGCTGGCTCGGACCCTTCAGCTCCTCGGTCCCCGGCCTCGGGCCGCTCTGGTTCTTCATCAAGGTGTGCGTCCTCTGTTTCTTCTTCATCTGGGAGAGGGGAACCTTTCCACGGCTCAGGTATGACCAGATAATGCAGTTCGGCTGGAAGGTGCTCTTCCCGATCGCCCTCGCGAACCTGGTAGTCACGGCGCTCGTGGTGGCGCTGAGGTAGATATAGCGTATGATTATATTACCCCTTCTGAAAGGTCTCCGTCTGACGCTGGCGCGGTTCTTCTCGCGTCCCATCACGGTCCAGTACCCGGAGGAGAAGCGCACCCCCCCGCCCAGGTGGAGGGGCATCCACTATTTCCGGAAGGACGCATCGGGTGACACGACGTGCGTCGCCTGCGGCCTCTGCGTGGCCGTCTGCCCGTCCCGCTGCATCACGTTAGAGATCGGCGAGCGCGAAAACGGACAAAGGTACCCGAGACACTACGAGATAGACGAGCTTCGCTGCATCTTCTGCGGGTACTGCCAGGAGGCGTGCCCCGTGAACGCCATCAAGCTCGGGGGCGGCTTCGAGTACGTAAAGTACGCAAGGTCCGATTTCATCCTCACGACGGAGAAGCTTCTTGCCATGTACGAGGAAAAGGAATGAGCGCCCTCGGTTTTGTCAATCCGCTGTTCCAGTGGGTCGTCTTTCTCGCCTCGGCCCTGGTCGCGCTCTTTTCCTCCGTCATGATGGTGACGAGGAAAAACCCGATCCACTCCGCCCTCTGGCTGATCGTCGCCTTCTTCTCGCTGGCCGTCATCTACATGACGCTTTCCGCCCAGTTCATCGCCGTGGCCCAGGTGATCGTTTACGCGGGCGCCATCATCATGCTCATCATATTCGTCATCATGCTCATCCACCTGGAGACGGAAGTCGCTCAAAGGCACAGGCTGTCGGGGGCAAAGATCATCGGGGGCTTCATCACGGCAATCCTCTTCCTTGAAGTCCTGGCGGCCGTCCTCTCCTTCGGCGGCCTGACGGGAGGGGCTATCCTCGTGAACGCGCAGGCGGGCAGCGTGGAGACCGTGGGCGCCTTCCTCTACGGCAAGTACCTTTTTCCCTTCGAGATAGCCTCGATCCTGCTTCTGATCGGCATCGTCGGGGCCGTCGTCCTCGCGCGGCGAACAAAGGATTAGGAGACATCATGCTGCTGCACGGCATACCAACGAGTACCTATTTCGCGCTCTCCGGGGCGCTTTTCACGATCGGCGCCATCGGCGTCATCACCAGGCGGAACGCCATCATCGTCTTCATGTGCATCGAGCTTATGCTGAACGGCGTCAACCTGGCCTTCATAGCCGCGGGAAACGTGCTCAATTCCGTGGACGGCATGATCTTCGTTTTTTTCATCATGACGGTGGCGGCCGCCGAGGCGGCCATCGGACTCGCCATATTCGTGCTCCTTTTCAGGCAGAAGGGGACCATCAACGTGGACGAGATCAACCTGCTCAAGGGATAGTGATGGCTCAGTATATCTGGCTCATTCCGGTATTTCCCGCGCTCGGGTTCCTGGTGAACGGCTTTTTCGGGCGTAAGCTCCCGAGGACCCTCGTAGCCTGGATCGCCTGTCTCGCGCTTTTCGCCTCCTTCGTCGCATCGGTGCTCGTCTTCATGGAGTTTTTGAGGCTCCCCCCCGAGGCGAGGCTCTTCGAGATGAACATCTATGACTGGATCGTCTCCGGGGAGTTCACGGCGAAGGTCGGCTTCCGGATCGATGTGCTCTCCATCGTAATGTGCCTCATCGTCTCCGGCGTCGGCTTCCTCATCCATGTCTATTCGGCGGGCTACATGCACGACGATGAGGGCTTCGCCCGGTATTTCACGTATCTCAACCTCTTCGTCTTCATGATGCTCACCCTGGTGACGGCGAACAACCTCCTCCTCATGTTCGTGGGCTGGGAGGGGGTCGGCCTCTGCTCCTATCTTCTCATCGGCTTCTGGTACAAGAAGGACAGCGCGGCGAACGCGGGGAAGAAGGCCTTCATCGTCAACAGGATAGGGGACTACGGCTTCCTCCTCGGCATCTTCCTCCTCCTCGTGACGCTCGGCGCGCACGGCGTCTGGACGCTCAACTTCGGCGAGATCGAGCGAAACGCCCACCTTATCGGCGGCGCCGCGGCGACGCTCATCACCCTCTTCTTCTTCATAGGGGCGACGGGAAAATCGGCTCAGCTTCCCATTTATGTCTGGCTCCCCGACGCCATGGAGGGCCCGACGCCCGTAAGCTCCCTCATCCACGCGGCCACCATGGTCACGGCGGGCGTCTACATGATCGCCCGGCTCAACTTCCTCTATGTCATGGCCCCGACGACCATGTTCATCGTCACCTGCGTCGGCGTGCTCACGGCGATCTTCGCAGCGACCATCGGGTGCGCCCAGTACGACATCAAGAGGGTCCTCGCCTACTCGACGGTGAGCCAGCTCGGCTACATGTTCGTGGGCGTGGGCGCGGGCGCCTTCGCGGCCGGCATATTCCACCTCATGACCCATGCCTTCTTCAAGGGGCTCCTCTTCCTCGGCGCGGGCAGCGTCATGCACGCCATGAGCGGCGAGCTTGACATGCGGAAGATGGGGGGCCTGAAAAAACGCATCCCCATCACATACTGGACGTTCCTCGCGGGGTGCATCGCCATCTCCGGCGTGCCGGGCTTCTCCGGCTTCTTCAGCAAGGACGAGATCATGTGGCGGGTCTTCGCGAACTACAACGGAAACCTCGTCTTCTGGGGCCTCGGCGCGGTGACGGCCGGCCTCACCGCCTTCTACATGTTCAGGATGTTCTTCACGACCTTCCACGGCAAGAGCAGGGCGTCCGAGGAGGTGCTCCACCACGTCCACGAGTCCCCGCGCGTCATGACGATACCGCTGATGATCCTCGCGGTCCTCTCCGTCGTGGGCGGCTGGGTGGGCGTGCCCCACATACTCGGCGGGTCGAACAGGTTCGAGCAGTGGATGGAGCCCGTCTTCGGCCACGCCAAGGAGGCGGCCTCCCCCGCGCTCGACCTCGTTGGCCGCGCCCAGGCCGCAAGCGGCTTAGATGCCCATGCGTTATCGGCCGAGGGCATGCTCATGATGGCGGCCGTCATCATCGCCTTCGCCGGGATCTTCGTTGCCTACTATATGTACGTGGCCCACCCCGACCTCCCCGCGAAATTCGTGCGGGCCTTCCCCGGCGTCTTCAGGGCGGCGAACCGGAAATACTACGTGGATGAGCTATATCAGGCGGTCTTCGTGAATGGGCTCTTCGCCCTCGGGCGCTTTTGCAAGAGGGTGATCGACGAGACGCTCATCGACGGCACGGTCAACGGGCTCGCGTGGCTCGTGCGCGGCATCGGCAGCCTCATCAGGCTCCTCCAGTCGGGCTATGTCCAGGGCTACGCCTTCGGCATGATCCTGGGGGCCATCGCCGTGGTCGGCTATCTCATCATCAAGGTTATCATGTAGGTTGCCATGAACCAGCTATCCTTTCCCATACTCAGCACAGTGATCTTCGTCCCGCTCCTCGGCGCGGTGATGCTCCTCTTCGTGAACAGGCGTCACGAGCTTTTCATCAAGTCCTTCACCCTCGCCTTCACCCTCGCCGAGTTCGCCATCTCCCTTCCCCTCTTTTTCCGCTTCGACGAGCACGCCACGGGCATGCAGTTCGTCGAGCGGGCGGCGTGGTTCCCCGAATGGGGCATGAGCTATTTCCTCGGCATCGACGGCATCAGCCTGCTGCTCGTGCTCCTCACGACGTTCCTGACGATCCTCTGCGTCCTCATCTCGTGGAGGGCCATCGAGACGAGGGTGAAGGAGTACTTCGTCACCTTCCTCTTTCTGGAGACGGCCATGATCGGGACGCTCTGCGCCCTCGATCTCATCCTCTTCTATGTCTTCTGGGAGCTGATGCTCATCCCCATGTACCTCCTCATCGGCATATGGGGCGGCCCGAGGCGGATTTACGCGGCCATCAAGTTCTTTCTCTTCACCATGGTCGGGAGCGTCCTCATGCTCCTGGCCATCTTCGTCCTCTATTTCGAGTACGCGAAGCAGGCGGGCGTCCCGACGTTCAGCGTCCTCGACCTCTACCACGCGAACATCCCCGTCGGCCTCCAGTACTGGCTCTTCGGGGCCTTTGCCCTCTCCTTCGCGATCAAGGTCCCCATGTTCCCCGTCCACACGTGGCTCCCTGACGCGCACACCGAGGCGCCCACCGCGGGGTCCGTCATCCTCGCGGGCGTCCTTTTGAAGATGGGGACATACGGGTTTTTGCGCTTCGCCATCCCCCTCTTCCCGAAGGCCGCCTTCGACGCGATCCCCCTTATCTCGATCCTCGCGATCATCGGCATCATCTACGGCGCCATCGTGAGCATGATGCAGCCAGACTTAAAGAGGCTGATCGCCTTTTCGAGCGTGAGCCATCTGGGCTACGTGATGCTCGGCATGTTCGCCTTCAACATGCAGGGCCTCCAGGGGAGCATCTACCAGATGCTCAACCACGGCGTGAGCACGGGCGGTCTCTTCCTTCTCGTGGGCATGGTCTACGAGAGGCGCCACACCCGGATGATCTCCGATTTCGGGGGCCTTTCCGCCTCCATGCCGATCTTCGCTGTCTTTTTCATGATCGTCACCCTCTCGTCGATCGCCCTGCCGGGCACGAACGGCTTCGTGGGCGAATTCCTGATACTCCTCGGGGCCTTCAGGTCGGTCAAGCTTTACGGCATCCTCGCCACGGCGGGCGTCGTGCTCGGGGCCGTCTACATGCTCTGGATGTTCCAGAGGGTCATGTTCGGCGAGATAACGCGCGAGGAGAACGGGAAGGTCAAGGACCTCGGCGGAAGGGAGATCCTCATCCTCTGCTGCGTGGTCTTCTTTATCGTCCTCATGGGCGTCTACCCGAAGATGTTCTTCAAGAAGATGGATACATCCGTCGAGGGGTTCCTGAACTTCGTGAAGGAGAGAAACGCGTACTACCAGACCGTGGAGGGCAGCGCCGCGCGCGCGGACGCCCCCTGCTGCCGGTCGGGCGCCGATGCCGCGGGCACCCGGCCGCATCAGGCCCTGGGGCGATAGAGGTTTAATGATGAACATGATGCTGCGTGCTTCTGATTTCGAATGGATCCTGCCGGAGATCACCCTCGCCGTCTTCGGCCTCGCCGTCCTGCTGGTGGACGCCTTCAGGCAGAAGGCCGCGGCGCCCCGCGCGCCGGGCAGGGCGGCGGGCGTCCTCACGCTCATCGGGGCGGCCGCCGCCCTCTATTTCACGACGGGACTCTGGGGCCCGCCCAAGGACCTCTTCAACGGCCTCTACGTGGTCGATAACTTCGGCGTCTTTTTAAAATTCATCTTCCTCTTCGTCCTTTTTCTCGTGACGGTGATCTCCCTCGGCTACACGACGCGGGAGGATATCGTCGCGGGCGAATACTATACGCTCCTCCTCTTCGCGGCCCTTGGCATGATGGTCATGGTCTCGTCGAACAGCTTCATCACCATCTTCATCGGGCTGGAGGTGATGTCGCTCTCCATATATATCCTCTGCGGCTTACTTAAGGGCGAGGCGCGGGCGGTGGAAGCGTCCCTCAAATATTTCCTCCTCGGCTCTTTCGCGACCGCCTTTTTCCTTTATGGCGTCGCCCTCATCTTCGCATCGACGGGCGCCATCGACCTGAAGGTCGTGCGGGCCGTCGTGGGCTCGGGGGGGGGCTTCGCGGCGAACCCGGTCTTCCTCGCGGGCATGGCCTTCCTCATCGTGGGCTTCGGCTTCAAGACGGCGTCCGTGCCCTTCCACATGTGGACGCCCGATGTCTATGAGGGCGCGCCCACCTCCGTCACGGTCTTCATGGCGACGGGCGTCAAGGCAGCCGCCTTCGGGGCGTTTTTGCGGGTCTTCTACACGGCCTTCTATCCGTTCCTCGCGGACTGGTCGAGCGCCCTCTGGGTGGTCGCCGTGCTCACCATGTGCGCGGGGAACATCATCGCCCTCGTGCAGAACAACCTGAAGCGGCTCCTGGCCTATTCGAGCATCGCCCACGCGGGATACATCCTCGTCGCCTTCGTCACGGGAGACAGGGTCCTCTCATCGAGCATCCTCTACTACCTTCTCGTCTACACGTTCATGAACCTGGGGGCCTTCACGGTGGTGATCCTCCTCGGCAGGAAGGGCGAGGAGCACGAGGATATCGACAGCTACGCCGGCCTCGCCGGCCGCCACCCCTTCATCTCGCTCTGCATGACGATCTTCCTTCTGTCCCTCACGGGCATTCCGCCCCTCGCGGGCTTCGCCGGGAAATTCTACATCTTCGGCGACGCCATCAAGGCGCACTATTACTGGCTGGGCGTCATCGGCGTGCTGAACAGCGCCGTGGCCGCCTACTACTACCTGCGCGTGCTCATGTTCATGTACTTCAAGGAGCCCGTGAAGGAGCTGGGCCGCATCGACCTGTCGCCCGCTTACGTGGTCGTGATGCTCGTCAGCGTGGCGGCGGTGCTCTATCTCGGCATCCTCCCGAGGGACTTCATCATGCTCGCCCAGAAGGCCGTCTCAGCGCTCCAATAGCCGCCTGAAGGGGAGGCGCGGACGCCGGTAAGCGTTGCGGGCCTTAATCCCGCGAAGGCGGGACATCCAGGTCATTTCAATGTCTTACGGGCTGTCTGGACGTGAGGTTTTCACCCCCGGATCAGGTCCGGGGCAGGCTTGGTGACGGGAGATTTGAATCGTTACTCAATTTTGCGTAACGCTCTAAGCAAGTGACCGATGTATTAACCGTCTCATAATTGTCTTTCTCGCCGTCATTCCGGGATGAGCCGGAATCCATTCCGTTCCTGGATGCCGCGACCCGCAAGCGCACTGCCCCGGTCCGGCATGGCGAAGGTATTATGAGACGGTTAATGCATGGTGGGCTTCAATGTCTGACTATTTTGCCGGCCCATCAGGCCGCGCAAGACCGTCTCCTGTCGCGTTTTCCGGCGTCCCCTCGTGTTTTTCCGGCCGGGAAGACGGCGGGCGCATCCAGGCTGTCGCTTTCCTTCCATGAAGCATTTTGCTATACTGTACGATGCAGCTGTTCCGAGAACGCGGGCATGGACGGGCGTGACGGACACTCGGCCGTATATATACATGAAGAGACGGGAAAAGATGGGGGCCAGATGATGAATCCAGCTACTCCGGCGATGCGCGGTTTAGCCCTTTGGCTAATCGGTCGGGAAGTCATTGAGGGCAATACCTCCGAGATAGAAATGGACGCGATGTTTCGCGTCTGCAAGAAGATGCGCGGTTCCCTTTCGGCACTCGCGGGGGTCGCGGGCTATCGGTCCCTGATCTCCCGCGCGCTGACCCTGGCAAAGGATGAAGCCTCCGCGCTCTGGAAGGTGCAGGTCAAGGAAGATGGGTCCCTGGAGTGGACAGGAGCGCTCGAGCTGCACCAGGGCAAGGATGAGGCCGCTAAAACAGGGGCCCTTCTCGTGGCCGAGCTGCTCGGACTGCTTGCTATTTTCATCGGTCGGGTTTTGACCCTGCGTCTGGTTCGCGATCTGTGGCCGGATGCACCTTTCGAGGACACGAATTCCAAAACGGAGAGAGCGGTATGAGCGAACATGACAAAGTACGCATTCATAGGCTGCCGACCGGGGTTCCGGGTCTCGATGAGATCATGGGCGGCGGTCTCCCCGAATTCTCTTTCAACATCATCGCAGGCAGTCCCGGAAGCGGCAAGACCACCCTGGGGCATCAAATCATGTTCGCCAATGCGACCCCGGAGCGCCCCGCGCTCTATTTCACCGTTCTGGGCGAACCCGCCGTGAAGATGCTGCGGTACCAGCAGCAGTTTACCTTCTTCGATGAAGCCAAGGTGGGTAGCGCCATCCGCTTTATAAACCTGAGTCAGATCGTGCTGGAGAAGGACCTGGACGCGGTGCTGGAAGAGATTACCAAAGAGGTTGAGGCGGTCTCCCCCGGCATTGTCATGGTGGACTCCTTCCGCACGGTGGTGCGGAAGGCTCACGGCGAGAGCGAATTGCAACTGCAGGCGTTCGTTCAGGCCCTGGCCCTCCACCTGGCCAGTTGGCAGGCGACGACCTTTCTGCTCGGGGAATACTCCGAGGGCGAACTGCCCGGCAATCCCGCGTTCACCGTAGCCGACGGCCTCTTCTGGCTCTATCAGCAGGTGGAGCGAAACGCCGTCGTGCGAAAGCTGCAGATCGTGAAGCTGCGCGGACAGTCGTCCGTACCGGGGATGCACACCTTCCGCATTACGGGTGCCGGGCTGGAAACCTTCTCGCGTACCCTCGGCCTGGCCGGAAAGAAGGAGATACAACCCTCCAAACGGCGTCTTTCCACCGGCATTGCCGCGTTGGACACGATGATGGGCGGCGGAATCCCCGAAGGGGACAGCGTTCTCGTGTCGGGCGCCTCGGGGACGGGAAAATCGCTTTTGGCATCCCAATTCATCGCCGAAGGCATCCGGCAGGGGGAAGCGGCGATTGTCGCGGTCTTCGAAGAACGTCCGCGCGGGTACATGGAGCGGGCCAAGAACTTCGATCTGGACCTTGAAACGCCGCAGAAAACCGGCAAGCTCAATATCCTCTACCTTCGCCCCCTGGACCTCTCGGTGGATGAAACCCTGCAGGAGATACTTAAGGCGGTCGAGAGGATCGGCGCCAAGCGCCTGGTTATCGATTCGCTCGCCGGCTTCGAGATGGCCCTGGCCCCCGGCTTCCGGACCGACTTTCGGGAATCCCTCTACCGGATGATAGGCTCGGTGGCGGGAATCGGCGTGACGGTCCTGAGCACGGTGGAAATAGAGGAGTCTTCCGCCGATTTCCACTTTAGCAGTTTCTCGGTGTCGTTTCTCGCCGACGATATTATCCGGCTCAACTATGCGGAGATCGACGGTCAGCTCCGCAAGATCCTCATGATCGTCAAGATGCGGAGCAGCGGCTACAGCAATGATATCCGGGAATATCACATCACCTCCGGGGGGTTCATCATAGGCCCCCGCTTGAAAGGGTATTCCGGCCTTACCACGAGAACGCCTCAACCGTTGGACCGATCCGCCCAAAAAGAAGAACCACCCGATAAACCCAAGGTTAGAAAGTAGGAGAACATCAGTGGGCAAGGGAACAAAGACCGGCGTGGACGGCCATACGCTTGACCTGCAGCGTCTGTGCTTCCAGGTGACCGAGCATTCGCCCCTGCTGATGGCCGCGCTGGAGGATTCGACGTACATCGTGCGCTATGTCAACCCCGCCTTCTGCCGCCTGGTGTCGAGGCAGAGCGCGGAGCTGATCGGCATCCCCTTCGCCCGCGCGGTACCGGGGGCCGGAACATGCCTCACGCATCTTGACCGGGCGTACCGGGAAGGAGGGGTCGAGACCTGTGTTGTTCAGGTGCGCCCCGCACCCGATCTGCTCTACTGGTCTTATACGATGTGGGCGGTTATAAGTGCTTCGGGCCGTCCCGCGGGAATAATGGTACAGGTGACGGATAAGACGGAGGCCGAGCTTTTCCGCCGGAATGTGACCGCCATGAATGAGGAGCTGATGCTCGCCTCGGTGCGGCAGCATGAACTTATCGAAAGGGTGGAGAAGCTGAACGCGGGATTGGAGGCGGAAATAGGCGAGAGAAGGCGCGTGGAGAGGGCGCTGCGGGTATCGGAAGAGCAATTCCGGCGGGCGATTGAGGACGCGCCGATCCCTGTTGTCATGTACACCGAGCATGGGGAGGTGCTTATGGTAAGCAACACCTGGACTGAATTGACCGGGTACGCCGTCTCGGATATGCCCACGCTTGACGCGTGGCTCGAACGGGTTTACGGCCAGGGGGCAAACACGCTGCGCGCTCATATGCCCCTTTTATTCAAGGGTGAACAACGCACGTTCGACACCGAGCTTCAAATTCATACCCGCAGCGGCGAGAACCGGTACTGGAGCTTCAGCGCCTCTTCGCCGGGCACGCTGCGCGACGGCAGACACTTCGTCGTCGGCATGGCCCAGGACATTACCAAGCGTAAGCGGGCCGAACAAGCCCTTCAGGAGGCCCGGGACGAGCTGGAGCGGCGGGTTGAGGAAAGGACTTCCGAGCTGGCGCGCACCTATGAGAAGCTCCTTTCGGAAATCGAGGAGAGGGAGCGGCTCAACGAGCAGCTCCAACAGTCGCAGAAGATGGAGGCCCTCGGGACGCTGGCCGGCGGCATCGCCCACGATTTCAACAACATGCTTGCCGTCATCCTCGGAAATGCCGAACTCGTCCTTGACGATGTCGAGGGCGCCTATGGAGCGAGGCGAAATCTCGAACAGATAGTCAAGGCATCCAAGCGCGCAAGGGACCTGGTCAAGCAGATTCTTCTGTTCAGCCGGAAAGGAGAGCGGGGCAGGAAGGCGCTGCGATTGACGCCTTTGGTAAAAGAGACGTATAAGCTGCTTCGGGGAACATTGCCAAGCACAATTCATATGGAGCTTGACCTTCCCGCGGAATCGGACACCATTCTCGCCGACCCCTCCGGAATCCAGCAAATCCTCATGAACCTCGCGACGAATGCGGCGTATGCGATGCGGGAGGATGGCGGAACCATGAGAATCAGCCTCTCCAATGTCCCTGTCGAAGAGAGCGGCGCAAGGCCGGACGAAGAAATGACGCCGGGTATTTATGTGAAATTGACCGTAGAGGATACGGGGACAGGCATGACCGATGACGTGCGCCGCAGGATTTTCGAGCCTTTCTTCACCACGAAGGGGGCCGGCGAAGGAACGGGCATGGGTTTGGCGGTCGTCTACGGCATAGTGAAGAACCTGGACGGCGCCATCACGGTTGCGAGCGAACAGGACCGGGGTTCGACGTTCAGCGTTTTTTTTCCACGCCACGACGCGCAGACAGAGCCGGAAAGGGAAGATACAGGCCGTATCCGCGGCGGCAGCGAACGAATCCTGCTGGTAGACGACGAGCCGGATATCATCGAGACGGCATCGCAGCTGTTTCAGCGTCTCGGGTATCGTGTGACCGCTGTTCAGAGCGGCACCGAGGCGCTGCGGGTGTTCCTCGATGATCCTTCCCGCTTCGATCTTGTCATTACCGATCAGACAATGCCCGATCTCACCGGCATTGACCTTGCCGGGCGGATATTGCAGGTGCGATCGGACACGCCGGTTATTCTCTTTACAGGCTACAGTGAAGCGGTATCGCCGGATACGGCCAGGGCCGCGGGCATCAGCGAGTTTATCATGAAGCCCATATCGAAGCGGGAAGTGGCGGAAACCATAAGGCGGCTGTTGGACCGCAGGGACAGAGGCCGGTAGCGCCCCATACCGGGTACCTTTGCGCATATCGGACGGTAAGGGTTCCCCACATGAATAGCCGGGAAAACGATTTTACCTCCTCCGCCCTCCAGGTGAACCTGGAACGAACAGCCGCCACGGTGGAGATACCCGAGAAGCAGAGGGACCTCCTGAGGGTAGTGGAGGCCCACTACGGCGTGCACAAGCGGACGCGCGAGCTTCTGGTCGAGCTGAACCACCCTTACGCCAACCGTGATTACGTGCTTACCCAGCTGAAGACGCTCTCCATAGGCGACTTCCACGAGTTCAACGACCATCCGGACGGATATTCCGCCCTCGTTGCGATCCTCGATATCTACGTCGACATCCTGCGGGCCGATATCGCGAGCGAGATACGGGAGAAGGCGCTCCGCTACCTTTTCGACTTCCTGGACACGGTGGCGACGGGGAGCAATGATTTCCTTCCGCGCAACATGCCCCTTTTCACCAGGACGATCGACTCCCTCCGCGCGCTCCCCGAGGCGGACGACAGGGTCATCAAGAAAAGCTCCACCTATCTCAAGGGCATGGCAAGGTTCCTCCTCAACGCCTCGCCCGCCACGGCCGCATCCCTCGGCCTCCTCCTGAACCGCGTATTCCGGGCCACCTACCGGTTCTGGCTCGCCCAGCCCGACCCGGAGGAGTGGTTCGGCCCGGACGGGGGAAGACAGGGCGCGGCGGGCGCCTACCTGGAGCTGATCGAACCCCTCGGCCACAGGAACCTCCGCAGGCTCCTCGACCGGGTGAGCCCGTCCGGCGAGGGCCGCGCCGCCGAAGGTCGCGGCGCCGCGGACGCAGACGCCGCCCCCGCCGGCGCGGAAGGTCGCGGCGCGCCCGAAAGCGATTCCCGCGCCATCGCCGCCTACCTCGCCATGCCCGATTACTTCCAGATCGTGAAGGCCTATCTCCTCATCGCCGACGAGCTGGAAAGGTCGGAGGCCTACGCGGGCAGGGCGCACCTCGTCAAGCTCGATTTTCTCCTGAACGTGATCAACACGCCCGCCCTTTCGGAGATACACGGGAGCGCCTTCATCGAGATCAATCGCTGCCTCAGCATGGTCTTTCGCGAGGAGACGCCCGGAAACGTGGATAATTTCATCCGGAAGATCTTTTCCCTCCTCACGAGGGCCGGCTCCCGGTACACCCACCGGAACACGATCATCGCGTGCGTCACGACGATAGCGCGGGAGGTCTTCAAGCAGAATAACCACCCCCTGGTCGAGACGTTCGTCGCCGAGCTGATCGGCTTCGGCTTCGAGCATCCCGACGTCAAGGGCTCGACCGCGGAGTGGCAGATCCGGATGAACCCGGCTCACATAGAGAACATACGGTCGTGGCTCGCGATCATCGCCATGAAGCCCCGGTGGACCAAGAAACTGCTCTCGGCCCTCATCATCAATCTGCGCCTGGGGGGCGTCTTCGTCCGGGATACGGACCTCCTCCAGAAGGATATATCGGGCCTTCTGAATGCCGACATCGGACCCGCCTACAACCTCGTGCGGCAGCTCCTCCGCATCTTCCCCATCTATTTCAACGAGATAGGCGCTGAGGGCGAGCTACGCGAGATATCGACGCGGATCGATGAGCTTTCCTTCAGGAACGACCCGCTCGTCCACTTCGTGCGCAAGCAGTCGCACGTGGAGAGCAACAGCCGCCTCGTGACCTTCATGGAGGACATGTTCAGATACTGGCACTCCCGGTCGAAGACACACCTCCGGTCCCATCTCCCGGCCGAGCTGTGGGGCCGGATCATGCCCGAGGGTGAGTATTTCGACGGCCTTCACCACATATTCAGGGTGCTCTTCGAGAAGGCCGGGCAGAAACCCCAGGCCTTTCTGGAGTGGGATAAATCGAGGATCGCCCGCGAGATCAACGCGATCAAGGCCATCCCCGAAAGGGACAGGGAGCGGGGGGCCCTGGCGCTCCGCTTCTACCAGCTCCTCTACAAGAAGTACAACCCGCAGCACATCGACCTCCTCAGGGACATCGAAAAGGCCTACCTCTTCGATCCCCTGCAGGTCCGGTCGCTCAAAAATTCCCTCAGACGGGGGAATTACCGGAGGGCCCTCGAAGTCGTCCTCGACTTCCTCGCCATCCTCAAAGAGCGCATCCTTTCCCCCGAGAAGACGGACTATTCGGAGAACATCTACCACAAGCGCCACATCGCGGCCGGCATCCCCTCCATGTACGGCACGTACCGGGAGGAGAAATTCGAGGCCGTCGGCCTTTCGCTCAGGCTTGAGAGCCTCGCGGGCGTGCTCTTCGACCGGCTGAAAGAGTCGCTTAACCTCAAGTTCATCACGGGGGGGACCCTCCAGAAGATACACCAGTGCCTCTGGCTCCATATACGGGCCCTCGATATCGAGGGCCTCGCCACCGAGGGGCTCGTGGTGAAGGCCAAGTACATCACCTCGGCCCTCCAGGTCAGACAGTTTTCCGTCGATCAGTACCTCGACATCTTCAGGTTCATCTCGAAGGGCATCCAGGATATCGTCAGGGACTACTACATCGACGTGCACCGCCAGGGCCTGCCCCTCATCATCGGCCAGATACAGAAGGGCCGCACAAGAGGAGGGGGGACGGGCGGCCCCGTCGACGAGGAGACGGTCTACCAGGTCTCCGAGAACTTCATGAGGTCCGTGATATCCTCCGCCTTCGGCCTCCAGGCGATCGACAACCTGGTCAACAGCATCATCGGCACGATGAGCGCCGAGCTGGAGAAGTTCAAGGACAACAAGCAGATCCTCAACATGGTCATGGGCTACGAGCCCGAGCTGACGGTCACGCCCATCTACAAGCCGTGCAAGAAGATGGACAACCAGATAGTGATCGGCAACAAGGGCTACTACCTGAAGCAGCTCTCGGCCCTCGGTTTTCCCATCCCTCCGGGGTTCATCATCACGACCGAGGTCTTCCGCGCCTACGAGGCCGTGGTGGGCTACAGGTACATCTTCAAGGACATGAGCATGAGGATCGGCAGGGAGATCGCCAAGCTCGAAAAGCTGACGGGCTGCAAGTTCGGGGACCCCAGGAACCCGCTCCTCCTCTCGGTCAGGAGCGGGGCCACCGTCTCGCTGCCCGGCATGATGCACTCCTTTCTGAACGTGGGGATCAACCAGGCCATAGCCGAGGGGCTCGCCCGCAGGGAGGGCTTCGGGTGGGCCGCGTGGGATTCCTACCGCCGCTTCCTCCAGATATGGGGCATGTTCCACGGACTGGACCGGAATTTCTTCGACAGCATCATGGG
>JBEKJU010000058.1:0-15517 GCA_050011095.1 Syntrophorhabdales bacterium
CTCGTCAGAAAATAAATGGGCCATCTGGCTCGTCTTTTTGTCCGCCCGCTTCGTTGCGAAAAGGTCATGTACATCCAGTACATTTGGCCTTTCCGCGCCTCGCCGATCGGCCAAAAATCCTTTGCCATCTGACTCATTTATTTCCTTCCGAGCCCTTATCAGGTTCGGGAATTAGGCCTTTTTTCTTTTGTACTTGCAACTTCCGTCGGGAGGCTCCAAGTTATAGAAGGTGCGTGCATGAATGACCGGGGCGGCCGGAATTGGCTAAAGCGTTCCGCAAAATTGAGTAACGATTCGAATTCCCGTCACCAAGCCTGCCCCGGACCTGATCCGGGGGCGAAAGCCGGGGTCCAGACAGCCCGTAAGACATTGAAATGACCTGGGTTCCGGGCGACCCAGAGGGTGCCCCGGCCGGAATGACGAAGGAAAGCCGGAATCATGGCCGCCAATCGATAATTATTTTTGCGGAACGCTCTAAAGGCGGCGACCCATAAGGATAAGGGGGAATAGGGGATGAAGGAACGCTGGGCCGTGGGGGTGGACCTCGGAGGCACAAAGCTGGTCGTGGCCGGGGTGGACGGGGGCGGAGAGATCCGGGACTCCCTCAGAATGCCGACAAAGGTGGAAGAAGGCGTGCCGGCGGTGGAGCGCGATATCGTGGAGGCGGTCAGGGTCTTGACGGAAAGGGCCGGAACCCCGGCGCTGGGCGTCGGCATCGGCATTGCGGGCCAGATCGACGGGCAGAGCGGCACGGTCCGTTTTGCGCCGAACCTCAACTGGCGCGAGGTGCCGCTCCGAGCCGACCTGGAGGAGGCCCTCGAAATGGCGGTCGTCGTCACGAACGACGTGCGGGCCGCGACCTGGGGGGAATGGCTCCATGGCGCCGGACGGGGTTACGATGACCTGATATGTCTTTACGTGGGCACGGGCATCGGCGGCGGCATCGTGAGCGGCGGCCGGATGGTCTCGGGCTGCACCAACACGGCGGGGGAGATCGGTCACCTCACCGTCGATATCGATGGCCCCCCCTGCACGTGCGGCAATCGGGGCTGCCTGGAGGCGCTGGCCGGCGGATGGGCGATCGCGCGGCAGGCGCAGGAGATGATAGACCGCAATCCCGAGGCGGGAAGGACGCTTCTGGCCGGGGCAGGGGGCGTGCGGGAGGCGGTCAGCGCTGAAACGGTCGCGATTGCCGCCCATGGCGGGGATGGTCTTTCCCTCCGTCTTCTCGATGACGCGGGCCGCGCGCTGACTGCCGGCTGCGTGAGCCTCGTGAACACCTTCAACCCCTGCATGCTGATCCTGGGAGGGGGCGTTATCGACGGTCTGCCCGAGATGATCGACACGGTGCGCCGGGGTGTCGCGCAAAACGCCCTCGCCGCGGCGACATCATCCCTCAGGATAGTACCGGCCGCACTCGGGCCGAGCGCGGGGGTCGTGGGCGCGGCGGGCCTCGTGACGCGTGGCTTTGGCGCGGACAAGGAGGTTTTGTCGGGAGGGCGAGGATGAGACGCATCGGCGTGGCGGCGGACCACGGAGGCTTCGAATTGAAGGAACGGCTCGTGACCCTGCTTCGGGATGCAGGCTACGAGGTGATCGATTTCGGTCCCTTAAGCCTCGATCCCGCGGACGACTACCCTGATTTTGTCATCCCCCTCTCAAAGGCGGTGGCGCGGGGCGATGTGGAGCGGGGGATAGCCGTGTGCGGCAGCGGCGTGGGGGCGTGCATCGCGGCAAACAAGGTGCCCGGTGGCCGGGCCGCCCTCGTGCACGACGTCTTTTCGGCGCATCAGGGCGTCGAGGACGATGATATGAATGTACTGTGTCTGGGGGGAAGGGTGGTTGGCTTTGCCCTCGCCTGGGACCTCGTGAAGACTTACCTGTCCGCCCGCTTCACGGGCGGCGGGCGCTTCGAGCGCCGCCTCGAAAAGGTGCGGCAATTAGAGAGAAAGGAGCGGGGTAATGGTTCGTAAGGGAAAAGGGGCCGATAAGGCCGCGGGAGAGGTGGAACAGGTCGGGGCGGGCCGGATCAACCGGCAGGTGCTCAACCTGGGCCTACTGGACGTGATGACGCAGGAGGGGACGGCAATGGCGGAGACCTCGGCGGGGACTGTGCCCTTCCAGTCATTCCGTCTCAAACCCCGCCTTGAGAAGCTCGAAGAAGAACGGATCGTGGAGCGTATCTTTCAGAGGGATGGAAGCGTCTGGAAGAGCGACCCCCGGGAGCAGGAAGGCATACGTCATGGCCTCGGGTGGCTCGACACGCCGGAGAAGATGCGCGCGAAAGCGGCAGAACTCACACAATTCGCGGAAGAGGTGCGGGCGTCCGGCTTCACCCATGTGGTGCACATGGGGATGGGCGGCTCGAGCCTCGCGCCCCTCGTGTTCCAGCACATGTACGGGCTCGGGCCGGGCGGCCTTCCCCTGACGGTCCTCGACACGACGGACCCCCTCACCATTGTCAGGCTGGAGCAGAAGGTGGACCTCTCGAAGACCCTCTTCGTCGTCGCGAGCAAGTCGGGAACGACCGCGGAACCCCTCGCCTTTGAGAGCTATTTTTACGAGCGGGTGCGGACCGTGAAGGGGCAGAGGGCGGGAGAGAGCTTCGTCGCCATCACCGATCCCGACACACCCCTCGTACGATCGGCCGGCGAGAGACAATTCCACCGGACCTTTCTCAATTTCAGCGATCTAGGAGGCCGGTACTCGGCCCTCTCCTATTTCGGCCTCGTGCCCGCGGCCCTGATGGGCCTCGATGTGGACGCGATACTGGGCGACGCGCTCCGCATGGCGGCCGCGTGCGGGCCTTCCGTCCCCGTTCGGGAGAACCCCGGCGTCGCGCTGGGGGCGGTCATGGGGGAGGCGGCCCGCATGGGCAGGGACAAGATCACGTTCCTCCTTGCCGACGACCTGGCCGTCTTCGGCCTGTGGCTGGAGCAGCTCATCGCGGAGAGTACGGGCAAGGAAGGGACGGGGCTCCTCCCCGTCACCGGGGAGCCTGCCGGCGATCCCCTGGACTACGGTGATGACCGCCTCTTCGTCTCTATTTCCATAAAGGATAGCGCCGACGCGCATCTGGGGGAGGCGGTGCAGATGCTCCAGGCCGCCTCGCTGCCGGTCGTCTTCATCGAGCTGGCGGAGGCCGCTTCCGTCGCCCAGGAGTTCTTCCGCTGGGAGTTCGCCACCGCCATAGCCGGGGCCGTACTCGGCATAAATCCCTTCGATCAGCCGAACGTGCAGGAGAGCAAGGACGCGACGAACCGGCTCCTGCAGGGCGTCCAGGAGCGGGGTTCCCTTACGGAGCCCGCCCCCGTCATGGTGCACGGACCCTTGAGCTTTTTTTCGAAAGAGGGGGCCGAAAACCCGGAGAAGCTCCTCTGGGCGTTCCTCTCCAAGGGTCGTCCGGGCGATTATATCTCCCTTCAGGCGTACCTCGCGGAAGAGACGTCCACCGACGCCCTCCTTCGCGCAATACGTCTCCGCCTCAGGGACGACCTGAGGCTCGCCACAACGGTAGGATACGGTCCGCGCTTCCTCCATTCCACGGGACAATTCCACAAGGGCGGTCCAAACACGGGCCTTTTTATCCAACTGACCGGACGTGACGGGGTCGACATATCCATCCCGGGTAAGCCCTATACCTTCGGCATCTTCAAGAGGGCCCAGGCCCTCGGCGACCTGGATGCCCTCGGGAAGCACGGCAGGAGGGTGATGCGCATCGACCTCGGCGACGACGTGAAAAAGGGCCTCTCCCTCCTGAGCCGGCTTCTTGAGCGGGCCCTCGCCGAGGGGCCGGGGGGTGAATAAGATGCCTGCTGTCACCCATCTCTTCCTCGATATAGGGGGTGTCCTTCTGACGAACGGCTGGGACCGCGCCATGCGGAAAGAGGCGGCGAACCGGTTCAAACTGGACTACGCCGAGATGGACGAGCGCCACCACCTCACGTTCGACACCTACGAGCAGGGGAAACTGAGCCTCGACCAGTACCTCGACAGGACCGTCTTCTACGAGAGCCGCTCCTTTACCCGCGAGCAGTTCCGGGATTTCATGCTGAGCCAGTCACGGCCCTATCCCGACATGGTGGACTACGTGCGGGAGCTGAAGGCCCGTCACGGGCTGAAGGTCGCGACAATAAGCAACGAGGGGCGGGAGCTGACCGTCTATAGGATCAGAAGGTTCGAGCTGTACAAGGTAGTCGATTTTTTCGTCTCCTCGTGTTTTGTCCATTTCAGAAAGCCCGACGAGGATATCTGGCGGGTTGCCCTCGATATCTCGCTGGCGGAGCCCGATCAGGTGGTCTACGTCGACGACCGTCCCCTCTTCGCGGAGGTGGCGCGGGGTCTCGGCATGAAGGCCGTCCACCATACCGGACTCGAATCGACGAAGGCCGCCCTCGCACGGTTCGGTCTTCCCTGAAGGCCGGCGCGCCGCATGCGCGGGATTGGCGTGAAGGGCCGGGGCGGATAAATGACCCTGCTGCAAGAACGTGTGAAAAAATCGCCTTTTTGTCGTCACCCCGGCGAAAGCCGGGGTCCAGGCAGTCCGCAAGTGAGTGAAAATACTGGATGTCCCGCCTTCGCGGGATTAAGGCCCGCTTCGCTCTACCGGCGTGCGCCGGAATGACGGAAAAGGGTCGCCAGTTAATTTTTTCACACGTTCCAAGCAGCAGGGTATCCAAGACAACGAGCGGAGCGAGTCTTTTCTTTGAGTCTCTGCGGGCTTTGCCCGCAGAGGGGGCGACCGGGCACCCGCTTGCGGGTGTACCACAAGTTGATCCGGATATTGGCGACAAGGAGGAGAGGTGGTGGCGGAGATGAAGGACGGCACGTGTGAAATAGGCATGATAGGACTTGGGGTCATGGGGCGGAACCTCGTCCTGAACATGGCGGACAAAGGCTTTTCCGTCGTGGGATACGACAAGGACGCGAAGCAGGTCGAGGCGCTCAACCGCGAGGCGGCCACTCGGCCCGCGACAGGGGTTTCCGTGCTCGATGAGCTTGTGCGGCGCCTGCGGACACCGCGGACCGTCATGATGCTCGTCCCGGCCGGGCCGCCCGTCGATGCGGTGATAGAGACGCTTCTTGCCCATCTTCAACCGGGTGATCTCCTTATCGACGGGGGAAATTCCCATTTCAGGGAGACCGATGCCCGCACGCAACGTCTGGCCGGCCGGCAGATCCTTTATATGGGCGTCGGCATATCCGGGGGTGAGCGGGGCGCGCGCCTCGGCCCAAGTATCATGCCCGGCGGACCGCGGGCGGGCTACGAGCGCGTGCGGCAGATCCTGGAAGCCGTCGCGGCGCGTGTGGACGGAGAGGCGTGCGTGGCCTATCTCGGTCCGGGTTCGGCGGGCGACTACGTAAAAATGGTCCATAACGGCATCGAGTACGGCATGATGGAGCTGATCGCGGAATCCTACGATCTCATGAAGCGGGGGCTGGGCCTTGCCAACGAGCGGCTTCAGGAGGTCTACGATCAATGGAACCGCTCTTCGTGGGGGGGCTATCTCATCGAGATCACGGCCAGGATTTTCACGAAAAGGGACGATGGCGGGCAGGCCTTTCTCGTGGACATGATCCTTGACGAGGCCAAGCAGAAGGGCACGGGCAAGTGGACGGCCCAGGACGCCATGGAGCTGAGGGCGCCCGTGCCGGTGATCGAGAGCGCCGTCTCCATGAGGGACCTCTCCGATCTGACGGATGAGCGCAAGGAGGCGGCAAGGGCGCTCGCCGGCCCCAGCCGGGCCGTCCGGGGGGACGAGGCGGGGTTCATCGACCGCCTCGGCCGGGCGATGGGCGCCTGCATGGTCATCATTTACGCGCAGGGGATGGCCCAGCTCAGGGAGGCGTCGCGCGCGTACGGATACGGGTTGAGGCTGGAAGAGGTGGCGAGGATCTGGAGGGGCGGGTGCATTATCCGCTCGGGATTACTCGAGCCCATCCGCCGGGCCTTCCACGACCGGCCCGATCTCACGAACCTGCTCCTCGATCCTGTTCTTGGAAAAATGGTGGAGAGCGATCAGGCGGACCTCCGGGCCGTCGTAAGCGACGCGGCCGGTCACGGTATACCGGCGCCCGCGCACTCGGCGTGCCTCGCCTATTTCGACGCGTACCGGAGCGCGTGGCTCCCTGCCAACCTTGTTCAGGCCCAAAGGGATTACTTCGGCGCCCACGGCTATCGCAGAATCGACAGGGAGGGGGCTTTCCACACCGAGTGGGAGTAGGGAACGGGGGATCTACTGAAGGCAACCCGGTATGAAGCCTTCCCCGGTGAATGCCCGCGACGGCAGGGACGCTATTTTCGCGCGTCTTTCGGCCGCCGCGGGGCGAAAGCCATATCTAGTCGTCGATACCCGCAAGCCGCTTGGCGGCCCGCTTCTTGCCCGCCAGGTCTGTCTCGCGGTAGATCGTCACCCTGTGCGCCTCGGGTGACCCACCACCGTGGATATCGGAGATGGTGTCGGCGCTCTCCAAGGCCATCTTTTCCACGAACCTGAACATCTTCACGCGGTTCTCCACGGAATGGCCGTCAACGGCCTTCAGGTATTTCCTCAAAAGATCGCCGATCTCGGGGTTGGCGAAATCCCGGTCAGAGGGCAGATCGGCCACGAAGCCGCCGCACACGTCGACCATGAGGCGGATTGCCTCCGCCACTTCTTTCCCCTCGTGCAGCTTCGAGGCGTTGGCGAGGACCGTGTCGATATAGTAGGTTCCCGACGGCTGCCTTCGGCCCTCGTAGGATGCCGCCAGACAGCAGGCATAGAGCGTCTCCGCCCTGTGGATCATGTCGATGATTTTCTGTTTGTGGTGGCCGGCCTTGGAGGTGCCGTTGTAATCCATGAGCGTCAGGGCCGCCCCGATCATGCAGTCGATCTTACCCGACTTGCACCCGCCGTGGCTCTGGCGGTGCAGGGAGGAGAACTTCACGACCATCTCCTGGGCGAACTCGGTCTCGCCGCACATGAAGACACGCTCCCAGGGCACGAAGACGTCATTGAAAATGAGGGTGGGACAGTATTTCGAATAGAGCGTGTTGCCGACATCGCAGCCCTCCAGCTCACGCCCATCCAGGGTCGACCTGCCGACCACATGGATCAACCCTTCCGCGTCGGCGGGAACCGCGAAGGCCAGGGCATAGTCCCGGTCGGCCTTGCCCAGGGCGCGCGTGGGGAGCACGATGATCTCGTGGCATGAGAGAGAGCCCGTCTGATGCGCCTTTGCCCCGCGCACCACGATCCCGTCGTCCCTTTTTTCGACGACATGGAGGTACATATCCTTGTCGGGCTGCTCGCTCGGACCGAGGGAGCGGTCGCCCTTGACGTCGGTGACGCCCGCGTTCGCGGCCAGATCGTTCCTCTGCACGTGCTTCAGGAACTCGATATACCGGCTGTTATAGCTCGTCTGATGCTTCCGGTCGATATCGTAGGTCACTATCGCCAGGGTGGAGAGGCAGTCGAGCCCGGTGCACCGCTGATGGCACGTACCGACGTAGTTGCCCAGCTTCCGGTTGACCTTCACCCGCGCCACCAGGTCATCGATGCTGGAAGGGGGCAGGGTGAACCGGTTGACGGGCTCGTTGATGAGGGGGCTCGTGGCGACCACGAGATCGCGGTATTCGTCCATCTCCGCGATCTCATAGGTGGCTCCCGTCGCCTCGATGCCCGCGCGGAGGCGGGGGTTGTCGACGATATCCGTGACACGTTCCCCGAACATATACGCCGTGGGATGAAGGGCCCGCAGCGATTCAATATACTCCTTTTTTGTCTTAAGCCCCATTGTGTGGTACCTCCTCGATTAATATAGAATCGTCACTCCGAATCGGAGATCTCGAAAGACGTGCAAATCAGATGTCGGGTCTTTCCCGCTCCGCCAGGATTTGCCTGACACTCGCCAGGACCTGGCTTCTCACGCTCGATATGTGGCGCGCGAGTATGGTCCGCGCCTTCTTGACATCCCGGAGCACGATGCAATCGTAGATCTGCTGGTGCTCCTCGTCCAGGGAAGGGAGCGATGTCATGGGCAGATAATTGCCGCCGTACTTCAGAAAGAGCATATCAAAGAGGTTCTGAAGGATCCGTATCTGGGTCTCTTTCCCCGAAAGGGATGCCAGCGTTACGTGGAATTCCCTGTTCTTGAAAAGCCTCTCTTTCAGATAGAACTCGCGCTGCGCCGACCGGTGCGCGTCGAGGGCGCTTTTTAGCTGGCCGATCCCCTCCTTGTCCAGGCGCTGCACGGTCGCCTCGACGAGTGACGGCTCCAAAAGCTCGCGCAGCTCGTAGATCTCTTCTATCTCCTTCAGACTAAAGGGCGCCATGGAGTAGCCCCGGTTCGCCTCGTGGCGGACAAACCCCTGCAACTCGAGCCACTTCAGGGCCTGGATGATAGGCGTCGGGCTCATCTCCAGCCGCTCGGCCAGTTCGCGGTAGGCGATCTTCTGTCCCGGCACGAGTTCCTTGTTGTAAAGCATGCGGCGCAGCCCCTGGTAGGCGGCCCGGCTCCGGTCCTCTTCGTTGTTCGGCGTCTTCTCCGTCTTCGTCCGACGCGCCATTAAAGCTCCTGCATAATTTGATTAGAAATCGTATTTAAAATTTCATTTTTTGGCTGTTCTGTCAAGTAAATTCCTGAATTGTCCGACGGACGCTTCGAATCCCCCCTTGTATACTGCTGGCGGCGGTCTTCGGCGCCGTCCGCATCCTGATTTAATATCAAATCACATTTAGAATCTATTGTTGACAAGCCGGGGGGAGGCTGTTTATACTTGCAGATTCCACACGGGAAAAAATCGTCGGGGAGGAAAGGCGTCGCCATGAGACTACATGAATTCGAGGCAGCCGATATTTTCGAATCGGTGGGTATTCCCGTTCCCCGGCGAGGCATTGCGGGGACGGTGCAGGAGGCGGTCCATGTGGCCGGAGAGATCGGATACCCCGTCATGCTTAAGGCGCAGGTCCTTGCGGGGAGCCGGGGGCTCGCCGGAGGCATCAGGAGCGCCCGGACACCCGAGGAACTGAAGGCGGTGGCCGAAGAGCTTCTCATCTCGGAGGTCAACGGCCTGCCGGTCAGAAAAATTCTCGTGGCGGAGAAGGCGGAGATCGCGAAGGAGCTTTACGTGGGCGCCACGGTGCGTGGCCATACGGGGAAGCCCGTCATCGTGGTGAGCACCGAGGGCGGCGTCCACATCGAGGAGACGGCGCGAAACTCGCCCGAAAAGATCGCGTCAATCGATATAGACCCGATGTTCGGCTTTTATCCCTATCAGGCGCGAATGCTCCTCAGGAAGCTCGGTCTCGGCCAGAACTTGATGGGCGCCTTTACCGATGTGATCGCCCAGGCCTACAAGGTCTTCTCCCGTTTCGAGGCGCTCATCGTGGAGATCAACCCGCTCGCCGTTCTCCCGAACGGCGGCGTACTTGCGGTCGACGGGGTAGTTGAGATAGACGATTCCGCCCTGTCGCGGCTCCGGTATCCGCTGCCCGATCCTGTCGAGCGGATCGAGAACCCCCGCGAGCGGAGGGGTAAGGAGATCGGCGTCAGCTACGTGGAGCTGGACGGTGATATCGGGCTTATCTCGTCAGGGGCCGGACTGGGCATGGCCTCCATGGACATCATCGGGCAGACGATGAGACCGGCCAACTTCCTGGAGACGGGTGGGGGCATCACGGCCGATCTCCTTTACAAATGCATGGACCTCGTCATGATGAAGCCGGACCTGCGGGGGATCTTTATCAACGTCTACGGCGGGATAAACCCCATTCATGAGGGTGCGAAAGGGGTGGTCCGCTACCTCAGGGAGCACAACGTGAAGATACCGATTGTCGCGAAGGCCCTCGGCAACCGGCAGGAGGAGACCTGGGATATCTTTCGTGCGGGCGGTGTCCACGTGGTCACGGAGACCGCGACGGAGAGGGCCGTGGAGCGGCTCTTTGAGCTTGTCGGTCCGGGCTGAAGGACCTTTCGCGGGTTCCGCCGATTTTTTGAGGCTGCCCGAAATTCGGACGCGGTAGAGAGGTTCGACGGATGGGAATATTAATCGATGATGCAACCCGCGTGATCGTGCAGGGAATAACGGGCAGGATCGGCGTGGTTCAAACGCACTGGATGCTTGAGTACGGCACCAGGATCGTGGGGGGTGTCACCCCGGGAAAGGGGGGCTCCACCGTCGAAGGGCTGCCTGTCTTCGATAGCGTCGAGCAGGCGGTAAGGGAAACGGACGCAAATGCCTCCGTCTTTTTTGTGCCCGCCCCTTTTGTTCTAGATGCATTTCTTGAGACCGTCGACGCGGGGATAAAGCTGATCGTTGTCGTGCCTGAGCACGTACCGGTGAACGACGTGATAAAGATGCGCGATTATGCGATGACAAAGGGTGTTTTTGCCCTCGGCCCCACGACGCCGGGCATCCTTGTTCCGGGGAAGGGCAAGATCGGCATCATGCCCGCGTCCCTCTTTGCCCCCGGACGCGTAGGGATCGTCTCCCGGAGCGGCACCCTCTCGTATGAATTCGCGGGGATACTCTCGGAGAGCCATGTCGGCCAGAGCGCGGTCGTCGGCATGGGGGCCGATCCGGTCCTCCTGACCAACCTCACCGAGATCCTCCGGCTTTTCGAGGACGACAGGGATACGGACGGGGTTATCATCGTGGGGGAAGTAGGAGGCGAGCAGGAAGAGCAGGCAGCCGCCTTCATCACGGAGCGGATGACAAAGCCCGTGGCCGCCTACATCACGGGCCGCCGCTCGCCTCAAGGCAAGCGCATGGGCCACGCCGGCGCCATAGTGCGTGGCGAGACAGGGACGGTGCAGGGCAAGCAGGAGGCCTTGCTGGCTGCGGGGGCCGAGGTCCTGGAGAGCCCCATTCATGTAGCCCCATGGGCCAAGAAGCACAACCTGCGATAGGGTTCTCTTTTCCGCTACATTGAATGGGGCTCGCGCGCTATTGAATGGGGCTCGCGTCGCCCCCTCCACGGGCAAAGCACGTGGAGCCTCCCCTTCATAAAAAGGAAGGACCGAAGGCATGGGCAACCCGTCCCGGCACCCCTTTCCGCTCTCCTCTCCTTCCGCCCCTTGAACTTACCCCGTTTAAGAGGTTTAATTATGAGGGATGGAGGAAAAGGACTCCATATACCAGGTCCTTCGCGACCTGGCCGATTTTGTCAGGGAGCACCGCGTCACGCTGACGGAAGAAGAGATGCCCGCGCCGGTGGAGGCAGTCCTTGCCGCTCCGGACCAGCCGGACGAAAACGCGGCCTTCCTTGAGGCCATGAAGGATGTCAGGAGGGTCGACCGGACAAAGGAGCGGATCCGGGGTTCCTTGAGGGATAACAATCGTTCCGGGGCGCGCGGGGAGGACGTGCGGATCATGGAGGAGATACTGAAGGCCGACGCGCCTTTCAGCGTGATCAACCTGCCGGAGTATATGGAAGGATACGTGGACGGCACAAGCCCCCTTGTCATCGAGAAGCTGCGGAACGGGGAATTCTCGATACAGAAGGTCCTCGACCTTCACGGGCTTTCAGCGCACGACGCCTGCGACGTCTTCCATGCCTTTCTGGGCGAGGCGGTGCAATCCGGGTTCCGGTGCGTCAGGATCATTCACGGCAGGGGTCTGAAGTCGAGGCGGGGGCCGGTGCTGAAGGAGAAGCTGAAGGAATGGATTGTCCGGGCCATGCACAGAAAATGGGTGGTTGCCTTTGCAAGTTGCAGGATGGCCGACGGCGGGCCGGGGGCGACGACGATATTGCTGAGGGCGCACGCCCATAAGAAAAAATTGCACATTATCGGATAGGCCTCGGCCTTCCGAATAATTCTGCTTTAAAATCCGGAGTCCATCTGTTATAAGAGTGGGTATTGTCACAACGTCGATAAAAAGGCGAGGGTGGAGGCAGCCATGAAAAAGGTGGGAATAATGGGTCTGGGAAACATGGGGGAGGCGATAGCGCGGGCGCTCCTCACAGGCGGTCTCTCCACTAGCGAGATCCTCTTCTTTGAGATAAAACCGGCCAGGATGAAGGCCGTCATCGATTCATACGGCATCGGGGCCGCCTCAAACCCCGCGGAACTCGCGGCGCAATGCGACTACATTATACTGGCGGTGAAGCCCCAGGAGGCAAAGGGCGCCATCAGCGCGATCGCCCCTTCCGTGGGTGAGGCGTCCACCATCATCTCCATAATGGCGGGGGTTACCACCTCCAGCATTATATCCATGCTCCAAAGACCGGCCAAGGTGGTCAGGATCATGCCCAATATCGGCGTCACGGTAGGACAGGGCGCCCTGGGAATGTCGGCGAATTACCTGCTCTCTCAGGATGAAGTGAGATCGGTCGCGTCGTTCCTCGCGCCCCTCGGCCGCATTATCGAGGTAGCCGAGGAGCAGATGGATGCGGTCACGGCCCTCAGCGGCAGCGGACCTGCCTTCTTCCTCGCCTTTTTTGAGGCGATGATCGATGGCGGGGTGAAGATGGGGCTTCCACGGGACAAGGCCTACGACCTTGCCTTTCAGACCATCACGGGCACCTGCGCCATGCTCGAAAAGGAGCGCATGCACCCGGCCCTGATGAGAGAAATGGTCACCTCCCCAGGGGGCACGACTATCGCGGGTCTCGTTGTCCTTGACGAAAAAGGGTTCAGGGGAACCGTCGTGAGGGCGCTGGAGGCGGCCCAGGCGCGCGCGAGGGAGCTTTCCAGATAACATGTACAACGAATACGTGCGCAAACGTCAGCAGATGGTCGAAACGCTCGTCCAGCGCGGTATAAGGGACCAGAGGGTGCTCAATGCGTTCCTGAAGGTCCCCCGCCACATGTTCCTCGATGAGGCGCTCTGGCCTCAGGCATACGAGGACTACCCCCTCCCTATCGGCGAGAAGCAAACCATATCGCAGCCCTATATAGTGGCCCTCATGACGGAGGCCCTTAATCTCAACGGGACGGAAAAGGTGCTGGAAATCGGCACGGGTTCGGGCTACCAGGCGGCCATACTCGCGAGGCTGGCCGACCGGGTTTTCACTATCGAGCGCATACCCGCCCTTGCAAAGAGGGCGCGAAGGGTGCTCGATGAGCTGAAATACACGAACATTGTCACCCGCATCGGGGATGGAACCGAAGGGTGGCGGGACGAGAGCCCCTTCGGCGGAATTATCGTCACTGCCGCCGCCCCTGATGCACCCGATCCACTCCTGAAGCAGCTCGAGATCGGCGGAAGACTGCTCATTCCCCTGGGCGACGAGGACTTCCAGAACCTGATGCTCTACGTCAAGGAGGGGGAGGACCGGTACCGTGAGGAAGACTTTGGTGGGTGCAGGTTCGTCAAGCTGATCGGTCAGCACGGCTGGACAGCCTAGGGTGCCGGTATGAAAGAGTCTGCAAGCTCCGCGCACAGCACGTCGATCGACTATCTCATACGAAAAGGCTCCGTCATCACCGGGATCACCATGCTCTCGAGGCCCCTCGGCTATGTGCGGGAGGCGGTCCAGGCGTACCTTTTCGGCGCGACCCTCCTCGTCGATGCCTTCGTTATATCCTTCAACTTCCCCGAGATGATACAGACCCTCTTCTTTTCCGGCGCAACGAGCGCCTTTCTCATTCCCGTGTGCTCGAGGTATCTCAAGGACGAAGAGGAACTTTCGCGGATATATTCGACTTCCATGAACCTTTGCATCATCCTGATGGGTGTCGTCTCTCTTGTCTTTTTCCTTCTAAGCTCGCCCATCATGAAAATGATCGCCCCCGGGTTTCAGGGCGGCCAGCGTGAGACGGCGAGGCTGCTCTTCCTCATCATGATACCGGTCATCGGTCTTCACGCCGTCCTCTCGGTCATGAAGGCCTTCCTCAATGCCAGGGAGCATTTCGCCGCGCCCGAGTTGTCCGGCATCGTCTGGAATATACTCTTTATTGTGGTTGCCGTCACGATGAAGGGCAGGCTCGGGATATACAGTCTCGCGGTCGGTGTCAGCGCGGGCGCCGTTGCCCAGGTGCTCGTGCAGATCCCTTTCATGCGAAGGCAACGCATCCGGTACAGCCTTTCCCTCTCCCTCCACCATCCGTCCCTGAAAGAGGCGAGGCAGCTCTTCACCGGGGCCCTCATCGCCACCTCCATCGTTCCCATCAACAGTTTCGTGGGACGGATTATCGCCTCCTACCTGCCCTCCGGGGAGGTCGCCTCGCTGTCTTACGCGTTCCGCATCTTTATTCTGCCCTTCAGCCTTTTCGCGGTGCCCACCTATACGGTCCTCTTCTCGAAGATCTCGGGGCTCTACCACCAGAAGGACTGGGAGGGGATCAGGGCCCACATCGACAGCTCCCTCGTCCTTCTCTGCGTGACGCTGATCCCCGCGACCGTCCTTCTCTGCCTCACGGGAGACACCTTCATCAGGATGCTCTACCAGCGGGGCGCCTTTTCCGCCAGAGACACGGCCATGACCGCGAGCGCGCTCTTCGGCTACAGCATCGGGCTCGTCTTCTATGCCCTTTCCATCTGTTTCGTACGGGTATTCAATGCCTTTCACGACGTGAGGACCCCGGCCCTCATCGGCATCAGCTCCATTGCGCTCAACGCGGCTATCGCCTACCTCCTCATGGCGCCTTTCAAGAATCTCGGCATCTCGCTGGCCACCTCCATCGTCTCCTTCTACAATTTCCTCTTCCTGTACCTGCTCTTCAAGAGGCGAAGCGGCTACCGCATCGGGAAGACAACACGGAGATTGGTCATCCGCTCCCTCCTCGCCGGCATGCTCACGGCCCTGCTTATCGCCGGTGTGAAGAGGGTTGCGGGCGGCCATGTATACCTCTCGTTTTCCCTCAGCTTTCTTTTGACGGCCCTCGTCTACGGCATCGCCTTCAGGGACTATCTTATACGTTACGCCCGCCGCCCCAGGGGAGAACCATCTCCCCGCCCTTGAGAATGCCTTTATAAAAGCTTATATTCGCCTTAAAGATTATGCGTTCCCTATGGTCAGGCGCGATCAGCTTCGGTTTGATCCACATTCCGGTCAAGCTCTACACGGCGGTGGAGGAGGGCAACCTCGACCTCGACATGCTCAGGCGGCAGGACCTCTGTCCCATTCGCTATGCCCGCGTCTGCCGCGATACGGGAGAGGAGGTCCCTTATCAGGACATCGTGAAAGGGTACGAGTACAGGAAAGGGGACTACGTGGTCCTTGAAGACGAGGATTTCCGCGCCGCCAATGTCAGAAAGACGCAGACGGTAGATATCGTCGAATTTGTTGAGGCCCACGAGATAGACCCGAAGCTTCTCGAAAAGCCGTACTACCTTGAGCCCACGAGACAGGCGAGGAAGGCCTATGCCCTCCTCCGCGAGGCCCTGAAGAAAACGGCAAAGGTGGGCGTGGGAACATTCGTCCTCCGGAACAGGGAACACCTCGTCGCAATAAGGCCTGAAGGGGACCTCATCGTGCTCGAACAGATGCGCTTCGCCGACGAGATCAGGAAACCCGCGGGTCTTGACCTTCCCGGAAAGGAAGAGGCGAGCGACCGCGAGCTGGAGATCGCGATAAAGCTCATAGACCAG
>JBEKJU010000059.1:0-15451 GCA_050011095.1 Syntrophorhabdales bacterium
TCTTCCTTTCCGAGCGTCACTTTGTACTTTTTCACCCCCCATCCTCCCTGCGGCGGAATTGAATGTCACAGGGACATTTTATTTCGGATTATACGACATTACAAGGATGACGTGACACTAGGCTCGGTATCGTCAATGCTCCTTGGCACCTACCGAAGAGAAGCCCAAAAAATGGAAACACATCGCCAAAACAAAGAATAGGATTAGCTCAAGGAAATGTTGCCGCAGGTCTGATTACGTTCACCAATGCAGACTGACCAAGGCGTTCGCAACAATTTTTAGCGATCCTCTGGACTCTTCTCTCAGGGCAGCTTTCGATTGGTAATAGTGAAACTGCTTCTGCCTTTCAGTTTTCACCATATGGTAGGTGACAGACATAACGCCGGTCGGCCCTCGTTCTTCCTGCAAAAGAGCGGCTGAATGTTTTGACACGGCTGAATGTTTTGCATGTTGAAGGTTTTGCTTGCAATACAGTATTAATGATGATAATTATTAGAAAATGTCGCGGGAGCAGCGATGGTGAAGGGAGCACGCAACAAGTGAGATGTCCCTCCGACAGCCCTGAGGTGAAGAATGGACGAAACGGCTGAAACTTTTCGGAGACTGCGTGACCGACAACTCTCCTGGAGTCTTCGAAATCTCTCGGTCGTCGGTCTCCTCGTCTTGCTGGTCTCGCTTTCCCGGGCCTTCACGGTTGGTTGGCTGCCGGTGATGACGCTCCAGATTCTCATGTACGTGCTCGTGCTGTGCACGGCACTCCTCGGCCGCCGCTTACCGTTTTCGGTGCGCGCCGTTGTCGTCGTTGCGATCGGTTTCATCCTATCCGTAACGGGACTCTTGACGTATGGACTCGTGGGGATGGGCCTTCCGGCCTTGTTCGCCTGTTGCGTCCTCGCGACCATGTTTTTCGGCAGTCGCGTCGGAACCGTCACGGTCGGCATTTCAACCTTTGTCTTCGGCGTGGTCGGATTTCTGTTCGTCTCGGGAGTCCTGACCGTCGCATTTAACCCCCTGACCTACATTACTTCCTACACCTCGTGGTTAGCAGCCCTGTGCGGAATGGCTTTCGTGGGCGGACTTATCGTACTTGCGCTCGGAACCTTGAACCGCGAAATTGAGAACCTGGTCGATACCCTGAGACGCCGGAACACGGAGCTGTCAGGAACGGTTCGCCAATTGCAAGCCGAGATGGCAGAACGGGCTCGCGTCGAGGAAGACCGGCGGACCCTCAACGAAAAACTGCAGAGGGCCAAGAGAATGGAAGACTTAGGGATCCTGGCGGGAGGCGTTGCCCATGATCTCAACAACATTCTGGTTGGGACGGTGAGCTACCCCGATCTTCTTCTTACCCAGCTTCCCGCCGGCAGTCCTTTAAGAGAGCCCTTGGAGATCATCAGGCGATCAGGCGTGAAGGCCGCCGCCATCGTCCAGGATCTTCTGACGCTGGCCCGGCGGGGCGTGGCCTCGCCCCAGGTCCTTAACCTCAACACTGTCATCAAGGACTACTTCCTGAGTCCCGAATACGAGAGGTTGAAGTCATTTCATCCCCGGGTGGACGTGGATCTGGAACTCGATCCCGGTCTGCCCAATCTCTCGGGTTCGCCGATTCACCTGCTCAAGGTCGTGATGAATCTGGTCTCCAATGCAGCAGAGGCCATGCCGGACGGGGGAAAACTCGTCGTGTCCACCAGTGCCGAGCATACCGGACCGCGTGCCGGCTCATTTGAAAGCATCGAGGCGGGAGATTACGTCCTCCTTCGGGTTTCCGATACGGGAATCGGCATCCCGAAGGAGGATATTGACAGGATCTTCGAACCCTTCTTTACGAAGAAGGTGATGGGCCGCAGCGGAACAGGGTTAGGCATGACTGTGGTGTGGGGCACGGTCAAAGACCACGAAGGTCATATCGATATTGAAAGCGCGGTGGGCAAGGGAACGGCCTTCACGCTGTATTTTCCCGCGAAGGCGGAGAAGTCGACCTCAATTCGAGGCATGGAGCCCGCAGCGCAAGGCATGGCGAGGGGGGAGTCCATCCTCATCGTCGACGACGTGAAGGAGCAAAGAGAGGTTGCCGCGAAGATGCTCGCGGAATTGGGATACTCGGTGGAGGCCGTCTCAAAGGGCGAAGAAGCCATCGCCTACGTCATTAAATCGCCGGTGGACCTCCTTGTCCTGGATATGTACATGGAACCAGGGATGGATGGGCTCGACACGTATCGCGAGACACTCAAAGTAAGGCCAGGGCTAAAGGCCATCATCACCAGCGGATACGCCGAAACCCAGCGGGTGAAGGAAACGCAGGAATTGGGGGCCGGCGCCTACATAAGGAAACCTTTTTTCATGGATACCATCGGCGCCGCTATTCGCGCGGAACTCGACAAGAAAAGAGACTCCACGTAACAATCAGGAGGATGTCCCCACGTACTGGAGCTGGTGCCGTATATCCATCTCAACCCTCTCTGCGCGGGCCTTGTGGCACAATCGAAGTTCTCGACCTTTTCGCTTATGTTTCCCCTCTTTTCCTCCGACCGTAACCAGTATCGACGCTTCGTCGAAGAAGGCGAAGAAAGGGGCCGCGAAGCGAGGAATGTTCGAAGAGGCATTCGAGCGGTGATCGTTCAGTTTCAGCCGTCTATGGGAACGCGGATGCTATATAGTACAGCCCCGTCTAAGAAACGCCGGTCATACGCCCAACGCCTCCTTCCTTGAACTCGTAAGTTTTGACCTTGGCACGCCCGTTCAACATTTCTCGTGGCAATTCCGGCTCATGTCTCCGGCTTCGTGACCATCGTTAAAAATGGCCGAAGAATGTTTTTTCAAAGGTTTGTCAAATCGCCCGAAATCACCGGCGCACCGGGATATCGACCCCTCTTGCGGCATGAGTTCTTTCTCCAGCGCGTGCCGGCTGCTCACAGGCTTGCGATATTTCAAATTTTGCTCTGTTCTTTTCAAAAATTGACAAGAAATTCATTTTGAGTTAACATGGTTACGCTATAATTATTATTAGTCATCAATGAAATCGCGATCCTCCTTCATAAAGTCGATCCGGAAGCCGTTGTTGCTTCTCTTTGCCGCATACATGCTCTACTCCGTGGCTGCCGTCGCCTTTGATCCCGATCGCGTCATGCCGAGCAAGACGTGCGCGATCTGCTTCACGAACAACTCGCTGTCTTCTTCTCTCAACCACGTCCCGGTTCTTCCCGCGATGGACCTCACCACACGGTATGAGATCATGGTTGAAGAGGTACAGTGCTTCGAAGGCTCGGTCGTCTTCACGGGCCTCCTGTACCGTGGACCGCCCCTTCCTCCCCGCTTCGGATAATCGCAATCGGTAGCACGCCCCTTGTGTGCCCCGACTACCGAACCCGGCTAACGCCCTTCGTCTGGGTACTGTCGGAAAAAGTATCAAAGCCGGTTTTCGTTCTTTTTCGTTCGCTATCATGAGGGGACAGCACCATACGCCCAAGCGAGACATATACGCCCTTACGCGAGGGTGGCCCCGGTCTCGTCAGGGCCATGACATGCCGGACGACACTTTTTCTTGATGGTAAGGAACCTCCGGCAACGAAGATGGGTCACATAAGGAGAAGTCCGATGAAACAGCTGTTTTGCAAAGAGCGGATAGCCCCCACGGGGTGCGATAGTTTGAGACCCGGCGTCGCGGGCCGGTCGGCCGGAGGTGTACCATGCTTCGCCTGAATCACCCCTCATGGAAGCGTTTCACCCCGATCTGCGCCGCTATCGTGATTTTCGTCCTTGGCATCGCCTTTGGCGCACGCTGGGTGCGCTCTCCCGGTCATGCCCTGGCCCTGGACGCCCCCGACCCACCGGCCTCGATGATACATCGGGCCGACAGGATAATCATACCCCCCGGTTCCGTTCTGCGCTCGCAGCTGACCGTAGCGCAGGTGGGCGTGAAAGACTGCCCCCGCACGCTCGTCCTGCCCGCCTCCGTGGAGGCGGACCCGGCGCGGACGATCAACATTCTGCCCCCGGTTGCCGGCAAAGTGGTCGAGCTGCGGGTCAGGCTGGGGGACCGCGTCGTGAAAGGCCAGGCCCTCGCCGTGATCGATTCGGCCGACCTGGCGCAGGCTTATGCCGACGACGACAAGGCGCGCGACGAGGTGGGGCGCACCGGCCGGGTCCTGGAACGCGTGCGCGGCCTCAACAAGGCGGGAGCGGGGGCGCTCAAGGACCTGGAACAGGCGCAGAGCGGTCACGAGCAGGCCCGGATCGAATTCGACCGGGCCGAGGCACGGCTCAAGGAAATCGGCGTGAAGGCCGGCAAAGGCGAGTCGCGCCAGCTCACCCTTAAGGCGCCCGTGACGGGAAGCGTCACCGCCCTCATGTGCGCGCCCGGGGCATTCGCCAACGATACGACCGCTCCGCTCATGACCGTGGCGAACCTCGACTCCGTCTGGGTCACGGCCAATGTGCCGGAAAGCGAGATTGCTCATGTTGACAGAGGCCAGTCGGTGGAGGTGACTTTCCCGGCCTATCCGGGGAAGACCTTTCACGGCTCCGTCGCCTTCGTAGGCGACGTCATGGACCCCGATTCGCGCAGGTGCAAGGTACGCATGGTCTTCCCGAATCCGAAGGACCTGCTGAAGCCAAACATGTTCGCCAACGTCAGCTTCATTGTGCCCCAGAAGCAGGCGGTATTCGTGCCCAAGTCCGCGCTGCTCATGAATAACGACTCGACCGTGGTCTTGGTCGAGGTCGAGCCCTGGGTCTTCGTGAAGCGGCCGGTCCTTCCCGGCTATGGAGAAGGCGACGGCGCCCGCATCGACCGGGGACTGAATCCGGGCGACCGGGTCGTCGTGAAAGGCGGGGTGCTGATCAATGATTGAGAAAATTATCAGGACCTGCCTCCACAAGCGGCTGGTCGTGATAATCGTGGTGATGATGATTGCCGCTTTCGGCTATTACACGTGGAAAAAGCTGACGGTGGAGGCATATCCGGACATCGGCGACGTGACCTGCCAGGTTGTCACCCAGGCGCCGGGGCTCGCCTCCGAGGAGGTCGAGCAGCAGATCACCATCCCCCTGGAACGGGCGGTGGCGGGCACCCCCGGCCTGGTGAACATGCGTTCGAGCAGCACCTTCGGCCTGTCGCTCATTACCCTGATTTTTAAGGACGGCGCCGAGGACTACTGGTCCAGGCAGCGCGTCACCGACCGCATCAACGCGGTCAACCTGCCGTCCGGCATCCAGCCCGGCCTCGACCCGGTGACCGGCCCTGCCGGCGAGATCTACCGCTACACGCTCGAATCCGATACCAAGAACCTGATGGAGCTTTCCGAAATTCAGAGATGGATCGTCATCCCGGCGTTCAAACAGGTGGCCGGAGTGGTCGATGTCGCCAACTTCGGCGGCTTTACCATGCAGTATCAGCTCGAGCTCGACCCCCGGGAGATCCAGCGTTTGGGCATCGGTCTCTCCGACGTGACCACGGCGATCGACAACAACAGCTCCAACGCCGGGGGCAGCCGCATCTCGCGCGGAGAGCAGGGCTACGTGATCCGGGGCATCGGCCTCGTGCGCACCCTTTCGGACCTCGGCAACATCGTTGTCACCCAGCGCAAGGGCGTGCCCATCCTCGTCCGCGACCTCGGAAGGCTTACCTACTCCCATCAGGAGCGTGAAGGCATTCTCGGCAAGGACGCCAACCCGGACACCCTGGAAGGCATCGTGCTCATGCTCAAGCACGAAAATCCTTCACAAGTGCTGAAGGGCATTCACGCCAGGGTGAATGACCTTGCAAAGCAGCTCGGCCCCATGGGCGTGCGCATCGTCCCCTACATCGACCGGGACGACCTCGTCCAGCTGACGGTGCACAAGGTCTCCCACACCGTCATGGAGGGGATCTTCCTGGTGTTTATCGTGCTGGTCCTGTTTCTCGGCAACCCGCGCATCGCCCTGACCGCCGGGATAACCATACCGCTTGCCCTCGCCGTCGCCCTCATCGTGATGCGCCAGGCGAATCTGTCGGCCAACCTTCTTTCCCTTGGCGCGGTCGATTACGGCATTATCGTCGACGGGGCGATAGTGGTGGCCGAGGCCGCCCTGCGCAGGCGCGAGGCGAATCCGACCGCCGTCATGACCGAGGGTGATATATTTGCCACCACCACCCAGGTAGCGCGGCCGATTTTCTTCGGCACGCTTATCATCATGACCGCCTATCTCCCGCTGTTCGCGTTCGAGCACGCGGAATCAAAGCTGTTCCTGCCCATCGCCTATACCATGGGATCCAACCTGATGGGGGCGCTCTTGTGCACCTTCACCGTCATCCCCTGCCTCGCCTTCATGGCCCTGCGCAAACCCCGGCGGGCTTTTCACAACCGGCCTCTCGAATGGCTGCAGGCCCGCTTCCGCAGATACCTCGATCGCATGCTGGGCATGCCGAAAATCGCATACGTGGTGGGTGGGGCGGCTTTGGCGGCCATAGTGGTGCTGGGCGCGACCACCGGCAAAGACTATCTGCCCGAGCTGGACGAAGGCAACCTGTGGCTTCAGGTGCAGATGCCTTCAGGGCTCTCCCTTGAGAAGGCCAGCGAGATGGCCGGACAGCTGCGGCGGGCAGTACTGGAATTCCCCGAGGTGTCTTATGCCGTGACGCAGCTCGGCCGGAACGACGACGGTACCGATCCATGGACGCCTTCCCACATCGAGGCGCCGGTGGGGTTGAAACCTTACGATACCTGGCCCAAGGGCGAGACCAAGGCGGAATTTCTCCGACGGCTCAATGCCCGCCTCAAGCAGTTGCCCGGATGTTCGGTCGGCATCAGCCAGCCGATCATCGATATGGTCTACGATATCATCGGCGGCGCGCACAGCCCCCTGGTCGTGCGCATTTACGGGGACGATTTCAAGGAGCTGCGCCGCATCGGCGGCGAGATCGTCGGCGTGCTCGACGGCATTCGGGGGACGGCCGGGGTCTCCATCTTTCAGGAGCCCCCGATCCCTCAGATCGCCGTCGACATCGACCGGGCAGCCGCGGCGCGATACGGCATCAACGTGTCCGACATCACGAGCCTGATCCAGACCGGAATCGGCGGCGCGCCAATCAGCACGGTCTATGTGGAAGACCGTACGTACGGCGTTACCGTGAGGTTTCCGAAAGATTACCGAGGCAGCCCCGAAGCGCTGGGCAACCTGGTGCTCACCACCGCGGGCGGCGCCCAGATACCCTTATCCGAGGTAGCCCACATCAGGCTCCAGACCGGTGAGAGCACCATCTCGCATGAGATGGGCCACCGCGCGCTGCTGGTGCGGATCGAGAACAGGGACCGCGCCCTTTCCGATTACCTGGCGGAGGCACAACACAAGGTCAACCAGTCGGTGCGCTTCGACCACGATAAATATCATCTCGAGTGGGGCGGTCAATTCGAGAGCCAGCAGCGCGCCCAGGCGCGGCTGGTGCTGATCATGGGCCTCGTGCTGTCGCTCATGCTTATCTTCCTTTTCGCCAATTTCGGCAAGATGCGCCAGGCGATGCTGGTCCTCGGGGCAGTGCCGCTCGCCACCCTGGGCGGTCTGATCGCGCTCCACGTCACCGGCGAGACGCTCAATGTGGCATCCGCCGTCGGTTTCATCGCCCTCTTCGGTGTGGCGGTGCAAAACGGCATCATCATGGTCTCCAACATCAACCGGAGGCGTGGTCCGGACATCTCGCTTCGCGAGGCTGTCTTATCCGGCGCGGTCGAGCGCTTCAGGCCCGTCCTGATGACGGCTACCGTGGCGACCGTGGGCATGCTGCCGGCGGCCCTGGCCACGGGTGTGGGCACCGATGTGCAGCGCAATCTTGCCACGGTCGTGGTGGGCGGCCTGATGATCGCCACGTTGCTCACGCTGTTCGTCTTGCCCACCTACTATTTCGTGCTGGAGCAATGGGTGGAAAAGCGTGCGGCAATGCGGCCGGTCCCCCACGAGGAGGTATAGCCATGCGAGGGTCATCCATAGTTTCTCACATCCTTCATGCGAGCCACAGGTCCCTCTGCCTCGCGGTATTATTCGTCGCCGCCCTGCTCGCGGCCGGATGCGCCGTGGGCCCCGATTTTCACCGCCCGGCCGCCCCTGGGGTCGACCGCTACACCGCTTCCGGCCTGCCTGCCCGAACGACTTCCGCCGACGTCAAGGGCGGAGAGGCTCAAGCCTTCGTGCAGGATAGGGACATACCCGGCCAGTGGTGGACGCTCTTCCATTCGAAGGCGCTCAACGACCTCATAGGACAGGCCCTCAAGGCCAACCCCGACCTGGAAGCCGCCCAGGCGGCGCTTCGGGGTGCGTGGGAGAACGTCTATGCCCAGCAAGGGGCGTTCTTCCCCAGTGTCGAGGCCAACTTCAATCCCACGCGGCAGAAGATCGCCCGCTCGCTGACAAGTCCCCTCACATCGAACAGCAATCTCTACAGCCTGCACACCGCCCAAGTCTCCGTGGCCTATACGATCGACGTATTCGGCGGCACGAGGCGGCAGGTGGAATCGCTTGCGGCGCAGGCCGATTCCCAGCGGTTCCAGCTTGAGGCGGCCTACCTGACGCTTACGTCGAACGTCGTTGCAGGAGCGATCGAAGAGGCGGCGCTCCGTGGGCAGATCGCGGCGGTAAAGCGGATCATAGAGATCCAGAGCCAATCCCTCGAACTTCTTCGGCGTCAATATGCCCTGGGTCAAATAGCGCAAGCCGATGTGGTGGCCCAGGAAGCGGCCCTCGCGCAGACGCAAACGACGCTGCCGCCCCTGGAAAAGCAATTGGCCCAGCAGCGGGACCTGCTGGCGCGCCTGGCCGGCCGCTTCCCGAGTGAAACCCTTGTGGAAACGTTCGACCTTTCATCGCTCGAATTGCCCCAGGAGCTTCCCCTGAGCCTTCCCTCAAAGCTCGTGGCCCAGCGGCCCGATGTCCGCTCCGCGGAGGAGCAATTGCACACGGCTTGCGCGGAGATCGGGGTGGCCGTGGCGAACAGGCTCCCCAATATCACGCTCTCGGCCGATTTGGGGTCCGTCGCCACCCAGGTCGGTCAGTTGTTCACGCCCGGCACGGGGTTTTGGGCCCTGGCGGGCAATGTGACACAGCCGGTCTTTCAGGGAGGGACGCTTCTCCACAGACAGCGCGCGGCCGAGGCAGCCTATGACCAGGCTCTCGCGCAGTATCGCGGGACCGTGCTCACCGCTTTCCAGAATGTGGCCGACTCGCTGCATGCGGTCCAATGCGATGCCGACGCCCTCAAGGCCGCCGTTGCCGCGGAAGGGGCCGCCGCGAAAAGTCTCGCCATAGCCCGTACCCAGCTCGAATTGGGTGATGTCAGCTACCTGGCGCTGCTCAATGCCGAGCAGACCTATCAACAGGCGGTGACGAACCGGGTGCAGGCCCTCGCCAACCGTTATGCGGACACGGCCGCGCTCTTCCAGGCATTGGGAGGCGGCTGGTGGAACCGGTCGGACGCGCGCTTTTAGGGGCAGGCGAACAGCCGGAGGCTCCGACAATGTAGAAGAGGTGACCTGTCTCCTCAAAAATGCCGGAAAAATGCTGGACGAGGAGGGCTCTACTTTGCAGGTTTCGAGCGGCTATCCTTATAGCCCTACCGGGCTGGAAGTTGTTGAGGACTCACCTCGTGGGAGATCTCTTTCCAACAGAAACGGCTCCCTTTACTATGGCTTCATACTGATAAATTCCTTCTGGCATACGGAACAGGGCTGGGACAGGCGGGTGCACATCGACGGCGCGTGCGAGAACCTCAAATGCGGAGGCCTGGATATTGAGCCGATGCGTTCAGCGATACGGATACATGCGGATGGCTGTCGGCTGCTGCAACGGCCTTTAAAAATATAAGGAGGCGGGGTACGGGAACAGAATAACCCGACATAGAAAATGTCTTCTCTTGGAGTCGAGTGATCCTATCCGGTCCCACCCTCCAGCCGGAAGACGATCGGGATGGTCAGTTCAGCCTTGGCCGGCGGCCTGGGATGAACAGCCTCGCCTCATGCACTCTCAAAGTCTTGAGCCACCTCTTAGTCATTGCTTATCTGCGCCATTTTCGCCTCACGCACCACGCCGGCGAGATTGTCCGATCTCAAGTCGGCGAGCCGGTAGTATCGTGCGCCGAGCCCGCGAGCGAACCGCAAGGCGAGATCCATTCTGATAAGGTTCTTCTTGTCTTCGGTGTCGACGACGACATAGTCGGTCCTCTTCAAGCCCGAGAGGAGGGTCGTGATTCTCCCTATCTCCCGGTCGATCGGCTCTTGGGTGAGGCCCTGGTTCGCCCTGCCGTCGGTGACGAGCACCACGAGGCAGCGAGTTCTGGGTCTCTGCAACTCCGTCCGTCTTACCAGTTTGTATGCCTCCAGCAAGCCCGCCGACAGCGGTGTCCTGCCTCCCACCGGTGTTTCTCTCAACCGCTTCGCCGCGCGCTCGAAGCTCGACGTGGGTGGCACCACCACCTCCGCCCTGTCCTTGCGGAAGACGATAAAGGCGACCTTGTCCCGCTTCTGATAGCAATCGAGGAGTAACGACTGGACCGCGCCTTTCGTCTCCACCATCCTCTTCTGAACACCCATGGAGCCTGACCCGTCCACGATGAAGACGACCAAGTGGCCCATCTTCTTTTCCCTCTCCTTGAACCTCAGGTCCTCGGGCTTGATCACGAGAACGTCCTTTCGACCGCGCGCGTGTTGAAAGGGAGCCGCCGCCCGGAGGGTCGCGTCGACAGCCACGTCGCGATTGTCGAGAAAGCCGCTCCGCACGTACCTGCCGCTCTTTCCGTATGATGCCGTCTTCGTTCTCCTGCCGCTCTCGGTGCGCTTCAGCCTGTCCTTTCCGAAGGCGATCTTCTTTACCCCAAAGGGCTCGCCCGTCTCGAAGACCTTCTCGCTGGAGCGCGACTCGGTCTGCTGCTTCTCGGGCGCTGCGACATCATTCTCTCCGCTACTCCCATCTTCTCCCTTGCGGTCTTGCCCCTCGTTCGTCCCGGCCCGCGCCTCCGCCGCCCTGTCCGCGTCGGAGGGCTCACTCCGGTCGTGATTCTCCTGACGATCCGGCTTCGACCTCTCATCGCAGGCCTCTTCCACCGGTCTCACCCTGTGGCTGAGCACAAGGGGAAGCACCTCATCCACGTGCTTTTCAGCCACGGCCCTCTCCCCGCAGTATGCCGCATAGGCGCGGCTGGCATGGAGGAGGAAGATATCTCCCCTATGCCCCTCCGCGCCCGCCTCCATACAGCGGCTGACGATGTAGTCCTCGATCTCGTCAGAAACAAGAACGGCGTGGACGCGCATTTGCGCTTCGGCGATACGCCTGCGCAACTTGCCCAGGCCAGCCTTGTTTCCGGCGGGCTCCGGGGTATGCCCTGTCGCGGCTTTTATCACGTCCATTCGCGCTGTGTCTTCGTGAAGGGCGGTCCAGGTCACGCACATGCCGAAGCGGTCGAGGAAGTGGGGAGAAAGGACGCCTTCGTGGGGATTCATGGTGGCCAGCGTGATGAAGCGCGCCGGGTGTCGCGCCGAGAGTCCCTCCCTCTCCAGGATATGCGTGCCCCTGTCGCATGTCTCGGCGATAAGCGCCACGACAGCGGATGGAAGCAGGTTGATATCATCGATAAAAATCACGCCGCCGTCGGCCCTGCCGAGGATACCCGGCTGGAAGACCCTCTGACCCTTGCCGAAGGCAGCCTCGATATCGATTGATCCCAAAAGGGCGTCCTCGGTCACATTCAGCGGCACCTCGATAAAGGGGAGGCCCTCGGGGAGAAGGTCCTTGAAAAGTCGTGCCAGCGTCGACTTCCCCGTCCCTTTCTCGCCCCAGAAGAGCACTCCGCCGCAACGGCTATCTATGGCGTTAAGGATGAGGGCCAGCTTCGCGTCGTCGTGGCCGACAAACCCGCGAAAGTTCGTGCGATCCGCAGTCCTGAGAGCACTTCTTCGATCTTTCCCCTCTCCGCGCCCATCTCCTCGAAGGGAAGACGCCTCGCGCGATGAACCAGGGAGAGCATGGCCGCTTCCCGGATATCCTCCGCCCCGATCGTGTCCTTGCCCTTGAATGCCGCGAGCGCCCTCGCCGCCTTCAGGATGACGATGTCCGCCCGGTGACCGTCGAGGCTCAGTTGAGTGGTCATTGACACGATCTCCTCGAGCACGGAGTCGGTCACCTGCACCTTGTCACGCCGCTTGCGCGCCTCGGTGATATTCAGGGCGAGCTTCTCCTGTTCCTTCTGCCAGCGTCCCAGAAACTCCTCGGGGTCCAGGTCGAAGGCGGCCCTGCGGCGCAAAATCTCCACCCTCGGCGCCTTATCGCGCATCGATATCACTCTCACGCAGAGGCCGAACCGGTCAAGAAGCTGGGGCCTTAGCTCACCCTCCTCGGGGTTCATGGTGCCCACCAGGATGAAGCGGGCGGGGTGGGTGAAGGAGATGCCCTCCCGTTCAACCGTATTCACCCCCATGGCGGCCGAATCGAGGAGCAGGTCGACGATGTGGTCCTCCAGGAGATTGACCTCGTCGACGTAGAGGAAGTTCCGGTTGGCACACGGCGGGGTTCTTTGCGTACGGATCATATCTTATCAGGAGATACAATGAGTAGCGAAAGCAAGAGGTGAACAATGAGAATTCTGAGCATCATGTGGTCGTCCTATCTGCCCCTCTTGAGCGAGGCAGCGCGTGTCCTCGGCATCGAGCTGACTGCCTATTCCACGAAGCAGATCAAAAGAGAGCCGGGGTTGGTCTCCCGGATCGCTGTTGAGATCGACAAGGCCGACCTCGTGCTCCTCTACCGGACGAGCGACGATTTCTGGGAGGAGCTGGAACAGACGGTCCTCACGGTGAAAGACAGAATGCCCGTGGTCGGACCCGAGCCCTCATTCTCCGCCCTCTCCAACGTTAACCCGGAGATCGTGGCGACCGTTTACAAGTATATCCTCTTCGGCGGCGAGTAAACTCACGCCACATGGACGCAAACATTGTCCACTGCCTCCCGTCTTGCGCCAAATTCAGACTCAGAACATCACCTGGAAGCTGCCGTGGAGAAGCCAGTGCGTTTGCAGTTGGAGACCGTTCAGGTTTTGATAGACAGGTTTGCCGCCCTCAATACCGAAGCCAAAAGGACCCCTCCAGTAACTTACTCCCAGCAAGGCATCGAGTTGCTGCCCTCCGTAGTTGGAGGGGTCGGCATCAGGCGTCGGCACTTGAGAGAGAAGTTCCTGGATTCCGGGGTCCCGGCCCTGGATCCGACCCGCATCATTGTAGGCCAGGCGCAGCGACCCGGTGATAGGCCCGAAGGCCCGCTGGACCCAACCGGTCAACAGAAGATTGTTCCCTGTGGTCCAGCCATCCTGGTTTCTACCTGTGTGGTACGTCCACGTAGTCTGGCCGCCCCAACCCCAGAGCGCATCGGCGCTCAGCTGATTGTAAGTGAGCGAAGGCTTGAGGTCCCATGTGCCCGAGCCGAGTTGCATGTCGTAGGGGGCGCGATATTCAGAACCCATCATGTTCACCGTTTCCTTAACACTGCCGGTCGGGATGCTCAGGCCAAGGCTGCCGGTAAGATATTTGCTAATCTTGTAGATCCCTCTCACCTCACTGTCGCCCAAGCCGTTTGTGTTCACGGGCGCGCTTGATGCTGTGCCCATCATCGGACCCATGTCCATATACATGTTCATACTGCTCGCTTGATAACTCGTCATTGCCATGACCGTGAACCCGTCGGTAATGCCGTACATGGCCATGACCATCTGCATATCCATGGTCATTTTGGTGGGGACCGCCATGTAATTGTACGGCGTCCCTCTCATAAAGCCGACACTGCCGTCACCGACACCCGACGTGCCGGATTGCAACCCGTTCATCGACGTGTGCATAAACGTGTAACCGACCATTCCGGAGCCGGCCGGATGGGTATGGTATATCTGGTCGCCAAAGGCGGGGTTGTCGAGCATTTGCGCCCCGGGGCCCATATCATGACCGCCATGACCCGAATGCGCGTGTTCTCCTGTTCCGGCGTTGTCCCCGAATTTCACCGTGTCCGCGTGCATATCCTCATAAGCGGCCTTCATAACCGTATCAAAGTCCGCTATCACCCCGCCGTTCTCCTTCACAAAGGCCTCGGCAGCAGCCCGGTGAGCGAAGGCCCATTTGGCACGAACGGTCATAACGACCTTTTTCTTGCCGCCGATGACCCAGACGGCCGTCCGGGCGTCGATGAGTGCCTTCGTATCATAATCAGCCACAAGGATTACCTTCGGCTTTCTGCGGGTATTCGATGCAAGGTCGAGGGCGGCACAGTGAAGGCTATCGGTCCCGACCCTGGTGCCGTCGTCGTATTCGATAAGCATCCTGCTATACGCAAAGGTCCCTCTATCCATGCCGCAGACCTTGCACACCGGTATTTCTTTCAGATCGTCATTGTCGAGCGCCCAGACAGACCCCTCCGTTAAGAGGCAAAGCGCCGCCAGCATGCAATAGAACAATATTCTTCGCATGATATCTCCTTTATTTCACAATCCTTCTTAGCTTCAAAATCATTCTGGTCTGTTACTCTAAAGGTTGATCGGCGGCCTGACCGGAACATCCGGATAAACTACTTCGGGCGACGAGAAACGCTCGTCGTGGTCGTAAACAGGCTTCCCAAAAATCACGAGGTCAAAGGAACTAACGATCATTTCCGGCGACCAGGAGAAATGATCTGCACTGGCATTGCCGCAGCATTGTCGGCAGGATATCATAGAGTGACCTCTACTCATACCAGCCCTGTCGGAACAGCAATGGCAGCGATGTCTCCCGTGGGGCGCAGGGCTGCCGACCTTGAGGCATAAGGGAGAGCCAAAAAGAACAAGTAGTGCCATAATCGCAGGGACAAAAAGAACTATTCTCCTCACAAAAGCGGCATCACCATCCTTTCCAGTCCATGTGCCCGTAATATCACCGATGATTCAGAACCTCACGATGCCCTCGCGATTGAGTACTTAAGTGGTGGCATGCCTGAAATCGGGTACTGCGTGGCACGATTAGCCTTCCAACATCGACGGAGCAGGGACCCTAATAGCGCTTACGGGAAGCCCCGCTTCCTTGGCGTAGCACGTGCGTCATGTTGCTCAGAGATGGATCAGGATCACTCTGCCCCTGAAATCGGTAGGGGTCGTTTTCCTCCTTCACGTTCAAAAAAGACGAGGCTGAGTTGAACGGCCCCCGCGCTACAGAGCCAGTCAACTCAGCCTCCAGCATGTCTGGTCAGCTTGCCCTACATAACCATAGTCATCTTACTATAGTAAGACTATAGAAATAGGTATAACTAATAGTATTGCATTTCAATTATCACGTCAACAGTTTTTTCCAGAAAATAAGTCTGGAAAAACTTCTTGACAATCCCCGCCCCGTATGACATAGTAAACTATTGTTAGTATCTTCAGTAGGCCCTGCCGAAAAGTCCCAGACGTCTTGGGATACCCAACACCCTGAGAAATCAGGGA
>JBEKJU010000060.1:0-15381 GCA_050011095.1 Syntrophorhabdales bacterium
GCCGAGCCGCCATGCCCTCAGTCTCTCTTATGGGTCAGGGCAATGCTGCAAGGAGGAAAGATTTTCTATTGGAGGGGGGCCACTGCGCCATAATTGGCATCTTTTTCAGCGCCGCCAACAACCAAGTACTGACGTGTCAGCTCGAATCGCTCAGAGTTGCTGATGACCTCGCTGATATGGCTCAGAGGCACAGGGAGCATATCTCCGTTGGGGCTCATCCAATAGGCTTTATCGTCCATTATCTAATCCTCACCGTACCGGGCATGGGCTGAGTCTTGAATATCACATAGCCGCCCTCAAATATCGGGGACGTAGTAGGTGACGCTTGTGGTGCCGTCACTGCTGATGAATAAAGTCTTCAGGCTCCTGTAGTTTATCCACGCCCCCGTTCTCTGCACATAATCAGGCTGGGTCTTCAAAAAAGCCATGGCATTTGCAACCGTCGCCTCCTCCGTGACATTATCCGGCAGCCTTCGAATAGGATATACGGCGGCCATGACCCTGTATTGAAAATACCGTGGTCTATTGGCGTATTTCAGAGCATCCCGGAAGTCTTCCTTGTCAAAATCAAGCACCCACAGAAGGTCTTCCTTCGTGATGTTCAAGAATTCCATGAACTTCCACGGGATTCTACCCTGAGCCTGGACCCATTGTTCCCGCATCCTGTTCAGGAATTTCAACCGTTTCCGATACCCGGTTGCCTCCATCATTTTGGCGAGGTCTACAGGTAATCCCTTCTTGTCTTGAGGCAGAGTTTTTTATTTCGTCTGAAGAAACAGTCTGGAATGGCGGTAAGGGATGTATTCTTTGACCGAGGTGACTTTGGCGATGAAGGGGATGAGGTAAAAAATGTTTTTTGCTTCTATGATGCTCTCCTGTTGACTGATATGCACCCGGAAGCAATAAGGGCGGCTAGGTGGAGCCTCTTTTTTCAAAGCTCGTGGCTTTGCACATCAAGCGGCTTACCGCTTATGGCACCGTGACGTCTCCTTGTTCGGTTGCCGAATCCTTATCGGATTGCTCCGGATGCTGGATAGATTATAGCACAAACAGCACCGGTTCACGCACATAATGGGCCACGGAAACCACAATTTTTTTGACTCGACGGCCCGTCGGGTGGTACAAACAAGGACAAGCACCTATGTCCGGTCATCCTGTTTGCCTGTAAAAGCGGAAGCTGCCCTGATGCCCTCTGTCGTCATTGAAAACCCTATCCTCAATTCACCCTATGTGGAACCCTCCCGCCATTTCAAATTCAATGGTGGCGGCAAAGAGGGCTGTAAGTGATGGGACTCGGCGAGGCGGACACCCGTGCAAAACTGATCGATCCTGCTCTTCATGCCTGTTCATGGACGGAAAAACTCATCCGCCGTGAGGTGACGGCAGGTGCCATCGAAATTATCAATGGCAAGCCCCGGCAACAGGCAAAGGGCCGGATAGATTATGTCTTGCGGATAAAGGTCAACAAGGACATCCAACCTGTTGCGGTCGGCCTAATAGAGGTCAAGGCTGAACATCTGCCCCCGACACACGGCCTTGAACAGGCGAAGGCATATGCCTCATGCAAGCGGCTGGACGTACTTTTCGTCTTTGCCAGCAACGGCCATCTTTTCGTTGAGTATGATTGTTTTACCGTTCTCACGAGTGCACCTAAACCCACGTCAGAATTTCCCCCTCCCTCTGTCCTTCAGACCCGCTACGAAGAGGGCATGTGTTTCAATCTTTCCGATCCGGCAGCACGACCCCTTCTCATGCACTATCCGGGAGGCGAAGCGACACGCCGCTATTATCAGGATGCCGCCATTCGTGCCGCCCTTGAGAAGATAGCCCGGTGTGAAAGGACAGGGGAGCCAAAAAGGGCACTTCTGACCCTTGCAACCGGAGCAGGGAAAACCTTCATTGCCGTCCACCTTCTGAAACGTATCGCCGATGCAGCCCTCCTCAAACGTGCCCTATTTGTCTGTGATAGGGATGAACTCCGCTCCCAGGCGTTAGGGGCACTGCAAAGGGTGTTTGGGTCCGAAGCGGCGGAGGTCTTCAAGAAGCCTGACGGGACCAACAACGCAAAGAATGCCCGTATCCACGTAGCAACCTATCAGACCCTCGACGTTGACAACGAAGGCGGAACGGCAAACTTATTGCCCAAACAAGCGATTTTCAACTGCTACAAAGCATAGCCCGTGACCTTCTAAATAATGGAGTTGAGTGGCACGGGTTTTCATATCTGAATTCCCCAGATGTTGACGACTGGGACAGAATTTTATACAAGGTATTAGGTCTGTCGCCCGGAGCTTGGGAGGCCCGTTACCGTACGGTAGTTGGATTCATAAAGGCGCTGTCTCAAAACTGGAGGCTTTCTATCCCTCAATTGTTATCCGAATTGTACGAATACGAAGTCAGCATAGAAGATTTGTTCAAGTTGGAGCGTAGGGTAACGTTTAAGCTTGCTGCGCTAATAAGCGATGTAAATATTCTGCACAAAATAATAGTGGACGAGAATGTCGATATCTCTCCGTTTGTCGCCAAGCTATCTCGCGCGTTCCTACCGTCCGTTGTATATCAATTGGAGGAATATGGTCTGCCGAGGATGATTTCGAGAAAAGTGCACCATAAGGGAATTATCAATTTCGAGGAGAGCGGTTTGACTATTCATGATGCGATAGCGGATTTCAATAGGATCGGGGAAGAGAGGCTTTTGAGCTTGGTAGGGTTACAGAGATTTGAGCGGTACATAATTCATTATTCTTATGCTGGGATTAAGCAAAAGGAGAACACTGCAAAATGACCCAATGTAAGTAATGTCTCTAAACTTATTGTCTCCCTCGGGGAATGGGAGAAAAACCCTCGTAGTATGCTTGCGGTATGGAGTGCTATCGGAAATCGAGCCATACCGTGTACGATATCAAGTACCACTTGGTCTGGATCACGAAATACCGCAAGCCAGTCCTTAGGGCCGATGTTGCGCTGAGAGCCAGGGATCTCCTGCGAGAGATATGCAAAACAAGCGATGTGGAGATCATCAAGGGACATATCTCGAAGGATCACGTCCACCTCTTCGTATCGGTGCCACCCCATATCTCGATAAGCCAACTCGTGAAATCTCTCAAGGGGAAGACGTCGAGGAAGCTCATGATGGAGTATAAGACCCTGAATAGAACGTTCTGGGGCAGACACATATGGGCACGAGGCTACTTTGTCGCGAGTTCCGGGAATGTGACCGATGAGGTAACCATAAAGTATATCGAACAGCAAACTTTGGAACCCCCCGATGGTGACTTCAAAGTTGAAGATGAGCTTTAGTCGGCTTCCAGCCGGCTCTAAAGCTACCGGCTTCAGCCGGTAGCTGGTTTACTTCCATGTTCTTGGTTCTCTTAACCCATCTCTGCGGGATCAAGAACCAAGAAAAATCACCGCAACCCCCTCGACTGAATAAAATTCTCAAGCGTAGGAAAAGTAACCTCGAAAAATCTAGCAATGTTGGCTCTGTTGACCCCCTTAGCCAGAAACTCCTTGATTTCCCGTTCCTTTCCATCGAGCTTGTTCTTGCCTATGGTGCCCTCAGGTCTGCCGAGAAGTTTTCCCTCGGCCCAATCGGCTTTTATGACTGTTTTATGCCCGTGACGTTCTCGATAAGACCGTTTTTTACCGATTTCTACCGATACAGGGAAAACCGGAAAGCCTTTGATAATGAATGGATTGTAAGGAATTGTGCACTTTATCGGAGAGTCTTGTTCGCAGGGTTTTATGCCCTTCAAAACCGGTGAACCGGTGACGAGCTGGTTGGTGGGTTCGATTCCCATGCACTTCCGCCAATTATCAATAAGCACCATAGCTTACAACCTATTTCTGAAGTTGAAGACCAAGAGTCTCGACAGTCGCCCTGGCACTCCCCCAAGACGAAACTGTGCTTGGATTGTGCTTGTGTGCGTGTGTATACTGCGGACTGAGGTTGTGTGTTACCAGGGGGGGTGAGAAATCGTAAGTGAGCAATTCTGAAGGATGTGCGCTCCCAGGAATTTTACAGGTATTTGACTTTAAGCTGTTGTAATCCTATGGTCTTTGGTCTTTGAGATTTTTGAGCGTCGCGTGATTTTTGATCCAAAATCGGCCGGAAGGAACTTTGAGAAAAAATGTTGAAAAGTCCCTTTCGTTACCAAGGGCTTTGAGAAAAAGTGAACCATAGAATGTTACGAATATCCTTTGAGGGAAGCCGCATTTCATGGTGGAGAAAAAGTTATCATCTCCTCCGGGCGACGATCCGTTCGACAATTAGAAAAAAGCCACGGCTCGAAGCCGAAAAAAGATAGCGAAAACGGGGACTTATTATCAGGATGAAAACAAAGATCGCCGCTTACTCTGATGAATGGTGACGAGGGGGGGGTAAAAACCAAAGTTCAATTTTTCGAGGGATTGAGGGGCCGAGGCTCAAAAAAATTTCACAAGCGTCAGAATGGACGGTGTAATGCTCGCAGGGATTTTCCAGATCAATTAATGAAAGGTGCTTGGGGTGTCTTATGCGCGGCGGCAATAGCCCGCAGGGTCTCAACCATGATATTAAGGACGAAGCCGGCAACGCCGCCCTGATTGTGTCGGAATAGTGTTTTCTTGATATCGGGCGTTAAATCGAGAGGTATCCCGTTTTTCTCCCAGGCCATGAAAGAAAACTCGAACATTTTATAAAGGTCCGAATCCACGTCCGGCGACAGCTCTTCACCAATATAAGGACGAATTTTTAGCCGCAGACCATCTTTATAATTAAACCAGTCGCCCTCAAGCTCTTCTATTTCACAGATCATCACCATGCCGACCTTTGGAGTTGCCCAAGGCGATGCTATTTGCTACGGACGATGGTACACCGTTCTCCCAGGAAGTTTAGAGGCTCCACTCCGCGCAAAATGTCCCCCGAAGAGCTGGAGAATTTCCTGGAGGATTTTAAAAAAAACCCGACAGTTGGGAACGATTCAAGTTTCGGAATGCTGAGACAGCTCACGCTCTATTTGGTGGAGCGGCTGTTGACGTTACAGAAGGACAATGGCTCTACATCCTCGGAATGATGTCTACAAACAGGCTGTCCGAGGGGCCGGAGGATGGATTTCCGGGAGAAGGGGGCAAGAAGACGACATACGTCGTGAGACGAAAGGCAAAGAGGGAATAGCCGATGCCTGAAAACAAAGCTCAAATCGTTCTTGAAGGCAAGGCCGAGAGCCTTACAAACGCCTTGAAGCAGGGCGAACGGCAGATCAAGACGTTCGGCGACAGGTCGATTGCGACCTTCAACCGGGTGGGCCAGTCCATCAGGACCTTTTCCGATAAGTACATCAACATGCTCACCACCGTAGGCGTGGGTATCGGCATGACTGAAATGACAAAAGACGTCCTTGAATTTGAAGGCGCCTTGAGGAAAATCCGCCGTACGGGCAACCTCACGGCCGCCCAGATAGGATCTTTGAGAACGGAGATCCTCGGCCTCATCGACCCGGCTTCGAAGGTAAAGATAGCCCTCACGAAGGGTGAATGGGTTGATATCGCGGGGGCGTTGCGCGCGGCCAATGTCGAGCTTGAAACGACCAAGGCCATACTGCCCCAGATCGGTAAAGGGGCGGTCGCCTCGGGCCTCGCCGATAAGCGCCTCTACGCCGAGGCGCTGGGCGAATTCATCGACAAATATAAAATCAGGGTCAAGGAGCTTCCGGCCCTTCAGGATCAGCTCAACGCGGCCATGAAGATGCCGGGTGCGAGAAAAGACCCCGAGGCCTTTCTACAGGGATTTCTCAGCCTTGCAAAGCCAATGCAGATCATGGGCGCCACTGGGATGCGGAACGTTACGCCCCTGATCGCGGCGTACGCGGAACTCGCCCACATATCCGCGTCTCCGGGGGAGGCGGCCGGCGGCATAGAGGCGCTTCTAAACGGCTTTTTCCGGCTTCAGAGAAACCCGAAAATGATGCGCGAGCTGGCCGCGAACGGCGTGCAGTTCTTCGACAAGGATCGGAACCTCAAGACAATAAATGAGCTTCTCCCGCAGTTCAAAAAACTCGAAGAGGCCGGAAAAAGGCACGGCGTAGGCGTCGAGCAGGCCGCGATGACCGTGTTCGGTCGCCCCGAGGGTGCCAAGGCGGTGATGTCGATCATCAACAATTATGACGAAATTGTCGCGAAGGAGCGGCAGCTCGGCGCGGCGTCCGGCGACATGGAGCGAGACTTCACCTTGGAGATGAGGAGCATGTCGGCTTCCCTCAAGACCTTCCAAAACCAGCTCGACAGCTTCAAGGTCTCGGGCATGGCAGTGGCCCTCAAGTATCTTTCGGGCGTGCTCGATCAGCTTATCGCGCATCCCTTTATTTCGAAGGTCATCCTCGGGACCGGTCTCACCATTGGCGGCGCCATCATTATCGATAAAATGGTCAACGCCTTCAAGGGGCTTTACGGCTATCTGAAGGAGATTCGCGACATATGGTCGGGCGGGAAGAAGGGGGGCCTCGAAGGGGCGATGACGAAGATGGGCGGAGGTATACCTGTCTACGTCACGAACTGGGGAGGAGGCCCTTCGGGAAGAGGCGGAGAGTCGCCAGGGCAGAGAACGGCGGAATCGGCGGCGGGCGGCGCGTTGGGTAAATATGGGAGCAAGGCCCTCCCGTACGCGGGCATGCTCCTAAGAGGAGGGGTGTACACCGCCGCAGCCATCGAGGCGTACAAGGAACTCCGGGACGGCCTGCATGGTTTGGCCTTCAGAATATCGGACGAAGAGAGGGAGAAACTGATTACTAAATACACGGGCCTCAGTGCCGATCAGTTTCCCATGCGCGGCGCAAACCCTGGACCTCTAGGCGGCCAAGGCCTTTACCGAACGCCCGCGCCGGAGGTCAATGTCAATATATACGCGGAGAACGGAATAAAGTTACAGCGATCCGACCGATATGAACACGAAGATCAACCTCAAGCGGGGGAATTTCTGAATGAAAAAGGAACGGCAGGCCAACAATGAGCGCCCATCAGGATCCGGTGAGGCCGCCCTTCTGGCCATTTTCATGAAAGACGTGAGAAAATTTCCCATCCTCACCAGGGCGGAAGAAGCGGCGCTTATCGTGGATGCGGCGGCGGGCGACAAGGCCGCAGAGGACCGCCTCGTCGCGTCAAGCCTTCGCTTTGTGGTCAAGGTTGCCCTTGCGCACTGGGGGGCCGTGAAACATCACTATCCTTCGCTTTCGCCCATGGACCTCATCCAGGATGCGAGTATTGGCCTGCTACACGCGATAAGGAAGTGTGATCCTTCCTTCGAAACCCGGCTGCTCACCTATGCCGGTTACGCCATAGGGAAGGGCATCGCAAAAGCGATTGTCGACTGTCGGCGCCACCAGTGCGATTCCCTCGATGCGGAGATCCCCGGCCGCGACGATGAAACCTTCCTCGACCGTCTCCCTTCTGATGACGAAAGCGCGGATGTGACAGCCTTTCACGCTGAGCTTCTTGACCTTCTGAAAAGGCTCAAGGCGCGAGAAAAGACGGTCATCGAGGAGCGTTTCCTGAAAGACAGGACGTTGAACGAGGTCGGTGTCATGCTCGGAGCGACGGCTGAAATTGTGCGGCGGATAGAGACGAAGGCTCTTTTCAGGCTGAGATGGGCAGTCGTGCACGAGGAACCATTTTTTGCCGGGGGGCGGGAGAAGACGGAATGATAAGACACGATAAGGCAGGCAACGAAGCCATGATCGCGATCATGGACCGCATCACGATTCTTTTCAATAGACTTATCGCCCTGGAGGATAAGCTGAAACGCTATGGGACCGGAGATGGAGACGCCGGCCTCATTCCCGCCATGCTCGCCACGCAGCTCAAGGCGTTGCGGCTGGTCGCCGCTATTGAGAGGGAAATAGGCAAAGGCGAGGCGTTGCTCAAGGCGTTAGGATAGCGAATAGGAGCAGATATGGATATCAACGAACAGACGACGCTTGACCGTCATCCCGCCGGCCCTCGGATAATAAAGACGATCCATACGGGAAAGGGCGTCCTCGGCCTCTCCCAGCCCGAATACAGGGACCTTCTAAGACAGCGATATGGCGTCTCCAGCTCCAAGGATCTGACGCGGAAGCAGGGAGACGATCTCATAGAACACTTTCGTTTCATGGGCTTCGGAAAGCACAAGCAGAAATGGACATGCACGCTCTGCATGCCGAAGCATAGGGAGATACGGCCTATCCAGAAGGAGACGATATATCCCGCGAGCCTGGCGCAGCTCGGCGTAATCTGTGAGCTAAGGAAGGCCGTGAAGTGGAAGTCGGCGGACGGTTATTCCCGCTGGTTGTTCAAGTATCTCGGCCTGACAGAGGTGAGATGGAGTCCCGAGGCCACGGCCGTGATCGTGGCGTTGAAAGGGGTTCTGAGGAGTCAAAAGCAGTGCTGCGATTGCCCGCACAAGTTTCAAATTCATGGAGATGAGAATGACGGAACAAAAACATAGTAAGGTCGGCGAGGAAGTAACTTTTGAGGACCTTCATCCGGTTTATCGCAAAATAGCCAAGGTTATTGGTGTCAGCGATGCGCTCATTCTCGGCCGTGAATTCGGTGGTCAAAGCATTTATTTTCCCAAGGTCCACGCGGCTATCCTCCTCAAGGCCCGACATCAGATGATTGCCGGGGAGTTCAATGGCCATAATTACAGCGATCCTGCGCGGAAATATGACCTTACCGAGGCGTGGATACGGCAGCTTATTAAGCGTAACAGGAAGGCAAAATGAGCCGGAAAAGGCAGATGTTCCGCTTCGCGACGCCCGAGCAGATTACCATGATTGAGCGATCATAGGGAGGGGATTCACATGGGGAAAAAAGCGAGAAATAGACGGCAGGTCGTATACGACGGAAAGGAGCCGATAGCCGCGCGCGAGCGGGCAAAATTGGCCATCGAGCCCGGCCGTTTTGGGTCCCAAGGGAATATACCGCTGCGAGGCGGACGCCCTAAAAAAGCCGCTTGCGCGGCGACGAAAAAAGGAGGAGAACATGGATGAGTATGGCGGATATCAATTGAAAAAGACGGTGGACGAAGTAATAGCCGCCTCGAACCGGCAGACGCTGCGGGGCGAATTATCGGCAAGCGGCCTCTCGGAGATTTCTCAGCGGCAGGTAGAACGGCGTCTTATGACAGCATTTGCGGGGAAAGTAATTACGGCGGAGGAGGTCAGAGAACAGATCGTCGCTGAAAAGAGCTATCTCTCTGGCCTGGCAGGTGGCTCCAGCGGCCGCGTTTCCATCACGAGCGAAGAGCCGGAACGTGTGCAGGCCGCCTTTGACAAGCTCTTTGGCGTGGAGGTAGATGATAAATTCAGGCAGGTTCAGCCCTTTTCATCCCTGAGAGCAGCTTATACAAGGTTCACGGGCGACGAGGAAATGAGGGGCATGCCGACCCCGGAGGCTGTCAAATTCGGGGAATCCTTCATGCAGTGGATGAGGCTGCCCGCCGCGTACAGCACTGCCTCATTCACTTATGCCCTCGGAAATACCATGTATAGACGGCTCGTGCAGGAATATAAAGCGGTCGATTACGGCGAGCAATATCTCATAAGCTATGAACGGAATGCGCCCGATTTTAGGCCGCAAAACTCCATTCTCCTTGGCTATTTCTCGGACCTGCCCGATGTCAATCCCGAGCTTCTCGACTACAACGAAATCGGCATGATTGACGATGCCGAGGTCAGTTACTTTCTCAACCAAAAAGGTACCATCCTCACCATCATGAGAAAAACGCTGATAAATGATGATATCAAGACGATTGAGACCATGGTGAAAAGGCTCGGAAGAGCGGCAAAAAGGACCTTTGCGCGCCGAGGCTGGAATCTTCTTATCAACAACGCCACGTATCAGCCGGACGCATACCCTGTTTTCTGCTCCCAGCACGGCAATCTGGGTAGCATCACGCTCACGAACGATGCCACGGGGATCGGGTCGCTTACCGCAGCCAAGACCGCCCTGTATAGCCAGACGGAAAAGGATTCAGGAGAAACTCTTGCGTTCAATTCCGTATATGAGGCCGTCCCCAGGGCCTTGTTAGAGATAGCTCTTGCCCTTAACCAGCCCTGGCCGATGGGCGGGATATTCAACCCTCATGCCGGCACGTTCGGCATGCATAACGAAAGGATCATTACCGTGGCGCTCTTTACCGACCCGTATGACTGGTACCTGATCGGCGATAGGAATGACGTGGAATTGCTCGAAGTAGGGCTGTTATCCGACTTGTAAGATAACAGCCCGTATTCCATTTGCTACGTTATCCTCCTTAAATCGTTAGAAGTATTGAAAATCAGAGGTAACAGCAATTGTTTCCTCGGATAATTCTTGGTATTACCAGGCATAATACGGTTGACGCTGTGACAAACCAAATCTCACATGAAGGGAGAACCGTATTATGGACAAGATCAGCTATTGGAGGAGTTTGAAAAGTAGTTTTCTCGATTTCCTTACTGAAAAAGGCTATACGCCTGAAGCGGTTAAGCATTACCGGTGCGTAATTGACCTGCTTGTGCGGTATGCAAACGCGACCAAGAGTGAAACGTACGCCACAGAAATAGGCGCCGGGTTTCTTGAATCGGAAGAACGCCTGATGTATTTACGGGATACAAGTTATCGCTTTCAGCGCACCGCAATTCGCCGCTTGGAAGAATATATCGACGGGAAGAAGTTTTCGTACACATATCTGCGGGTAAATTATGAATGCCCGAAGCCGTTCAAAGATGTATACGACAAATATCTCGCAACGCTTCAACGAGAAGGGCTGAAATATAATACGATCAAGCAACACCGTGTCTTATTAGTAAAGCTCTTTCAGGATTTCATGAGCAATGGAATCGACTCTTGGGACACTGTTGACGCCAAATCGTTGGTCGGGACATTCTCTCGGTCCACAAACAAGAGGCTGTTTGCGACCTATACGAAAAGGTTCTTCAAGTATTTGGTAAATGAAAGGATTATCAGATACAACTATTCCGGCATTATCCCCAAGATTCAGTATTGGAAACGCATACCGTCGGTTTACAGCGATGGGGAGATTGGGGAAATATTGGACAGCGTGAACCGCTCAACCGTAGCAGGAAAACGTGACTATGCCATCCTTCTGTTAGCCGCCAGATTGGGACTTCGCTCTTGTGACATAAGGTTTCTTTGCTTTGAAAATGTCAACTTTGAGAAGAAGTTGATTGAATTCGCTCAGTACAAAACGGGAGTCCCGCAACGTCTTACACTTTTGCCGGAGATAGCGGAGGCGTTACGCGACTATATCGACAATGCGCGGGGAGATTCCAAAGAACCATATATATTCCTGACTTGCCGGAAAAGTATGCAATCGCCGATAAATCGGGGTACAGTCAGTCATGTCGCCGCGAAATATTTCCGCGAATCCGGAATTCAGTTCGGTGACAAGCATCATAGCGCTCATGCGCTGCGAATGTCGCTCGCAAGCACGTTAGTCGCGGAAAATGTTCCCTACAACGCCGTAAGAACCATACTCGGACACGAAGACCCTGACGCTATCACGCATTATGTAAAATGTGACGTGGCAAACCTGCGTTCTTGCGCTCTTGACGTACCCGCGCCAAGCGGTTCTTTTGCGGAATATCTCAACGTCGAAAAGGAGGATCTCGCTTATGCTTAATCCTTACAAGAGCGTATTTGCCGCTGAAATGTACGACTATTTACAATTACTGGACGAAGCAGGAAAGTCGCTTGCTCAATACCAAGTCACATTCAAAAGCTTCGATGCTTACCTGGTAAAAACCGGCATTCAGGAAAAAGCACTGAGCGAGCAACTTATCGCTGAGTGGTTAAGGAGCCTGAAATGCAAACCACGAACAAAAAACGGGCGGATAGGAAATCTGCGTCAATTCGCGCGTTATCTGACTGCGCTTGAAATCCCGGCTTATGAGCCTGAGTTTCTACGCGCCAACTGGGACTTCGTCGCTTACACCTTTACAGACGAAGAATTTGTTGCAATTATCAGGGCCGCGGACGGCTTTGCCGCAATCATGAGCAGGAGAAATTCGAGTTCGTACGTGTTCCCCGTGCTGCTAAGAATACTCTATGGCTGCGGTCTGAGAATCGGCGAGGCGCTGGAGCTTCGGTGGCCCGACGTAATCTTTGACAGCGAAATCATCATCATTCGCAAAGCCAAAAACCGTAAGCAACGCCTTGTTCCGATGAGCAGTTCGCTTGCCGATGTGTTAAAACTGTATCACAAGAGACAGCTCGCGACCAATCCAAATGCCGAATTGCTATTTGAAAGCAACCAAAATCACGGCAAGCCGTATCTGGACTGGACGTTCAGAAATTGGTTTCTGAAGATTTTGGAACACGCGGCTATAACCAACCATCGCAAAGAACCATTTGCGCGCGCCATTTCACCGCATATGCTCAGACATTATTTTACATTCAAATCGTTTTTGAAGTCAGAGGCGGAAGGGCGCAGTCTGGAAGAAACCGCTCCATTTCTTGCGGCGTATCTTGGTCATGAATCGTTGTTGGGGACGGAGAAATACCTCACAACCGACTATACTGTGTACGAAAGTTCGCAAAAACGAATGAATGAGAGTATTGGCGGTTTATTCCCGGAGGTGGCATTCGAATGAAAAGCAGATCAAATGAAGTGGTTGCGTTGCTGGCGGAGTTCTTTACCGAATATTTACCCAACACCAAAGGGTTGAGCGCAAATACGATTAAGGCGTATCAGTATGCGTTTCAACTGCTGTTCGGCTTTCTCGACGAAGAAAAGAAAATTCCGCCGGATAAGGTTATGTTTCTGACTCTCTCAAACGGTATGATCGATGAGTTCCTTACGCATCTTGAAACCAAGAGGGGATGCTCGGTTAAGACGCGCAACATCCGCCGCGCCGCGATTATTACGTTCGCAAAATACGCCGCGAAAAAAGCCTTTTCGGATTCGCTGCCGTTCTACTCCGAAATCATTGGCTCTGACAAAAAGAAAGAACCGAAGAGCTCAATAATCAGGTACTTTACCAGAGAGGAAATCCCATTGCTTCTCGCCTTGCCTGACACATCAAGATCGATTGGGCAGCGTGACGTAACTATGTTGGGGTTGCTGTACGCTACAGGAGCACGGGCGCAGGAACTGTGCGACATCACGCTTATGGACATTACGCTTGCAACGGCAGCGTCCCCTACAAAAATACGGCTGAAGGGAAAAGGCAACAAGTCCCGAGTTGTGACGATTCCCGATTCTTGCACCGCTATACTGAAAGGCTATTTGCGGAGCAGAGATCTTGACGTTAAAGATAAGCCAACTTTTGAGCGCCACCTGTTCTCAAGTCAGACGAACGAGCATATGTCAATCGCCTGCGTTGAGGAAATTGTCGCCAAATATGTTGCCCATGCAAAAGAGCGTCACGCTGACCATTTCAGGCAAAACAGGTATACGCCGCACTCGTTCAGGCATTCGATCGCTGTCCATATGCTTGAAGCGGGTGAGTCCTTGGTGGCAATCAAAGCATTTTTGGGGCATTCGTCTATAGTGACAACCACAGTCTATGCGAAAGTTACACCAGAGTTGGCGAACAAATACCTCGATGAGCGTGGCAAACCGCTGGAAAGTGCAACTATACAAGCGGTGCCTCAGTCACTCCCGGAGGCGTTGCCGTTCCTGTATAGGTAACTGACACGCCAACAATTATCCGAGGAGTCTATCGCAGACTCCTCGGATTTTTGTATGTTTCTGAGAGCAAGGAAGGATAATGTATCAAGTGGAATACGGGTACCTCAAAGGGCAGAAGGAACCTGAATTGCTGCTCGCGGACAATCCTTTGGTGGGACAAATGTTTCGTGGGAGACAAGCTTCAGTACAAGATCAGGCACGAGTATGAATGGGCCATCATTGATTATCGGGGCTTCTATAAAAGCATGGGCGGCGGCGAATAGACAGGCGTTCTAGCCTCCTTGTATCACCGGCCGGAGCGCGCCATCGCTCTGGCCGGTGATATTTGGAAGGGGTGCTACACATGTGGTCGGCGCCCGGAGGAGAAAAGGTAGCAATGGAGCAAAAGCAGCTAAAAAAGCTCGCCCGCGAGCAGTTCGGGGCAGCCATTCTCCAAAGGTTAGGCGGGAAGGCGAAAAAGAAGCGCGTCAGGCCTACTCCACCCCGACACGATGATGTCTATTACGAAGGCGTTCGCGCGCTCGAATCTTTGGCGGGAGAGGCTTTTTTGCGAGGTGATTAAAGGGTTATCGAGACGGGCATAAAAGGTCTTTAAGGGTCGGTTAGGCGGCGCTTGTGAAATCCACAAATGTCCGCTGTTTTTGCGCACTTATACAGCATAAAAAGTTTTCCACAATCGTTTCTCAACCCGCTTGTTACTTTTTCTCAACCCGCTTGGTAATCTATAGAGGTCCCATAGAAGAAGATGCCTTGAAACTCAAGACGGACATGATTAATGTATGAGTATCGGCGGATCGGGAAGGACCTTAAAGGCGCGCCCGAGCAGATGCAATGCTCGGCAGGGCAAAAGCCAAGGCCGGAGAGGGTGTTGTCTTATACGCGGATCGGCCATAGCGTAAATCAACCCGGACTCCGCCGGCACTGAGGGCCGCTCCAATGAGGGTGGCCCTCTCTTTACCTCCATGTCGAATGTCTAATGTCAAAAGAGCTGGTTTCTATGACCATGACTATGGTGCCCGTGACTATCTCAGAACGCCAAAAAGGTTCGTCTAGGTTTGTTTCTGATCGACTTTTTCTTGTTGTCGTATACTTTCTACTGGGATAGAATGGACAAGACAGAGGTCGTCAGAAGTTCAGAGACAATGGAGAACAGTCAAGAAGAAACTGTGTTTGGGTTGTGCTTGAGTGAGGAGAGTGGACTGGGACCTATTCTATTCGGTGGCTTCTCTTTTCTGAACTCGTCGGAAACCAGATTTTGCAGATTAGACGATCACCATCGGCAATCGCCGGAATATGAAAGAAAGTGGAGGGACGAGGGGGAAGAACGAAGCCCTTTCTACCCCGCTGCCGCTTCCCTTGCCATCTGTCTCGGTTCAGCAGAAATGGTGTAGGAAATTTCCCCTAGGTCCGAAGGATTTTTCAGACACGAGCGGGATTCTTCACTTGACCACTTTCTATTACCCGAGGCGATGAATGCGCCTGCTGCCAAAGCGCACGCGAGGGCCTTTCGGTAGGGTAAACTCTTCTGTGTGAATTGAAAAAGGAGTGAAAAAAGGGCGTACCTCCTATAAAATGACGTGTCACGACCAAATGATACGGATCTTATGAGGGGGCACACCGATGAAGCTGGAAGTGAGTGTATCAGAACTGGTGGACCTGATCAAGGAAGTGCGGGCGACGCCGGCCCGGATATTCGAGGCCCTCGGCATGGACATCAGAAAACAGGTGGGAGA
>JBEKJU010000061.1:0-42141 GCA_050011095.1 Syntrophorhabdales bacterium
CTTTTTCCCACGGATGACCATTACAGGACCCGTCTCACCCATACGCTCGAGGTCTCGCAGATTGCGAGGACGATCGCAAAGTCGCTTCTTCTGAACGAGGACCTCGTGGAGGCCATCGCCTTAGGCCACGATCTCGGCCACACGCCCTTCGGCCATGCGGGGGAGGCGGTGCTCGACAGGCTCCATCCGGGCGGCTTCCGCCACAACGAGCAGAGCCTGAGGGTCGTGGACATCCTCGAACGGGGCGGACAGGGCCTTAACCTGACCATGGAGGTGCGCGACGGCATTCTGAGGCACTCAAAGGGCAGGGGCCGGATCGTCATAAGGGAAGAGGCGGATAAGCCCTTGACGAGGGAGGCGGAGGTCGTTCGGGTCGCGGACGTGATCGCCTATATCAACCACGACATCGATGACGCGATAAGGGGCAACGTGATCGGCCTCGGCGATCTGCCCGCGAGGTGCCGCCGGTCCCTTGGGGAGACCCACTCCGAGAGGATAGACCGCATGGTGCGGGCCGTGATAGGGGAAACGCTGAAGGCGGGCAGCGTCTCCATCGAGCAGGAGATCGAGGAGTGTATGATCGAGCTTCGGGGTTTTCTCTACGAGCGCGTCTATGAGAGCCCCATGGTCCATGAGGAGTTCGGCAAATGTTCGCGGATCATCGAGGAGCTTTACCGCTACTTCCTCGATCTGCCCGACGCCTTCCTGCACGAGTCGGGCTGTCAGTCGTTCTACGCGTCTGCCTCGACCTGCGTCTGCGATTATATCGCGGGGATGACCGATCGTTATGCCTTTAACCTCTTCGAGAGGATATTCCTTCCCATGCCGTGGAAGATACCCGTTTAGGGGGAGCAAATGAGAAAGACAATAGTCGTTGCGGACAGGGACGAGCGGTTGCAGCAGGCCTTCACCACCATCTTCTCGCGGGAACACTACGACATCATGTATGCATCCAGCGGGAAAGAAGTCGAAAAGATCGCGGACAGGATGAGCCCCGATATCTACATCGTCAATGTCAATCTTCCGAAGACAAACGGGATCGAGGTCTACAAGAAGCTGCAGAAACGAGGGAACCTTGAAAGGGCGAGCTTTTACTTCCTCAAGGACGAGACCGACACGACCGAGCTTTTGGGATACCAGGCGGACGGCGTCATCGAGAAGCCCATCAATTTCTTCAGGGTCTATGAGACGATCACGAGTGAAGATGAGATAATCGAGTTGACCGACCTCGTTGACGAGGGAGATGGACCCGTCGGCGCGCAGACCACGGAAAGGCAGAACGGGGGAAATGCGCCGGGGCCGCGGGAGGTCCCGGATGAGCGTCCGGCGGCGAAGGAAGAGGAAAGGAAGAGGAGTCCGAGAGAAGAGATAAGGCTTCAGACCATAATCGGAGAGCAGTTGAAACACGCCATGGATATCGTGAGCGACGGCGCGTTGCCCGTTGAGGGGGTGAAGGCCCCCCCTCTTCAGACCGATGCCGCCCCATCGGGGCTGGAGCAGCAGTTCAAGGCCGTGCTCAACCAGGCCCTGGAAGAGGCGGCAAACAAGCTCTCCAGCCGGCTCGCCCCCATCCTGACGAAGTACGTTGAAGACTATGTCAAGCAGATGCTTCTGGAGGTCGCCGAGAAGGTGATCCGCGAAGAGATCGACAAACTACTGAAGGAGTCCACGGCGTGATAGACAAGGTGTATGATCCCAAGCAGGTAGAGCTGAAATGGTATCGTTTCTGGATGGAAAGGGGTTATTTCACCGCCTTGAGCGCCTCCACGAAACCACCCTTCGCCATGGTGATACCACCCCCCAACGTAACCGGCGTCCTGCACATGGGACATGCCCTCAACAATACGCTTCAGGACATTGTTGCGCGCTACAAGAGAATGGCCGGCTTCAACACCCTCTGGCTGCCGGGCACGGACCACGCGGGCATTGCCACGCAGAACGTGGTGGAGAGGGAGCTTGCCAAAGAGGGGCAGAGCGCCGAAGGCATCGGGAGGGACGCCTTTATAAGCAGGGTCTGGGAATGGAAGGAAAAATCGGGGGGTCTCATTATCGAACAGCTGAAGCGTCTTGGCGCCTCCTGCGACTGGTCGCGCGAGCGCTTTACCATGGACGAGGGCCTGAGCCGCGCGGTCCGTGAGGTATTTGTCAGGCTCTTTGAGGAAGGGCTTATCTACCGGGGCGACTATATCATCAACTGGTGCCCCCGGTGCAAGACCGCCCTTTCCGATGTGGAAGTGGAGCACGAGGAGACAAAGGGGCATCTCTACTACATCAGATACCCCCTGGCCGACGGCCCGGACTACCTCACGGTCGCGACGACAAGACCCGAGACCATGCTCGGGGACATGGCCGTGGCGGTAAATCCCGCCGACCCCCGGTACGCCCCGCTCGTGGGAAAGGATGTGATTCTGCCCCTTGCCGGAAAAAGGATACCCATCATCGGCGACACCTACGTCGACGTGACATTCGGGACAGGGGCGCTCAAGATCACCCCGGGCCACGATTTCAACGATTTCGAGATCGGCAAGGCGCACAACCTCGCGGTGGTGAAGGTCATCGATGACGACGGCCGGATGAACGAGCACGCCCTCGCGTACGGGGGCATGGACCGGTTCGAGGCGAGGACGCGGATCATAGACGACCTGGAGGCGGAAGGGCTGCTCGAAAAGATAGAGGATTACCCCCTCATCATTGGACGGTGCTACCGGTGCAAGACGATCGTCGAGCCCATTGTCTCGCTCCAGTGGTTCGTGCGCACAAAGCCGCTCGCGGAACCCGCGATAGACGCGGTGCGCGACCACCGGGTCACGATCATCCCCGAGATGTGGGAAAAGGTCTACTTCGATTGGATGGAGAACATCAAGGATTGGTGCATATCCCGCCAGATTTGGTGGGGACACCGGATCCCCGTCTGGTATTGCGACAGATGCAACGAGTTCTATGTGTCGCGGGAGGACGTGACGTCATGCCGGGCCTGCGGGGGGCCGGTCAGGCAGGAATCCGACGTGCTCGACACGTGGTTCTCATCGGCCCTCTGGCCCTTTTCGACACTCGGCTGGCCCGATGTCACCGATGATCTCAAGACCTTTTACCCCACCTCTCTTTTGGTGACGGGCTTTGACATACTCTTCTTCTGGGTTGCCCGGATGATCATGATGGGTCTTCGCTTCATGGGCGATGTACCCTTCGGGCAAGTCTATATCCACGCCCTCGTGAGGGACGCCGAGGGCAAGAAGATGAGCAAGTCGAAGGGGAACGTGATCGATCCGCTCCTCATGATCGACAAGTACGGGACGGACGCCTTCCGGTTCACCTTCGCCATGCTGGCCGCCCAGGGAAGGGACATCCTCCTCTCCGAGGAACGCATCGAGGGGAGCAGGAACTTCGTCAACAAGATATGGAACGCTGCCCGCCTAACGGTCTCGTTGCTTGAAAACGCGACATTCTCACCGGGGGCCGCGCCGTCCGCCTTCCTCCCCGACAAATGGATCAGGTCGCGCCTCCAGCAGGTGACGGGGGAGGTGTCCGAGGCGCTCGACACGTACAGGTACAGCGACGCCGCCCACAGCCTATACGGCTTTGTCTGGCACGAGTTCTGCGACTGGTACCTGGAGCTGATAAAACCCAACCTCTACGGCAAGGTGACGGCCTTCGACGCTGGGGCCACCGCCTCCACCCTTCACGCGAGCCTTGTCGATATCCTGAAGCTGCTCCATCCCTTCATGCCCTTTGTGACGGAGGAGATTTACCGGAAACTGCCCCACCGGAAGGACGAGAGCATCATGGTCGCCGGTTTCCCGAAGAAGGACCCGGCCGAGGTGGACCCATCGAGCGAGGCGCAGATGGCCATGATCGTGGGCGTCATCGACGCCATCAGAAATATTAGGGGCGAGATGGGCTTTCCCCCGAGCGCGAAGGTCGAGGTGCAGATCCGGGCAAACGGCCGGCGGCCCCTCATCGACGCATATGGGTATTATATCAAGGAATTGGCCAGGGTCTCGGACATCTCCTATGTGACCGGCGCGGCGCCGAAAAGGGCCGCCATCGGCATATTCAAGGACGTGGAGGTCTTCGTCCCCATCAGGGATACGGAGATCGTCCAGCGCGAGAGGACAAGGGTGGAGAAGGAGCTTGCGAAAATCGCCGAAGAGATCGACCGGGTTTTCAACAAGCTAAACAACAGGGCCTTCAGGGAAAAGGCCCCCCAGGCCATACTGGTGAAGGAAGAGGCGAATTTCGAAGAGCTTCGCGGCAGGCGGGAAAAGCTGCTCGCGAGCAAAGGGATGCTGGAAGATCTTTTGAGGGGTTAGGGGCCTTCAATTTTTCGGACCTGCCGCCCAACGGCGCGAGCGAGTGAGGTATTGATGAAAATAACAAAAGAGGTAGTGGAATACGTCGCCCACCTGGGCAGACTGGAGCTTGAACCCGAGGAGATCGACCTTTATACGCAGCAGCTGGACAGAATTCTCGCGTACATGGATCAGCTCAACACGCTCGATACAACGGGGATAGAGCCGACGAGCCATGCGATCCCCCTCGTCAACGTCTTCAGGGAGGATGGGGCGGACTACAACTTTCAGGTGGAGGAGGCGGTCGGGAACGCGCCCGAGCGCCAGGGCGCCTTCTTTAAGGTACCGCCCATCATTGAGACGGGAGAGTGACACGGGGCTCATCCGGGGGCCTTGAGAAGGCGATGAAAACGCCTCGGATGCCGGCGTTCCGGTAATCGCAACAAACAGGAGAGGGCATGGAAGAGCTTCTTACCAAAGACATACGGGACGTGCGGGACCTCCTGAAAAAGGGGGAGATCACCTCCGTGGAATTGACCCGCTTCTATCTGGACAGGATAAAGAGATACGATGCCGCCATGGGGTGCTACCTCCGTCTCACGGAAGAGCTGGCGCTCGGGATGGCGGCCGAAGCCGACAGAAGGATACGCGCACGCAACGACGGGGAGCTGACGGGCATCCCCTTCGGCATGAAGGATATCCTCTGCACGAAGGGGATCGAGACGACGTGCGCCTCGCAGATACTGAAGGGTTTCGTCCCACCCTATGATGCGACGGTCATAAGGAAATTGAATGAGAGCGGCTATGTCCACCTCGGCAGGCTCAACATGGACGAGTTCGCCATGGGCTCCTCCACCGAGAACTCCTCTTTCCAGATTACGAAGAACCCCTGGGACCAAGGCCGCATACCGGGCGGGTCGAGCGGGGGGTCGGCCGCCTCGGTGGTGGCCGGTCTCTGCGCGGCCGCCCTCGGGACCGATACGGGAGGCTCCATAAGACAGCCGGCGAGCCTCTGCGGCGCGGTGGGCCTGAAGCCCACGTATGGAAGGGTGTCGCGTTACGGCCTGGTCGCCTTTGCCTCATCCCTCGACCAGATAGGGCCGATCACGAGAAGCGTCGCGGACTGCGCCACCGTGCTAAAGGTGATCGCCGGCCACGATCCCCACGACTCCACGTCGATCCCGCAGGCGGTGCCCGATTATCCCGCGGACCTCGGAAGGGCGATCTCGGGGCTGCGCATAGGCATACCGAAGGAATATTTTATCGAGGGCATGGACCGGGAGGTCAAATCGGCGGTCGAGGGCTCGTTCGCGACCTTCGAGGCGCTCGGGGCGAGCATCGTGCCCATCTCCCTTCCACACACGGAATTTGCCGTCGCCGCCTACTATGTGATCTGCACGGCCGAGGCGTCCTCGAACCTCGCCCGCTATGACGGGGTAAAGTACGGCATGCGCGTCGATGGAAAGGACATCATCGACATGTACAAGAAGACGCGGTCGAGAGGCTTCGGAAAAGAGGTCAAGAGGCGCATCATCCTCGGCACGTACGTCCTCTCGTCAGGGTACTACGATGCCTATTACAGAAAGGCCGGCCAGGTGAGGACGCTCATGAGGGGCGATTTTGACAGGGCCTTCACCGAGGCTGACGTGATCCTCACGCCGGTCTCACCCACGACCGCCTTCAAGGTCGGCGAAAAGACCGAGGACCCCCTCACCATGTACCTCTCCGACATATTTACCATTCCCGTCAACCTCGCGGGTCTTCCCGCCCTCTCCCTTCCCTGCGGCTTTGACGGAAGGGGGCTGCCCATCGGCCTGCAGCTCATCGGGAAGCCCCTCGACGAAGGGCTCATCCTGCGGGCGGCCTTTCTCTTCGAGGCGGAGAAGAAGCTGAAAAGGCTTCCCGACGCGTTCAAATGAATGACACCGAGTCGCATTCGAAGGCACCACCCACACCCAACGGGTGCGGGTACCCGGGCGGCGACGAGGAGCCGACGCAGGCGTACGCGGTTGTACGTCGAGGAGAGCTTGGATGCGACAACGAAGATGGGGCGAAGAAGGCGACTCGGTGTGTGCGCGACCCCAGGGGCTTTCTCTCCGCCCTCCTGAATATGGGCATCGACCAATACGTCTCGGGAAGGGCGGAAGAGCCGACCCTCATCCGACTGGCGGCGAAGGCGGGGACGTGCAGGCGCTGCGAGCTGAGCCGGACGCGGACGTCCGTCGTCTTCGGCGAGGGCAACGACCGCGCCGAACTCATCCTTATCGGTGAGGCGCCGGGCGAAGAGGAAGACCTCCAGGGGAGGCCCTTTGTCGGCAGGGCGGGCAAGCTCCTCGACCGGATGATCGAGAGGATCGGCCTCAGGCGGGAGGACGTCTTCATCTGCAATGTCCTCAAGTGCAGGCCGCCCGGCAACCGCGACCCCCTGCCCGACGAGGTGGAGGCGTGCAAGGGCTATCTTTTCGCCCAGATCGAGTTGATAAGGCCGAAGCTCATCTGCACCCTCGGACGGCACGCCTACAACACACTCCTCGGCGTCGACGGGCGGATCACGAAGGTACGGGGGACCCTTACCGCCTATAGGGGCGCGATGCTCCTCCCCACGTACCACCCCTCGTACCTGCTCAGGAACGAGGGGGCAATGCGCGAGGCTTACGAGGACATGGAAAAGCTTAAGGGTCTGCTCGCGTCCGGCGGGCCGGACGTGGACAGACCCCCTTCGCCGTGACTACTTGGTGTTACATGATGCAAAACATAAACACGGTTGCCTCCATATCACTCAAAGCGGAGTCACCCGGCTTACGAACGCGGGAAGCGCACGCCACGGGGACGGGCGCATGAGGATAACAAAAATATTGCAAAATGGTCTTTCCGGGAGATAGACTACGGAAAAGGCGAGGACGTTCGTAGGATGCCGATGTTTCAGCCCTCACAAGGAGAGAGGCATGTTCGGTTTAAAGAAACGGGGACAGGTAAAGAGCGTGGAGGAGTTCATCAAGGGCCAGGATGCGGGAAGCGCCCCGCCGGACAGTGCGGCGACAGGCGGGGAAACGAACGCGCTCAAGGCAAGGCGGTGGCTTCTCGCGCCGGTGATCGTCGCCGCGGCTCTCCTGGTGCTCCTTTTCGCCGCCTTTGTCAAGATCGCCAATCTCGAGTCGGCCGTTGCCCAATTGAGGCAGCAGAACGAGAACGGGGCGATTGAAGGTCTCAGGACGCAGGTGGCCGGTCTCCTGACGAGGCTCGACAAGGCCGACGCGGAGACTGGGCAGATCAGGACCGATATCGCCCGCCTGGAGAAGGATATCGGGGCAGTAAGGGTGATGAGCCAGCGGAAGCCGAAAAAAGAGGTCCCTCCGAAGAAGCAGGCTGCCACAAAAAAGGCACCCCCAAAGGCTCCGAAGCGCCGGACATGAGCAGGCCGCTACCGGAATTCCCGCTCTCTTCCCCATCAGCCCCTTTTGGCCTGGAGGCGCGGCTGCCGACCCGGCCTTGGGTGCCTTCGGCACCCGGATCGCGATGGCGCCGGGAAGACCTTGGGAAAGGGATTCATGTCGTGGCTGACTCATTTGGGGAGACTCTCCACGACTTTCGTTCATAAAAGGAAAACAAGTTGTTGACTTCCTGCTGTTTTCCATGAGATAAAGCCTTAGAAGATTTACGCAGCTTCAACTCTCAATGAAGGAGTATTCGAGCATGGCAAGAGGGACCGTGAAGTGGTTCAACGATTCAAAGGGTTTTGGATTTATTACCGAAGACAATGGCGGGGACGTGTTCGTCCATTTTTCTGCCATTCAGGGCGAAGGCTTCAAGAGCCTTTCCGAAGGTCAGGTGGTTGAATTTGATGTCGTAAAGGGACAGAAAGGCCCGCAGGCTGCAAATGTCAGGAAGGTCTCCTAGAGCCGGGCAGTAGCGGTACCGGGCGCCGTCACCCGCAAGCTCCATGGAGGAAGGCACCCGGTCGGCAAGGCGCAAAGAACAAGGAAAGGCGGTTATGCCGACTTGAGTCAACAAGGCGGAAGCGGTTTTTGCGCCTCAAAGCGACCCAGGTCGCAAAGGTCCATCCCCGTCGCGCGCTGGCCGGGCGCTGCAATTATCGGGACACCCGCGAAGCGGGTGCCCGGTCGCCCCCTCCGTGAGCAAAGCACGACCCGCAAGCGGGCGCCCCGGCCTCCCCTTCATAAAAAGGAAGGAGCGGAGGCAACAAACCGCCCTTGACACCCCCGTCGCGCGCTACATGCGACGCTGCGGGCGGCAAGTCGGTATTAAGGGCTCGTCAGAAAATAAATGGGCCATCTGGCTCGTCTTTTTGTCCGCCCGCTTCGTTGCGAAAAGGTCATGTACATCCAGTACATTTGGCCTTTCCGCGCCTCGCCGATTGGCCAAAAATCCTTCGCCATCTGGCTCATTTATTTCCTTCCGAGCCCTAAACCTGGATTCTGGCCCCCGCCTTCAGACCCTCTTCCTCGATCCGGTAGAGGGCATCCAAAAGCGCGATCTGGAAGGTACCGGGGCCCGATGTCCCGGCCGCGGCCCTTTCGCCTGCCAGGCCAAAATAGGAGAGGCCCGAGGCAGCCGCCTCGAGGGCATCGGCATTGACCGCGAGAAAGGCCGCTATGATGGCCGTGGCGGTGCACCCCGTCCCCGTGACATGGCCCATCATCTCGTGTCCGTTCATCACGCGGCACATGCGCTCGCCGTCGGTCACGAGGTCCACCACCCCTGTGATTGCCACTGTTGTGCCCCGTTGTCTGGCAAGGGCCACCGCCGCATCCGACGCCTGGTCGACAGTGTTGACGGAATCGACCCCCTTCGTCGAAGAACCCCCGCCCTTAGGGCAGAGGGAGAGGATTTCCGAGGCATTCCCCCGGATCACGTGGAGCGAAAGCCCCTCGATGAGCCGGACGGCGGAATCGGTGCGCAGCTTGGTAGCCCCGGCACCGACCGGATCGAGGATCACGGGAACGCCGAGGGCGTTCGCCCGTTTCCCCGCCTTTAGCATGGCCTCGATCCACTTGGGGCTCAACGTCCCGATATTTAGCACCAGGGCCTGGGCCAACGAGACCATCTCCTCCACCTCTTCCGCCGCGTGGGCCATCACGGGGGATGCGCCGCAGGCGAGAAGGGCATTGGCAGTATAGTTCATAACGACGTAGTTGGTAATGTTATGGACCAGAGGCTTTTTTTCACGGATCTGTCCCAAGCCGTGCGCGGCCTTTCGGGCCATGTCGTGGTCGAACATCGTCTTGCCTCACGTTATTTTTTTCTTGAACCGGCCGCCAATGCGATGACCGGTCCCGAAATGGGCCTGTCAAGCCAAAGGCCCCGTCCTCTCACGAAAATGATCCCACCCCGAGGGTCTGAGGGGACGGACTTCACCGTCGGGAAGGAGCAGGCTGATGCCCCGTGTCGGGGTGATCCTCCCCACCTCGGTGAAGGGCGAGACGCCACAGGCGGCAGCCGTGGAACGAAGGAACGGCGCGTCCTCCGGCCGACACGTGACGATCAGCTCGTAATCATCGCTATCACCCAGGAAGAAGTCATAGGGGTCCCGATTAAGCACGAGGGCCGCATCACGGAGATGCCGGCTCACGGGGATCCTCTCCTGGAACAGTTCGGCCCCCACGGCGCTGCTCTCACAGATATGCCCCAGATCCCCGAGGAACCCGTCGCTCGTATCGATCATTGCCGTGGCGCGGCCGGTTCGCGCGATCGCCTCACCCAGGCGCGCCCTGATAGGGGGTGTTATATAGATCGTGACCAGGGGGTTTCCTGATAATTCCGGGTCACGGGGGGCGTGGAGCAAAAGTTGCAAGCCGGCAGCCGCCTGGCCGGGATATCCGGTGACCAGGATGACATCGCCCGCGCCGGCCCCGGAACGACGCACCTCTTTGCCCTTCTCCACCTCGCCTATGAGGGTGACGTCGATGAACATACCGTTTCCCGATTTGGTGATGTTCCCCCCTATGATAGAGGCGCCAAAGGGGTTGAGTTCCGCGAGAAATCCGCGGTAGAGCCCCTCCACGTCCCGGACAGGCATCTCCGGTTTCAGCCCGAGCGAGACGAGGGCGTAGAGCGGTCTCCCTCCCATGGCGCCGATGTCGCTGATGTTGACGGCCATGGCGCGGCGCCCCACATTGTAGGGGCTGCTATGGTCAGGCAGATAGTGACGTCCCTCCACCATGGCATCGCACGTGACCAAAAGCTCATAGCCGGGCCGTGGGAGGAAGGAGGCCGTGTCATCACCGATCCCGATGCTCACTTGCTCCGAGCGGATACCTTCCGCTTCGAGAAGATCGCTGATTCTCTGAATGAGCCCGAACTCCCCGATATCACCCACCCGTTCAGTCACGGAAACCGGCCTCCATCAAGCGTCTGAGGATTCGGGCGGCCTCCTCGGGGTCCCGCTGGCAGCAGACGGCGGAAATCACGGCGATACCGTGGGCGCCCGCCTGCATCACGCGGGGGATATTACCTGGGGAGATGCCGCCGATGGCGATGACGGGCACGCCTATCGTACGGACGATCTCTTCCAGGAGGTCGAGCCCGCTCGCCGGGCCGGCGTCGTCCTTGGAGGCCGTTTCATAGACCGGGCCAAAACCCACATAGTCCGCCCCTTCCATGAGGCACGCGCGCGCCTCTTCGAGGGTGCCCGCCGATCCGCCAATGACGGCCCCTTCCCCCAGGAGCTTTCTCGCCAGGGGGATTGGCAGGTCGCCCTGCCCGAGGTGAACACCGTCCGCATGAGAGGCAATCGCGACGTCCACGCGATCATTCACGATGAAGGTCACGCCGGCCTCCCTGCAGACGAGCTGCATCTCGTGGGCGACGCGGATCATCTCCCTCGTCGATCCGGCCTTCTCGCGCAACTGGATCGTGTCGGCTCCGCCCGCGATGGCGAGGCGGGCGAGTTCCACGTGAGAGAAGTCCTTTTGAAGGAGCGTATCGGTGAGCACGTGAAACCTTCCGATCTTCCTCACTTTTTTCTCCTCACGACAAAAGACTGCCTTCCATCCATCATGCCGGGGGTACCATATCCTCATTCATGCCATGGCAGGTAATAGTAAAATAACAGGGCCGCCAGGAGCCGTCAAGGGGAAGGCTCCCGGCCGGACTTCACCACCGGGATGGAGCAGGGCATCTTCCGGACAATCTCCGCCGGGTCGCATCGAAACAGGTAGTGGTCGACATGTTCTCATAGGCCGACCCGATCATTTCTCCGCGCCCGCGTCCGTCTTCATCTCCCTGAAGGAGGCCCGAACGTCGTCCGCCCTTCCACAACTGTACCGCCCTTCGGGGCAAGCCCCGGAAACACAGGCGGGACCCGCCTCCGCAAATATCGTAGGGGCAACGGACTTTACCAGTCCAAGCATGTCACCCGCGAGATTCCTAATCTCCCACTGCGCCCTTTGGCAGCACCGCTGTCTGAAAAAATGGAGAAGCTCCCTCGCGTTCATGGTGATCAGGATCTTCGTCTCCGCCGCGTTCGGCAGCACGAACCGGGCGTCCTGGTTCGCGGCCTCGCCTTTCAGCCCTTTCTCATTCAGTCTTTTCAGAATACGGGCGTATGCCGCCTGGGCCTCTTCCATGAAGGCGACGAAATAGCCCCGCAGGGTCTCGTCCTGGCCGATGGAGGGAGGGATAATGTAGTCGAGCCCCCCTTCCTCACCGACGTATCGCTGCGACTGCTGGCTGTAGGAGGCAAGGCGGTGTCTCACCAGCTGGTGGGAACAGGCCCTCGAGATGCCCTCGACGCCAAACGTGAAGGAGGCATGCTCGATGGGGCTCAAATGACCCATCCGCATGAGGCCCGTTATGAATTTGCCCGTGTCTCCTTCACCGATCCGTTTCGTGAGAACCCCTATGTCGGCATCGCTGTAGCATAACTTGGCAGCGGTGGCGACGACCTGCTCCGGATCGGGCGTATGACTCAATAGGACAACCCTTAACCCTGTCTGCATCTCCTTGGCCTCCGATCGTTCGTTCTGTGATGGCCGTCTTCGATCACGCCTCGCGTAAACCGGACAGCCCGGAAGGCGCAGTCATCGACCGGAAGCGCCTGCATGGCAGGGTCTGCCGGCGGACACCGGGATTCAAGGCGGCCCCCATTCAACAATAACACAGAATGGGTGGTGAGCGCGACGGCCACGACGCGACCTTGAAAAACCATCCGCGAAAGTAGTATGATAAGGCAACATGAATTCGAGGGAGAGAGAATGTTCGTAAAACAGGTGGAAGTTGGCAGGTTTGGGGTCTTTGCCTACCTGGTCGGTTCGGAGGCCACGGGAGACGCCCTGGTGATAGACCCGGCGGGCGATGAAGAATGGCTCGTCAGGGAGGCTGAGAAAAACAAGCTGCGGATCACCTACATCGTCAATACCCATTCTCACGTCGATCACGTGATGGGCAACAAAAGGATGAAAGAGCTGACGGGCGCGCAGATCATCATCCACGAGGCCGAGGCGGCCTATCTGGGTAATGAGCCGGCGCACCTCACGAACATGTTCGGCGCTCCGCCATCCCCGCCCGCCGACAGGACGGTCCGTGAAGGCGACGTCATCGCCGTCGGCGATATCTCCCTGAAGGTCATCCATACACCGGGCCACTCTCAGGGAAGCATCTGTCTCTATACCGAGGGCCTGATCTTCACCGGCGACACGCTTTTTGTGGGGGGCGTGGGCCGGACCGATCTCCAGGGCGGTTCCTGGCAAACCCTCGTCAACTCCATACACAACAAGATTTTCGCCTTGCCCGATACCACGGTGGTCCTTCCCGGCCACAATTACGGCGAGGCATCGAAGAGCACTGTAGGAATGGAGAAGGTTCACAATCCGTATGTCGGTTCGCGGTCTTCTTAGCAGGGCTTCACTCATAGTCGTTTGTCTCTTCTTCGTCTTTTCCTGCCAGACGATGAGCGGGACGGGCAAATCGGCCGGGGTGCCTTCGGCTACTACCCCGAAGACGGTGAAGAAGCGGCCCACCATCGCCCTTGTTCTCGGTGGAGGATCGGCCAAGGGCTTTGCCCATGTAGGGGTGCTCAGGGTCCTGGAACAGGAAAAGATTCCCATCGACATGATCATCGGCACGAGCGTGGGGAGCCTGATCGGGGGCCTGTACGCGGCGAACCCTGATAGCTTTCAGCTTGAATGGACCGCCTTCAAGATCGAGCGGAGCGACATACTCGATTTCTCCATCGTATATTCGAAGCTTGGCCCTGTCCAGGGCGCGCGTTTGGAGAATTTCGTCGAGCAGCACGTGTCGGCGAGGCGGATAGAAGACACGAAGATACCCTTTTGCCCCATCGCCACGGACCTGAACACAGGAGAGACCGTGACGCTGGAGAAGGGGTCCCTTGCAAAGGCGATCCGCGCCTCCACCGCAATACCCGGCATCTTCGTTCCGGTTACCTTCGGGAACAGGACCCTCGTCGACGGGGGCGTCACGGACAACGTCGCCTGTGACGTCGCCAAGGCCAGGGGCGCCGACATCATCATCGCCGTCAACCTGCAAAAGGACATCAAGAACTACGAGATCGGCTCCCTCGTCGATATCATCGCCCAGTCGGTAAACATCATGATGCGCGAGTCGAGCAGGGAGAAGATCAAGGCCGCCGACGTGCTGATAGAGCCTGACACAAGGGGCGTTTCACTCTTCGATTTTACCCAGAAGAAGGTCCTGATGGAAGCGGGCATCCAGGCCACGAGACAGGCCATGCCGCGGATCAGGGCGCTGATGCAGCGCTACCAGCAGTAATCGAGCCGCTTATCATGGACCTTTAAATGCGACTCGGCATGCTCCCCCGGTTTGCAGACTATGGACCGGGTTGCCCGTCACGGGCCCTCGTCTTTTTCCCAGAAGAGGACCTTCCGTATCCTCTCCAGCACGGGCTGGATCATCTCAGGCCTTTTTATCGGTGATGTTTCTTTCCATTCCCTCCAGTCACCCAGGAGGGCGTGGTAGAGATCCGCGCACGCCCTGTGGTAGGATACGGTCGGCTCGGGACTCACCCGGGACGCGCACGCCACGAGCCGCTCATACAACCGGTCGCGCCCGGTTTCGCTCTCCGCGTTGAAGACGATCACCCGGGTGCTCTTTTTTTCGTCACCCGACCCGAACCTCCCCTTTAGCTCCAGGTCTCCCAGAAAATCCCTCTCGAAGGCATGGAGGAAATCGATGCACCCGTCCCTGTCCCTGACAAGGACCACGATCTTCCAGCACTGGTACGCCGAGCCGAGGGTCACCTCCCCCCTTTGCTCCTTCAATTGCTCATAGAGGCCCATAATGCACGGGGTGCACCTGCCGTATATGTCGGCTTTCGTCTTTTCGAGGTGAGGATTCGTCTCGAAGCTCACCCATTTTCTTCCGCTTTCCACAAAATATCTCTCGTCTATATAGAGCCTTCCCATACTGCACACCCTGTCATTGTCGTTTCTATCGTCTCCCGTCGCAATCAACTTGCGGATTCCCTGCAGCTTGCTGCAGGGAGAATCTTTTTCCGCTTCGCTCCGCCGGCAATTATTGGGGCTCGCGTCGCCCCCTCTGTGGGCAAAGCCACGACCCGCAAGCGGGTGCCCCGAGACTCCCTGCTCAAAGACTACTCGCTCCGCTCGTTGTCTTGGATACCCTGCTGCAAGCAGCAGGGTCATTTATTCCCCGGGAGTCCCGGCAGCCAGAGATAGTAAAAGCCGGGGCTGAGGGGAGGCATGATCTCCGGGAGATTCACATCGATCAGGGGCTGAAGGCCGCCCTGCGAAGAGGTGATGGAGGTATTGTAGATGGTGTCGTTCGGATACGCCGCGCGCCGGTAGGTTACGACCTTGGCGTCCTTGGGGAGGGCTGCGATGTCCTTGGCGTCGTCGATGGCGTCCTTGAGGTACCCGATGCGATCCACAAGGCCGAGGCGCAGTGCCTCGTCGGCGAGATAGATGCGGGCGCTCGATATCCTCCGCATATCCTCCGGCCCCACCTTTCGCTGCCGGGAAACAAGCTCCAAAAACCTTCCGGCCAATTTATCCGTGAGCGCCTGGAATATTGCCTTCTCCTTTTCAGTCGATGGACGAAAGGGCGAGCCTATATCCTTCTCGCTCCCCGACTTGTTCACCTCCACTGCAAGGCCGAGCTTATCCATGAGGCCGGCCACCTTAGGTGTCATCATGATGACACCTACCGAGCCGGTGATGGTCGTGGGAAGGGCCACGATGCGGTCCGCGGACAGCGCGATGTAGTAGCCTCCCGAGGCGGCGACGTCCATGAGGGCCGCCACGACCGTGACTTTCGTCCGTTCCTTGAAGTCCATGATCTCGTGATAGAGGATATCGCTCGCCGTAATGGAGCCGCCGGGGGAATTGATCTCCAGGAGCACCGCCTTCACCTCTTTGTCCTTCTCCGCGTACCGCAGCCTGGAGACGACCTCCTGGACTATGCCCTGCCGCTGGTCGAGAATGCCTTTTTTCGGCGTGTCGGAGAGAAACCCCGTGATCGGTATGACAAGAACCTTCCCCTTTTCCGTGCCCTGGAGGGTGACCTCCTTGAGCGGTTCTTCCAGGGGTGTGCCGATCTGGACCTTCACCCTCGCGCAGCCGGCCACAAGGGCCCAAGCCACTAGGAGAAGGGTCAGAAGAAAGAACGGTCGCTTACCGGGTGCGATCCTTTGCATGTTTTCCCCTTCCCGACAGGAAGTCCTTTTCCAGGCCCGAGGGGCCCATCACATGGTATCACCCCGGTCGCGTCTTTTCAACCACGGCGTCGAGACTCCCGCGAGAGAGGCTCACCGATACGCGGTCACCGGGGGCTACCTGGCCCGCGTCCGTGACGATGTCCAACGTGTCCGCCCGCACCGTGATGCTGTAGCCCCTTCTCAATATATTCTCGGGATTGAGGTCGGCCAGCCGTTGGCGTGCTGCCTGGAGGCGCACCTTCCTGTCGCCGAAAAGGACGGAAAAGGCGTTCCTGAGCCCGTTCGAAAGCTCGTCGAGGTACATCTTGTGCCTTACGAGGAACGACCTTTTTTCCCTCAGCTCCACCATCGACCGGGAAAGGAGAAGCCTCGATCCCTCGAGCCTCTTCCGCATGATACCCACGAGGCGCTGCCGCGCGCCGGAAAGCATGTCCGAAAGCTCTTGCCTGTCCCTGACGACCATGTCCGCGGCCGCCGTCGGCGTGGGGGCCCTAACGTCGGCGACAAAATCGGCGATCGTGAAATCGATCTCGTGACCGACGCCGGACACGATGGGTATGGGGGATGCGCAGATCGCCCTCGCCAGGGCCTCTTCGTTGAAGCAGGCAAGGTCCTCGATGGATCCGCCACCCCGCCCCAGGATGATGACATCCACCTCCCTTTCCCTGTTGAAATACTCGATACCCGCCACGACCTCCCCGCATGCCTGATCGCCCTGGACCCTGACAGGGTATATGCGGATGTCCATGTTCTCGAATTTTCCCCGGATGATTTTCAGCATGTCCCGGATCGCCGCCCCGGCGGGCGATGTGATGATCCCGATCCTCCTCGGAAGAAAGGGTAGCGGACGCTTCCGGGCGGCATCGAAGAGGCCCTCGCGAAACAGCTTTTCCTTGAGCAGCTCGAATTTGACCTGGAGAAGACCCCGCCCCCTTACCTCGATCTCGTCCGCGAGGAGGCGGTATTCACCCCTTTTCTCGTACACATCGACGCGCCCCTTGCAGATGACGGCCGTTCCGTCCGTGATGACATCACCCCGGCACTTGCCGCGGAAGTTGAACATGACCGCCTTGAGCGACGACGCATCGTCCTTGAGGGTGAAGTAGAGATGGCCCGAGGGATAGACCTTACAATTGGATATCTCCCCCTCGACGATCACGTCCCTGAACTGGCGGTAAATGCAGTCCCGTATACGGGAGGTGATCTCCGATACGGAGAATACGGGGACCGGCCATGGATAAGGGATTTCCATCTACTTCTTCAGGTACTCCGTCACGATCCTCATGGCGCAGTACTCGCCGCACATGCTGCACACATCATCGTGGAGGCTCCTCTCTTTCCTGAAGGTCCTTATCTTCTCGGGGTCGATGCTCATCCTGATCTGGCCTTCCCAATCCAGGGCCTTGCGGTACCGCGACATCTGCTCGTCCCGCGCGAGGGCCCTTTTATTCCCCCGCGCCAGGTCCGCGGCGTGGGCGGCGATCCTCGCGACCACGACCCCTTCCCTCACGTCGTCGACAGTGGGCAGGCCGAGGTGTTCCGAACGGGTCACGTAGCAGAGGAAGTCGGCGCCGTAGTAGCCCGCCAGCGCGCCCCCTATGGCGGAGGTGATGTGATCGTATCCCGGCGCGATATCGGTAACAATGGGTCCGAGCACGTAAAAGGGCGCCTCCTTGCACAACTTTTTTTCGAGCACTATATTCGTTTCTATCTGATTGAGCGGCACATGGCCGGGTCCTTCTATCATCACCTGGACGCCGCTCTTTTGTGCCTCCTCGCACAATTCACCCAGAATGAGAAGCTCCTGCACCTGCGTCCTGTCGGTCGCATCCGCTACGCTGCCCGGCCTCAATCCGTCCCCGAGGCTGAGCGTCATATCGTACTTCTTTGCGACGGCGACGAGGCGGTCGAACTGCTCGTACAGGGGGTTCTCCCTCCCGTTCACGATCATCCATTCGGTGAGAAAGGCGCCGCCCCTGCTGACGATATCCGCGATCCTTCCCTGTTTCCTGAGCCTCTCGATCACGCCCATCGTCACCCCGGCGTGGACGGTAATGAAATCCACCCCGTCCTGGCCGTGCTTCTCGATCACCTCGAAGAGCTCGTCAGGCTCCATGCCCCTGATGCCCTTTTTCTTCGCCGCCCGGACCGCCGCCTGGTAGATGGGAACCGTCCCTATCGGTACGCGGGCGTGGGCCATCACGATCTTCCGTATCTCGTCGAGATCGCCGCCCGTGCTCAGGTCCATTACCGCGTCGGCCCCGGCCTCCTCGGCCACGCGAAGCTTTTCGATCTCCTCTTCCACGTTCACCCTTTCGGGCGACGTGCCTATATTGGCGTTCACCTTTACCGAAAGCCCGGCCCCCACGCCCCTCGGGGTGAAATTCACGTGCCTTCCGTTGTTCAGGATAACCGCCCTGCCCGATGCCACGAGGTCGCGCAGGGTCGCCTCATCCACCCCTTCCTGCGCCGCGACAGTCTGCATCGGACCGGTGATGTTTCCCTTGCGGGCCTCGATCAGTTGATTCTCCATGGCCTCATCATCTCCATTTTCTTTATTAACTCCCCCGGGTCCCTCGCGAAGAGCCATATGGCCGGCTCTTTTTGCGCTCCCCCGGTGTCATAGATCATGTCAGGCGGTCTCTCTGTCTGACTGAGCACCCCTTCCATAGCCCCCCCCATGAAAAGGTCGAGCCCCCCTTCCCCTGCGGTCTTCACCCCAACCTGTTCCTGCCTCCCGTCCCGGAAGACGGCGCTGAGGCCCTTTTCGCGGGCCCTCTCCACGAGGGCCTGATCGTACCTGATGGTGACGGCCGCGCGCAGATAAGGATAACGCCCCATGCAGGCGAGGCACATCCGGGCCGCACGGGAGGAGACCCCGAACTCTGCCATCCCGCTCACCGAGACCCTTCCGTTCTCGCTCCCGATCAGGCCGGGAAAGGCGGCCACGTCCCCGGTCCCGTCGGCGCCGCGCAGGGCGTAGCCCATATCCATTCGGGCGGCGGGGATCAGCTCCACCATGTTAAGCTCTTCGAGACGCTTCACTGCCTCCTGCATCGCCTGAAGGACATCCCACCTCGCGGCGTCGCGGCTCGCGGCAAGAGCGGGAAAGGCATAGTAGTAGCCCCCCTCGGCGGGCCGGTGGCTCTCCGGCAGGAGCCTTTCCACCAGCCGCTCAGTCTCCAGAAAAGCCTCGCGCACCGGATAATCCAGCGCCATGAACGAAAGGAGGGCGGACGAAAAGATGCACCCTGTCCCGTGGACCATCCTTTCGATCCTCCCTTTCGTGTACGTCGTTGTCCGTGTTCCATCGAAGAGGAGGTCGACGGGTTCTCCCGCGAGATGCCCCCCTTTAAGGAATACGTGCCTCGGCCCTTTTTGCGCGATGGCGCGGGCGGCCCGCTCCATCGCATCGATATCGTCTATCCTTGCCCTCACGAGCATTTCCGCCTCGTCTATATTGGGCGTCACGGAAGGTCCCATCGGCAGGAGCCGCTCCACGAGCGCACGGAACCCTCGACCTGTGATTACCCTCAGGTTGTTTTTTGCGGCAATGACCGGATCGAGCACAACGGGCACGCCTTTTTGGCCGGCCAGAAACTCGACCACCCTCTCGACATGGGGCGCGTCCGGGAGGACACCGATCTTGATCCCGGAGAGCGAAAACGACCCTGCCGCCCTTTCCAGCATCCGTGAAAAGACCCCTGTCGGTACCGGAACGACACCGGTCGCGCCTTCCGGGCCCTGAATGACATAGCTCGTGGGGACGGAAAGGCCGTGCAGGCCGAGATACGAGAAGACCTCCAGGTCCTTGGTGATGCCTGCCCCGTGGGAAAGATCATGCCCGGCAATGGTGAGGACGTACCTCATCGACACCCTTTTCGACCGCCTTCCGCTGCCTCTCCATGACGGATCATCATCTCCCTGTTTCACGCGAAGTTCTTTATAATATAGCACTTCTTGTCCCCCGAATATAGCGGAATATAGGCATTCGACTTGACCGGCGGGGCCTGCGCGTCCGGCCCGGCCGGGAGGCGTAGGGAAGGGGAACGTCGACATTATTGTCGCAATATTTTATACTCTCCATGACTTTTTTGTCATCGGGAAGGGGACGTATCCCCGGGCAAGGTGACAAAGGGATTGGAAACCGTACATCCATGACATGGAGGCACGTGGCACCGCTCTTGCTATGAGTAGGTGAGGAGGACCTCCCATGAAAGAGATAGTGCCCTCGTGCTGGTCATCTTCGCAGGCCTCGCGACCCGGTCGTGCGCGTCTCGGGGCCCTCACACACAAGGGGGTGCGGCCATGGGGGCACCCGGGGGTTAGCGGACTGCTGTGATCACACGCCTCTTGTCAGCTCTATGCGCGTTGTTTATGTTTGCGCCGCCTCTTTTCGCCCAGCAGTCATACGGTGAGTTCGAGAGGGACCTCAACCTTTCAGACTCCCAGAAGGCGCAGGCTGATGGCATCAAGAGGAGGTACATCGGTGAGTGGAGGAGCCTCAACGACGAGTCGGCACGGAAACGGCTCGAATTGAGGCAGCTCGACAGGGGCCGGCCGGGCCAGAGGGAAAGGGCGGAAAGGCTGCAAAGGGACCTGGACCGGATAGAGGCGTCGAGACAGCGCCTTTTCCACCAGTACCGCGGAGAGGTATCGACGGTCTTCAACGACGAGCAGAGGGGACGCTTCAACAGGTTTACCTGGCAGGAGAACCGGAGGGCCGCGAGACTCATAAGGCCCGGTCCAGAACTACCGGGGCCCGCTTATGCACCACCACCGGGGCACGCTTATGGTCCTGGCGGGCCGCAAAGGTACGGGTACGAGCCACCCGGGCACATGTATGCGCCGGGGCCCAGGTATGTCCCTTTCGGGGCCTCGCGCGCGGCGCCGAGGCAAGGATTTCATGGAAGATAGGAAAATCCTTTTCCCCCTCCTTCTTTTCGGTATCTTCTTCGTGCTCATCGCCATGACCGGCTTCTTTCAAATTGCCATTACAAAACGGAACGTAGAGGGGTTGTTGCTCAACGAGGGCGAGACGCTGTTCCAGAGCATCGCGAGGGAGATCGAGATGAATATGGAGTATCTCGCCCTCATCGAAAAATCACCCTCTATCATCACCCCCAACTTCCTGAACGTCATGACCTATGACGAGGCAATCGTCGACGATCTCTACAGCCAGATCAGCAAGACGGCAGACCTCGACCAGGCGGGCCCATTCCTCCGCAACATGCTTGTTCTTGACAAAAACGGGAGGCAGCTGCTCCGGAGGGGATCGATAAAGGTCGATAGGGGCCAGCTCGCCCTCCTCCTCAAGAGAGACCGGCAGACGATCATCAGGATGCCCAGCGACAGGGATCGCAGCCTCTTCATGGGTATGAAGCTGGCTGACAGGCTCGTATTCTTCACCCTCACCCCCGAGGAGCTCGACAACCTCAGGAAGATGTACATCATGAGGACGATCTGCGAGAACGAGGAGAAGAGGCTGAACATTGCGGAGATCAACATTTACGATGCCTCGGGGCGCATGTACCTTGGTTCGACAAAAAAGCCCAGGGACGTGTTCACCATCCTGAAGCCCCTGGATTCCCGTTATTTTCCCGGCTACTCCATGGAGATACTCGTGTCGAACAGGCTCGCGAGCGATACCATCAGGAAAACGAGCGCCAACTTCATCATACTCCTCTTTTTCCTCATGCTCGGCGGGGCAGGGGGGATCTACCTGATATTCCAGCTCGAACGAAAGCACGCGGACCGGCTGAATGAGATGGAGAAGGACATGGCCATGAAAGAGAGGCTCGTCTCCCTTGGAAGACTGGCATCGGGCATGGCCCACGAGATACGAAATCCCCTCAACGCGATCAGCATCTCCATCCAGAGGTTGAAGAGGGAGTTTGTCCCCGAACACGAAAAAAAGGAAGAGTACCACAAATTCCTCGACATCGTGCGCGGCGAGCTGCTGCGGGTGAACCGGATCGTGGAGGAATTTCTCCTTTCCACAAAGGCCGACCTGCGCATGGAGCCACAGAATCTCCGCGGGATCATCGAGGAGGTTGTCACCATGCTCCGGGAAAAGGCGGGCGCGGCAGGCGTATCAGTGGCGAACGAGACGGACGGACGGATCATCCTCGAGTGCCAGAAGGAGAGGATGAAGCAGGTCCTCTACAACCTGATCATGAACGGTATCGAGGCCATGGGCGGCGGCGGGAACCTGCGCATTTCCGCCTCACCCGAAAATCCCCGTGTCCGGATCTTCATCAGGGATACGGGTCCGGGGATCAAGAAGATCGATCTCCCCAAGGTTTTCGAGTACTATTACACCACGAAGGACAAGGGTATGGGTCTTGGTTTGCCTCTATCGTACATGATCGTGAAGGACCATGGGGGAGACATACAGGTCCTGAGTGAGGAAGGAAGGGGGACTACATTCGTGATAACCTTGCCTTCGAAGGGAAAGGGGTCGTAAGATGGAGCGAATGGGCATTTTGATCGTGGAAGATGAGGAGACCCAGCGGGATCTGCTCGAGGGCCTCCTGAACAAGGAAGGCTACGCAGCCGCCGGGGCGGGTGACGGGGAACGGGCGCTTCAGCTCGTGAAGGACCATACCTTCGAAATAGTGCTCCTTGACTACAAGCTGCCCGATATGGACGGTCTGACCGTGCTCACAAAGCTGAAGGAGATGAACCCCGAGATACAGGTGATCATGATTACCGCCTTCGGCAGCATCGAGAACGCGGTCACCGCGTTGAAGGCAGGCGCATTCGAATACCTCACCAAGCCCATCGACCTTGACGATCTCCTCTTCAAGATAAAAAAGGTGGAGGAGCGCCTGCACCTCATCCATGAAAACCTCGTGTTGAAAGAGGCCCTGAAAGACAGGATGAAGTCGGAAAACATCGTCTACGCAAGCGAAAAGATGCACGAGATCGTAAGCCTCATCGTAAGGGTGGCAAAAACGGACTCGACCTGTCTGGTTCAGGGTGAGAGCGGGGTCGGCAAGGAGATCGTGGCCAACCTCGTGCACGAGCTGAGCGAAAGAAAGAACCAGGCCCTCGTGAAGGTCAACTGTTCCGCCATCCCGGAGACGCTCCTCGAAAGCGAGCTTTTCGGGTACGAAAGGGGTGCCTTTACGGGGGCCTACCAGAAAAAGCTCGGGAGGTTCGAGATCGCCAACAAGGGGACCATCTTCCTCGATGAGATCGGCGACGTGCCCCTCTCCCTGCAGCCGAAGCTGCTCCGCGTGCTTCAGGAGAGGGAGATAGAGAGGCTCGGCGGCCTCCACCCCATCAAGGTCGATGTCCGCATCGTGGCGGCGACCAACAAGAACCTCGAGGAAGAGGTGAAACAGGGCCGCTTCAGGGAGGACCTCTTCTACCGGCTCAACATCGTGCAGATAGAGATCCCGCCTTTGAGGGAGAGAAAGGAGGATATCCCTCTTTTCCTCGATTTTTTCCTGAAAAAGTTCAACGAGAGGCACAAGAAAAGCATGAAGGGATTTGCGAGAGAGGCGCGGGATGTGCTCATCAAGCATGACTATCCCGGGAATGTCCGGGAGCTTGAGAACATCGTTGAGCGGGCCGTCGTCCTGGCGCGGGGGGAGTATATAACCAGGGAAGACCTGTCCATTTTCAATCCGGCCGAGCCGCTCTCCACCGAGGGGAGCATGAAGCAGGTCGTTGAGTCGATGGAGAAGAGGATAATCACCGAGGCCCTCGTCTCCGCCAACTGGGTGCAGACAAGGGCGGCGGAGGCCATCGGCATCAGCGAAAGGATGTTGCGGTACAAGATGAAGAAGCTCGGTATCGCCAGGGAAGAGTGACAATAGGCGGTTAAATGAGGGGGAGGCTCCGCTGGCTTGCCGGTGGAGGGGGCGACGCTAGCCCCAATAATTGCATGTTGCGGTACAAGATGAAGAAGCTCGGTATCGCCAGGGAAGAGTGACAATAGGCGGTTAAATGAGGGGGAGGCTCCGCTGGCTTGCCGGTGGAGGGGGCGACGCTAGCCAGCAATCGCCTTTTTTCGCCTTCGCTCCTTCCTTTTTATGAAGGGGAGGCTCCGCTGGCTTGCCGGTGGAGGGGGCGACCGGGTACCCACGGAGTGGGTGTCCCAATAATTGACAGCCCATGAGGTTGTGCCTATATTGATCCATCTATGCCTCTCCACCATATCATCGGCCAGTACGGTTACCTCGCGCTCTTTGTCGGGGTCTTCTTCGAGGGGGAGACTATCCTGATCGCCGCGGCATTCGCTGCCCATCAGGGCTATATGAAGCTGTCCTGGGTTATTGTGACTGCCTTCCTGGGGTCGCTCGCCGGCGACCAGTTCTACTTTTTTCTTGGAAGGGCGAAGGGCAGGGCGTACCTGCGAAACCGCCCCCTTTGGCAGATCAGGGTCAGGAAGGTGCAAGACCTTGTTGAACGCTATCATCGGCTCGTCATAGTGGGCTTTCGTTTTCTGTACGGTCTCCGCACGGTCACCCCTTTCGCGCTGGGAATGAGTGACGTGAAGGTGAGGCAGTTCATCTTTTTCAACGTTCTAGGCGCCCTTGCGTGGTCCACCCTTGTGGGGTTCTTGGGTTTCCTTTTCGGCGCTGCCCTCGAGGCCCTGCTGAAGGATGTCAGAAGGTACGAACGGTGGATCATGCTCGCCATCCTGCTTATGAACATCCTGATCTGGGTGGGCTATCTCATCAGGAAGCGGAGGCTCCAGAGGTGCGCCCTCGCCCGGCTGACCGGGGGAAAGGGGACATTGACGGAGGCCAAGTGAGAACGAGAGGGTGCGCGCCGGATGAAGACGGACAGTTGGTGGATGGGTAACAACCGCAGGGTTGCGCGTATTATACTTATTCATAAGGAGGAAGGATGGACCGGGGTGTTGGTCTGCTTGTTGTTGTCTTCATGTCTTTTTGCCTTCCCTTCGTTCATGTCTCGGCCAAGGAGGGACCCATGAGAATATCGAGTCCGGCTTTTACGGAAAACAGCAAGATCCCGAAACAGTACACGTGTGATGGCCAGGACGTAAGTCCTCCCCTGACCATCACCGGCGTCCCCGAAGGGGTAGCATCGCTCGCCCTGATCGTTGATGACCCCGATGCCCCGGTCGGCACCTGGGTTCATTGGGTCGTCTGGGGCATCAACCCGGCGACGCGGGAGATAAAGGAAGGCTCTCTGCCGAAGGGGGCAGTTCAGGGCATCAACAGCTTCAGGAAGAACGATTACGGCGGACCGTGCCCACCGTCCGGCAGCCACCGGTACTTTTTCAAGCTCTACGCCCTCGACAAGGCGGTCATCCTTGACCCCCACGCAACGAAGGCGGACCTGGAAAGGACGATGAAGGGACATATCGTGGCTCAGGCCGAGACGATGGGCAGATATCGATAGGGGTGGCTGCAATTATTGGGGCTAGCGTCGCCCCCTCCACTGGCAAAGCCAGCGGAGCCTCCCCTTCATAAAAAGGAAGGACCGAAGGCAAAAAAAGACGGTTGTGGCTAGCGTCGGCCCCTCCATGAACAAGGCCCCCGCTTCGCGCACTGCCAGGCCCGCGTCCGGCTCATGCTGTTTTTGCGGGCCTTTCTATCGAAAAGACGGGCTCCTCGACCGACTGGCTCCTGCACAGGGGGCATTTTCCCGGCTTTTTCAGCCGACCCCTCTTTCGGAACACGAAGCCGCACCTGTCGCATCGGGCCGGGAGCACCACGAATCTGTATCCACCCTTATTCATCGTCTTCCGGATATGCCCCAGATGCTCGTACACATCCTTTTCGGATAGCCTGAGTTCGACGGATAAATCCTTTCCTGAAAACGGCCTTTCCTTCAGAAGGGCCACTACCCTTCTCCGAAGCGTCTCGTACCTTTCCTCCGGCACCGTCGGTTCTTTTGCCCTCTTCCGCTCGATCATTGTCCTTCCGCAAGAATACCATAATTATAGGCGTGGACCGGCGAATATTCTACGAGCGGCAGGGTCGGTCCGCGGCCTTCCGGGAGAACGGCATGCCCCTTGCCACGGTTCAGGACCGACCTTACATTTAGTGGAATTCAGACGAACGCGCGCCTAATGGCGCAAAGGAGGAAAAAATGGCAGAGGTCAGATGGATCAGGGATATGGAGACCGCCCTGTCATTGGCGGGCTCGGAGGGGAAGCAGGTCCTGCTCGATTTCTTTAATCCCGACTGAATAGGATGCAAGCAGATGGGTGCGGTTACGTACCCGGACAGCCGAGTTGCCGAGTTCATCAACAACCGCATGATTCCTGTCCAAATGTTGTATGATGCCCAGCCTTACGCCTCGGACTACAATGTGAAATGGACGCCCACCATTATCGTCCTGGACCAGAACGGCAAGGAACACCACAGGATCGTCGGCTTCCTGCCGCCCGATGAATTCATCCCCGCGTTACTCCTCGGTGTCGCGAAGGTCAGGTTTGATCGGGATGAACTGGAAGAGGCCCTGGACGATCTCGAAAAGATCATCGCCAACTACCCGAAAAGCGCGGCTGCGCCGGAGGCGGTATACCTTCGCGGTGTCACCGGCTACAAGCACACGCACGAGCCCCAGCCTCTCAGGGAGGCCTTCGAACAACTGAGACGCGAGTACCCAGCGAGTGAGTGGGCCAAAAGGGCCACGCCCTACGGTCTGCTGTAAAGAGGGCAGTCCCAGAAGGCGGGAAGAGCAGGGGAGGCGTTGCGGGACTGATATATGACCGAAGGCGGGCGGGCCAGTGCCGCCCGCCTTCTTTGCCCCTCAAGAGCGGGGGGTGCGCCCCGGGCTTCCCCGCCTCTCCCCGCGCTGTTGAGAGTCCTACCATTCTCACGGATTTATCGCGCCGTGGTCTCTAAAATATTGACTAATCGTCGGTTATCGCTATACTAGAGGCATCACGCTACCCAAGACCTTCCGGAGGTATACGACATATGGTGATACGATGGTATGGACATGCGGCGTTCAGACTGACCACGACTCAAGGTGTTAATATTATTATAGATCCGTATGAATCTGGAGGCTACGGCGGTGCTGTCTCCTATAACCCCGTAAGAGACCGGGCCGACATAGTGCTCATCAGTCACGACCACGCCGATCACAACTGCACAGGCGGCATCGAGGGCACGTACACGGACGTGCGGAAAGAAGGGAAATACGACATCCGGGGCATCAGGATAAGGGCCATACCAACCTTCCACGACCCGTCCGCCGGCAGCGAAAGGGGCCGGAACCTGGTGTTCGTGATAGAGGCGGACGACATGAAGGTGGTCCATCTAGGCGACCTCGGGCACCTGCTCGACCGGGACGCCATCAAGGCTATAGGAAGGCCGGATGTGCTCATGCTCCCCGTGGGCGGCACCTATACGATTGACGCGGACGCGGCCACGAAGGTCATGAACGACCTCGGGCCTTCCATCACCCTTCCCATGCACTACAAGACGGAAAAAGTCGGCTTTCCGATCGCGGGGGTGGATGATTTCACAAAGGGGAAGCAACGCGTCAGGACGGTCGACGGCGCCGAGATAGACGTCACAAGGGAAGGCATGCCGAAGGAGCCGGAGATCGTCCTGCTGAGGTACGCCGGGTAGCATGGCGGAAAAACTGCGCAAGCTCTTCAATAAAGGCGATATTCGAGAGGCCGTGAAAAGGCTCGCCCGGGCCATCTCCACCGACCTCGACGCGGAGGAGATCGTCTTTGTCTCGGTCCTGAAGGGCTCCTTCATGTTCATCTCGGACCTGCTGCGTGAGATAAAAAGCCCCGTGGTCATCGATTTTGTCAGGGCCGCCTCCTACGGCTGCGGCACCTCCACATGCGGAGAAGTAAGGCTGACCAAGGACCTGGAAATGGATATTGCGGGGAAGAACGTCATCATCGTCGATGACATCATAGATTCCGGCCTCACCCTCCGTGCGATCCGCGATATGCTCCTCGCAAGGAACCCGCGGTCCGTGAGGATTTGCGCGCTCATAGACAAAAAGGGACGAAGGGAGGTCGAGATCGAGGGCGATTATGTCGCCTTCACTATCGATGATGGCTTTGTAGTGGGATACGGCATCGATTATGCGGAGCAATACCGGAACCTCCCCGAGATCTTTATCAGGGAAGAAGCATAGATGCCCCCAGGGCCCATCGACGAATGGCCCCTTTGACCGCCATGACAGGGCGTCCGTGCCGAAGCCTTTCTCTCACAGGTCGAGGGATGAGCGCGGCATGGGCGTTGCCTCAAGCACGTCCCATCCCATCCTGGTGACCCTCTCTCCTTGAACCTGCAGGACGACCGTTGATGCGGATACGGATTTGATCGCCGTATAGGGCACGAGGATCACCGGGGCGCCGGGCCCGTAGAGCAGAAACTCTGTATCGCGAAGCCCACGGATGTAACCGAGGCGGCGTTTGTCCATGCCGAAGACCTCCATGCCCTCAGCCACATCCGAACTTGTTTCCCGGATAAACGGATTACTCATGTTCGCCTCCTACCAACCGCCTTGGGCCGGCTCACGCCCATTGTCCGACCCCACTATTCGAAGATAAGACAGCTTGTCCGAAAATCAAGGGGCCTGGCCGCTGACCGTAACGCGCGGGAAATACCCGCGTTTTCCCCGGTCCGTTGCGCCGGCGCCGAAGATAAGGGCTCGGAAGGAAATAAATGAGTCAGATGGCGAAGGATTTTTGGCCGATCGGCGAGGCGCGGAAAGGCCAAATGTACTGGATGTACATGACCTTTTCGCAACGAAGCGGGCGGACTTCTGACGAGCCCTAAGCATCCCGGTATGAACCCTTCGTCGCCCAAGCCAGCGCCAACCCGCCGGAGGCCGGAAAGCCCGGCCGGAGAAGACCCCTAGCGGGTCAGTAAGGTCAATGCGAGGGCCGTGACGAGGGGGATCGTGAGGTTGTCGTCTACGAACCTCGACGAGAAAAGCTCGGCGGCCGCGGCGGCCGCGGCAGCCGGGATAAAGGCGGACGGCCCGAAACGGAAGCAGGCAAGGACAATAAGGGAAGAGACAAGGAAGACCCCTGTCCCCTCCACCGATTTTCCGAAAAGAGGGATACGTCCCCATTTCGACCCCACTATCGACGATAGGGGGTCACATATGGCGAGGACGAAGATCGAAGCCGACGCGATGTCCTTATCGAAGAGGAGTATCGCCACGACGCAGGATATGAGGTAGAACACGGTTCCCGACGGCCCCTTCATTTCCTTCTCTTTCAGAAGGGCCTCCAGGAAAGGCGCGCTGATATAGCCCGTGATCCTCAACGTGTCGATCAAGGCGGCCAGGACGAGGGCCGAAAGGGCGACGAAAAGCGCCGTACGCCTGTCGGTCGCCAGATAGATGAGGGGTATGATACTTCCGGACAGATGGAAGAGGCTCCTCGCCCGTGAGGGTCGCTTCATGGCGGCTCGGTACCACGGGCCGCCCCCACGAAGTCCTTCAGCATCCTTTCGAGCTTTGCCTCCTCGGTCGCATCCGCGTACCTGGGCCTCAACACATCAGGAGACAGGCCAAAGATGCCGCTCATGATGACCTCCGCGTAGTAAGGGCTCGTCAGAAAATAAATGGGCCATCTGGCTCGTCCTTTTGTCCGCCCGCTTCGTTGCGAAAAGGTCATGTACATCCAGTACATTTGGCCTTTCCGCGCCTCGCCGATCAGCCAAAAATCCTTCGCCATCTGACTCATTTATTTCCTTCCGAGCCCTATCTCCTTTTATATGCGGCCTTAAGGCACCCGTTTGTCTAAAATCGTCCCTGCCCGATTAGTATAACCTTGCCATCATTCGAGATCACCACAAAAAATGTCGGTCCTCCCTCCAACTTCGGCCGCCCCGGGTCCGGGTGCGGCAATATCGTTGTAATCCGCCGGTGCTTTCGTTAAAATAGCGGGTGTGCGACCGGGTAGGGGGTCGCATCGAAAAGGTGGAGGGTGAATCAATGGACCTGAGCGGCCATGCGGCATTGATAACGGGGGCGGGACAGGGCATCGGTCGGGCGTGCGCCGAGGTTTTTGCGGAAAGGGGCGCCTTTGTCCTGCTCCTCGACAAGAACAGACAAACACTGCCCGCCGTGATAGAAGGAATATCAGGGAGGGGAGGCGCGGTGAGGGGCCATATCATCGACCTCATGCACGCCGAAAAACTGGGATGCCTCATTGAAGAGACAAAGAGTGAGGCAAAAATCGATATTCTCGTCAATAACGCGGGCTTTGACCGGCCCGGCGTGACGGCCAGGGTGGACAGAAGGGGGTTCAACGAGGTGCTGGGTATCCACGTGCTCGTTCCTTTCTTTCTCACGAAGCTCCTCCTGCCTGACATGAGGGCGGCAGGATGGGGCAGGATCATCAACATCAGCTCCGTCTACGGCGTTTCGGGCGCGAAGGGCGAGGTCGCCTATTGCGCGGCAAAGGCGGCGGTCGTCGGCCTCACGAAGAGCGTGGCGCGAGAAGCAGGCGCGGATGGCGTGACGGTCAACGCGATAGTTCCCGGTCTCATCCGCACGCCACCCATGGAGCGGATGGCCGAGAAGTACCGCACGCCGATTATTGCCCAGACGCTGGTCGGAAGGATGGGGGAACCGGAAGAGGTCGCAAAGGTCGCCGCCTTCCTCGCCTCCGACGATAGCTCCTACGTCACGGGCACGACCATTACCGTCTCGGGCGGGTGGGGAATCTGAGGCGGGCCAGCCAACCGTAGATGCGTATCCCTCTGGACCTCCTTTGGGACACACCTCAACGCCTGAATGATGAAAACAGGGTCAATAACCGACAACTTCCACTTTTTTCGCTGTAAAAGATGCGATTTTTGTTCCATTACGTTTTAAAAACACGTACAATGTTGCGATAAGGGGTGTGATATACGAACAAAACCGCCAATCATGAAGAAAGGAGGTGAAGGAGCATGACCAAAAAAGATCTTGTCGACAAGGTAGCAGCAGGTGCAGCGATCAAGAAGACCCAGGCAGAAAAGGCGATAGATTCCCTCGTCGCGGCAGTGAAGGAATCTCTCAAAAAAGGCGATCGTGTGACTGTAACGGGGTTCGGTACCTTCTCGGTTGTTGAGCGGAAGGCTAGGACCGGAAGAAATCCGCGGACAGGCAAAGAGATCAAGATTCAGGCGAAGAAAGCTCCAAAATTCTCCCCAGCAAGTGCAATGAAAGACGCATTGGCTTAAAGATATTCAGACGTTGCAGGGCACAGGGTCCCGACCGAATCGGGATCCCGTGCCCCGTGCATCCCCCTCTTTTGAGCGACCTTCGAGGTGTGGTCCGCTTGTCGGAAAGTTCCGTCCCCCGGTATAATATCTTTTCCATGGACGGCGATTCCGTTTTGGCGCATGGGGCCGCTTGCCCTGATGCAAACCTCACATTTGCCGTGTGTGCAAAGCCTGCGGCCCATGCCTATAATGTGAAGAAGGAAGGTCAATGGCACGATTCTCGCGGCGTCAATTCCTCAANNNNGCGCTTGCGGGCTGTTCCGATCCCCGCCGCCTCATCCCTTACGTGGTTCCTCCTGAAGACATCGTCCCCGGCGAGGCGACGTGGTATGCAAGCACGTGCAGGGAATGCCCGGCGGGATGCGGTATGCTCGTGAAGAACAGGGACGGCCACGTCATCAAGGTGGAGGGAAATCCCCGGCATCCCGTCAACACCGGGAAACTCTGCCCGAGGGGCCAGGCATCCGTCCAGGGTCTCTATAACCCGCACCGGTACAGAGGGCCCATGACGAGGGATTCAGCCGGCAGGTTCACGCAGGTCCCGTGGGATGCCGCCGGGCGGGATGCGGTCGCGGCCTTGTCTGCGGCCAGGCAAAAGGGTGGGATCGTCTTCATGTCCCACCTCATGACCGGTACGGAGGAGGACCTTGCCACCCGCCTCATGGGCGCCATCGGCGGCGAATATCTGGTCTACGAGCCCTTCGCGTACGAGCCGCTGCGCCGGGCGAACAGGATCGTCTTCGGCATCGACGGGATACCGGACTACCGTATCGACCAGGCCGATTTCCTTCTCTCCCTCGGCGCGAATTTCCTGGAGACCTGGCTTTCGAACGTGCAGTTCACGCGCCGGTTCGCCTCCTTTCACGCACCGGGGGACAACGGAAAATACCCCTTCGTCTATGTGGGCCCGCGGCTCTCCATGACCGCGGCGAGCGCAGACCTATGGGTATCGGTGCCGGTCGGGGGCGAGTCTGCCTTTGCCCTCGGCCTCCTGCACCTCCTTGGGCGGGATCGATCCACCCCTTCCGGGGTCCCGGGGGACCTCGCCTCGCGCATTTCGGCCTTCACGCCCCATGTGGTGGAAGAGAAAACCGGTGTGAGGGCGGACGTGCTCCAGGCCGTGGCGACCCGGCTCGGGAGGGCGCGAAGGCCCCTTGTCCTCGCGGAGGGCATGGCGTTTCAGGACCCCAACGCCCTCGACACGGCCGTATGCGCCAACCTTCTGGTCGCGCGATCCGCGGGCAGGCAGCTCCTCGAGTTTTCGAACCCCCTCTTCCTAGGGAAGGCGGCCCCGGCATCAAGGATCAAGGCGCTCGCGGACCGGATGGCCCGTGGCGAGATCAGCGCCCTCATCATCTACCGCGCCAATCCCGTATACAATCTTCCCGCGTCATGGGCCTTCGGGGCGGCCATCAGGAAGGTGCCCACGGTCATCAGCCTTTCGAGCTTTCCCGACGAGACAGGCGACCTTGCCACCCTCGTCATGCCCTCCCACACCTTCCTTGAATCATGGGGCGATTACACCCCTCAGCAGCATATCACCGGCCTGCTCCAGCCCGCCATGGGACCTCTTCTCGACACCAGACAGTTGGGTGACACGCTTCTTTCCCTCGGCAAAAACATGGGGGCGCCCGGCTCGTTTCCGGAAGGCAGCTTCTATGACGTGCTCCGGAACGCCTGGGAAAAGAGGCGAATGGCTGAAGCGGGCGGCCTGTCCGGGGACGAGTTCTGGCAACAGGGCATGCAGCGGGGGGGCGTCTGGCGAAAGACCCAGGACGCGGCCCAGGGCGGCGCCCCGAAGGAAAGTCCCCCCTTCTTGCCCGCGGGGGCCGGTCCGGCCCAAAAGAAGGCCGGTTCCTTCGATTTTCTCGCCTACCCGACGATCCAGTTCTTCGACGGCCGTCTTGCGAACCGCCCCTTCCTCCAGGAGATGCCCGATCCCGTCACCATGATAACCTGGGACGGCTGGATAGAGATCAATCCCGATATCGCGCGAACCATGGGCATCAAGAAAGGGGATGTCATCGTCGTGCGCGCGGGCGACGGGTCCCTTGAGGCCCCTGCCTTCCCCTACGTCGGCATACCCGCGGGCACGCTCGCCATGCCCATCGGTCAGGGACACGGCGCGGCATTCGGCAGGTATGCCTCAGGCCGGGCGGGAAATCCTAACGTCCTCTTTTCAGGGCAGCTCGACCCGGCGGGGGGCCTCATCCGAACGCGTCTCCTTGTGACCATCGAAAAGACGGGACAATCCGTCATTGTCGCGAACGTGGACGGAAGCGCCTATCAGCACGGCCGGAGACTTGCCAGGTCCATATCGCATGGCGAGTACCGACGCACCATGGGGCAGGCGCCCGAAGTGATAATGCCTTTGCCTTCCGGCTGGTCGAGGGAGAGGGATTTTTATCCGGGCCACGAGCACGTCGACTACCGATGGGGCATGGTGATCGATCTCGATCGGTGCATCGGCTGCCAGGCATGCGTGGTCGCCTGCTACGCCGAGAACAACGTGGGCGTCGTGGGGAAGAGGAACGTCGCCATGGGCCGGGAGATGTCCTGGCTCCACGTAGAGCGCTACTTCGAGCCGGAGCAGCCCTTTGTCCGTTTCCTGCCCATGCTATGCCAACACTGTGATTCGGCGCCCTGTGAGTCGGTCTGTCCGGTCTTTGCGCCGAACCACAACAAGGAGGGGATAAATAATCAGGTTTACAACCGGTGCATCGGCACCCGCGACTGCAACCAGAACTGCCCCTGGAAGGTGCGGCGCTTCAACTGGTTCACGTGGAAGCGCGATCACCCCCTGGAATGGCAGCTCAACCCCGATGTGACGGTGCGTCAGAAGGGCGTGATGGAGAAGTGCTCGTTCTGCATCCAGCGCATCATTTACGCAAAGACCGTCGCCGCTCGCGTTGGCCGGAAGGTCAAAGACGGCGAGTTTACCACTGCCTGCGCCCAGACCTGCCCTACCGACGCCATTACCTTCGGCAGTCTCATGGACCCGGAAAGCCGGGTCTCGAAGCTCGTGAGGCAGGCGAGGGGGTATCAGGTCCTCGGGGGGCTCAACACGAAGACGGCGGTGATCTACCTGAAAAAGATCACCCAGGGGCTTGCCTGATGGGGAAGGCGATAATATGGAGGTGAAATTTCGGGACGTCAACCAGGAGATCCTCCGGACGCTCTGGAGACCGTCGCTCGTCTTCTGGTTCCTGGCGGCGATCCTCTGCCTCGGCTTTTTCTACGGGCTCTGCGCATGGGGCTACCTCATCTCGACCGGCATGGGCTCGACCGGCCTTCGCCCCCCCGTCATGTGGGGTATCCTGGTCTCCAACTTCGTCTTCTGGATAGGGCTTGCCCACTCCGGCACCCTGATCTCGGCCATCCTCTACCTCTTCAGGGCCCGGTTCCGCACCTCGATCAACAGGAGCGCGGAGGCCATGACCATGATCTGCATTATCCTCGCGGGCTCCTACCCCCTGGTCCATCTCGGGAGGTCGTGGATCTTCTACTGGCTCATTCCCTACCCGAACCAGCGCGGCATATGGCCTGACTTCATTTCGCCCCTGGTCTTCGACTTCCTTGCCGTCTCCACCTATTTTACGGTGAGCCTCATCTTCTGGTACACGGGGCTCGTCCCCGATCTCGCGGTCATTCGGGACCGCACCACGGGGATCGCCCGCAAGGTCTACGGCTACTTTGCCCTCGGCTGGACAGGGTCGCACAGGCAGTGGCACCATTACGCCACCTCCTACCTCATCATCGCAGGGATCGCGACGGCCCTCGTCATCTCGGTGCACACCGTCGTCTCCTGGGACTTCGCCCTGCCCATACAGCCCGGCTGGCACAGCACGATCTTTCCGCCCTACTTCGTCGCCGGGGCGATCCACTCCGGTCTCGCCATGGTCCTTACCCTACTCATCCCCATGCGGCGGATATTCAGGGTGGAGAACATCATCACGACGCGCACCCTCGAATTGATCGCCGAGACGATGATCCTCACGGACTGCATCCTCGCGTATTCCTATCTGGTCGAGCACTTCATGGCATGGTATAGCGCGGACATTTTCGAGCAGCAGATATTCAACTACCGTATCTTTGGATACTACGGCTGGGTGTACTGGCTCGTCGTGTTCTGCGCGGTTGTCTGCCCCTTCCTCTTTTTCTTCAGGCGCATCCGCGTCAGCCCCGTGCCGCTCTTCATCATCTCGATTCTCGTGAATATCGGGATGTGGTGGGAAAGGTTTTTCATCGTCATCCAATCTTTGTCGCAGAACTTTCTCCCCTTCCAGTGGGGATTCTACTGGCCCAACTGGGTCGAGCTGGCCTGGACGCTCGCCACCTTCTGCTTCCTTCTCCTCGCGTTCATGGTCTTCGCGAAATTCCTGCCCTCCATCCCCATCACCGAGGTGAAGAAGGAGGCGGGCATGCCCACGCGGAAGGGAGGGCTCTTCCGTGAAGAATGACGCCCTCGTCGGGACCTTCGTCTACGTGGACGATTTCCTCTCGTGCCTCACGGCATTGACGCAGAAAAAATATGAGATCGCCTCTGCTTTTTCGCCGGTGCGCCTGCCCGAGATGCAGGAGATCCTCACCTCCCGGCCAAGCCCGACCCGCACGTTCGCCCTCGTGGGCGGCATCCTCGGCGGCGTGGGTCTTCTGACCCTCGCCACAATCGCCCACCTGAGCTTCAAGCTGATTGTGTGGGGGAAGCCGGTCCTCCCGTGGGTTCCCTGGGTGGTCGTCGCCTTCGAGGGGACGATCCTTGGCTGCGCCCTTTTCAGCTTCGTTTCCTGGGTTTTCACGGCCGGCCTGCCCCAGCCGACAACGGATTTCGGCTATGATCCAGGTTTCTCGGGACACAGGTTCGGTCTCGTCGTGCCGGTAACGGGGGAAAATCGCGGGGAGATCGAGAATATCCTCAAAGAAAAGGGCGCCGAGGAGGTACGTCATGTCGCTGCCTAGTGACAGGGACCTCTATCCCGGCACCCCGGTGAGCTGGCTCGTGATTTCCACACTCCTCGCGCTGGCCGGTATCGCCGCCTTTCTCATCGGCATTTCGGGGAACAACGCGGCCAGGGCCTGGCAGATATACGTGGTGAACTACGTGTTCTGGGCGGGTCTCGCCTACGGCGCCGTTCTCTTTTCCGCCGTCCTCAACCTCGCGAAGGCCACGTGGGGCAGACCCCTCAAGAGACTCGCCGAATCGTTCGGGGCCTACCTCCCGGTCTCCTTCCTCCTCTTCTGGGTTTTCTATCTGGGGAGGGAGCACATATTCCCGTGGGTCCTAAGACCGGTCCCGCAGAAAATGGCGTTCCTCAACGTGCCGTTCCTCTTTGCCCGCGAGGGCGCATCGATTCTGGCGCTCACCGTGCTCTCCCTCGTGCTCGTCTACTACTCGGTCAAGGCCGACCGCGACTGGCTCAGGCAAGGGAGGCCTCCCGTCGCCACGGACTACCCATGGACAGGCCTCTTTGGCCGCCAATGGAGATTCTCCCCGGTGCTGCCCGCCGCCTATGCCCTTATCCTCTCCCTTTTAGCGGTCGATCTCATCATGTCTCTCGACCCCCGATGGTACAGCACGCTCTTCCCCGGCTATTACTTCATCGCCTCCTTTTACGCCGCGATCGCGGCCCTTTATCTTTTCGTCCTCCTCGCCGGGAAGAGGCTCGGCCTGACCGGGTATCTCCTTCCGCGGCAGTATCACGACCTCGGGAAGTTGACCTTCGGCTTCTGCATTTTCACGGGATACCTCTTCTATGCGCAGTTCATCGTCATGTGGTACGGCAATCTGCCGGATGAGACGACCTTCATGATCCTCCGGATGAAGCTCGACCCATGGAGGCCCTTCAGCCGGGTGGTCCTCTTCATGGTTTTCCTGATCCCTTTCTTCGTCCTTTTGAGCAAGAAGATCAAGATAAAACGGGTCCCCATGATTTTTGTCACCCTCATGATCCTGGTCGGGATGTGGATGGAGAACTTCCTCCTGGTCGTCCCGTCTCTGTGGCCGACAAGGGGGGGCATCCCCTTCGGGCCGCTGGAGGTGTTTGTCTCCGCGGGGTTCTTCGGTCTCGTGTGGCTCTGCGTCACGCTCTTCCTTTCGAGAGTCCCCATCGTCCCCGTCTCGGACCCCCTCTTCCAGAGGTTTCTCCGGGAAGGAAAAGGAACGTTGGCGCCATGAGAGGAATGCCGGGAGGCCGGGGATGAAGCGCGGTTACCTCTGGATCGCCCTCTCGGGCCTCCTTTTTGCGATCCTGTTCTTCTTCTACGGGGCCTATCCCGCAAGCAGAATCGGCCCCGCGCAACCGATCGCCTTCAGCCACAGGGTCCATGCGGGGGTAAAGGAGATCAACTGCCGTTTCTGCCACCCCTACGTGGCGCGGTCCCAGGACGCGGGGATCCCGGCCGTCGACAAGTGCTTTTTCTGTCACACGTATGTGATACCGGATCACCCTGAAATCCGGAAAGAGAAGGCATACCTGGACGAAAAAAGACCGGTTAGGTGGGTGCGCGTCTTCTGGGTCCCGGACTTTGTCTTCTTTCGCCACGAACCCCATGTGGCGCGGGCGGGTCTCGACTGCTCCCGCTGCCACGGCGAGGTGAAGGGCATGGACAGGCTGCGGCGCAAGGATTTCGAGATGGGATTCTGCATCGCCTGCCACAGGGAGATGGGCGGCGAGCTTGACTGTTGGCTGGGGTGTCATAGATGAAGGGCGAGACGCGGGTCAACGGGGCATTTTTCCGCCTCCGCCCCTTCCTTTTTATGAAGGGGAGGCTCCGCGAGCTTCGCTCGCGGAGGGGGCGACGCGAGCCCCAATAATAGGTGCCATAGATGAAGGAAAACATTGTAACCGATGCCGTTTTCATCGACTCTTCGGCGACCGTCGAGACCGATGAGACCGGCGGCACGATCGCGGGTTTCTTTCTTTCATCGGCGATATGGTTCGCCGTCTTCGCCGTGGGGGGCTTCATCCTTGCCTCCTGGATGGTCGCCCCCGATCTCTTTCTCTACAAGAACGTATCGTGGCTCGTCTTCAGCCGCGTCCGGCCCGTGCATACAAACGGCATGATCTTCGGGTTCGTCGGCTCCGCCCTGATGGGGGCCATGTACTACTATGTGCCGCACCTCGTCCGCGCGCCGGTTCACAGCCCCCTTATCGGACGGGTTACCCTGTGGATGTGGAACGTGGCGGTTGTGGCGGGAAGCGTCACCCTCCTTGCCGGACTCAGCCAGGGCAGGGAGTATGCGGAATATATCTGGCCGGTGGACATTCTCGTGCTCCTCACGTGGGCTATGACCTTTTACAACCTCCTCAGGACCGTGCAGGCGAGGCAGGAGAAGGTCCTCTACGTCTCCGTCTGGTACGCCCTGGCCTCGATGGTCTTCTTCTGGTGGATCTATTTCTTCGGGAATGCCGTCTGGCACCCGGCCACGGGGGCGATCACGGGCATGGCCGACGGCGTCCTAGCCTGGTTCTACGGCCATGGGGTTGTCGGGCTCTTTCTCACACCCTTGGCCATCGCGGTCTCCTACTATATCATTCCCCAGGTGAGCGGCAGGCCGCTTTTCAGCCATACGATCTCGCTGGTCGGTTTCTGGTCCATCCTTATCTTCTATCCCCACATCGGCGCCCATCACCTGCTCCAGACGCCGATTCCCACATGGCTCAAGGTCGTCTCGGTGACGGGCTCCGTGGGCATGCTCCTGCCCGTGCTGACCGTCCTCACGAACCTGTGGCTCACGATGAGGGGGAGGCTCGCCAACCTCCATGCGAGCGTGGGCGGCAAATGGGTCTTCGCCGGCCTGGTCTGGTACCTGATCGTCTGCCTCCAGGGCTCCTTTCAGTCCCTGCCCATCGTGCAGCGCATCACGCACCTGACGAACTGGGTCATCGGTCATTCCCACATCGCCGTGCTCGGCTTCTCCGGCTTCATCGGAGTCGGCGCGATCTATTTTCTCATCCCCCGCGTCACGGGCAGGCCCCTCTACAGCACGAAGCTCGCCGATATCCAGTACTGGCTCGTCCTGACCGGTCTTAGCGGGTTCTGGTTCGTCCTCACCATGGCGGGATTGATCCAGGGGAACGGCTGGCTCAACGGTGAAACGGTCTACCGCATGCTGCCCGAGCTGCACCCCTATTTCATCTTCAGGCTCCTCTTCGCCATGCCGATTCTGGCGGGCGCCTTTGTCGGCCTCTACAACATCTGGATGAGCCTTTTTCGCGCACCGGAAGGGGGACGGCCATGAGGATGACGGTCAGCCTCATCATCATAGGGGGCCTCATCGTTTTCGGTGCCGTGCTCCTCATCGCCGTTATCCTTCCATGGACGACGATCACGGACAAGCCCACGGAGATATACCGGCCGAGGACATCCATCGAGGAGGCGGGCCGCGTGGTCTACGTCGCGAACGGCTGCACCTTCTGCCATACCCAGTTCGTGAGAAACATCGACTGGGACCATGGGGCGGAACGTATCGCCCGGGCGGGTGACTATGTGGCGGACCAGCCCCACCTCCTCGGCACCGAGCGGACAGGGCCCGACCTATCGCAGGAGGGAGGCGAGAGGCCGGACGATTGGCACCTCGCCCATTTCACGAACCCCCGGTTCACCCGGCCCGAGTCGATCATGCCGGCCTTTGAATTCCTCGGTCCCGACAAGATCGCGGCCCTCATCGCCTACAAGCAGTCCCTCGGATTCCGCATGGCGGATCTCAGGGTCGAGCGGCAGCGATACTGGAAGAGGCAGGCGATCCTGGCCTACGAATCAGGGCCGGAGAAGAACATCGACTGGCTCCACTCGTGGGTGCCTGACGGATGGCGGACCCTGCCGAACCCCTATCCCACCGCGGACTGGAGCCTTGCCCAGGGCAAGCGCGTCTATCAAAGCTTCTGCATCGGCTGTCACGGCCCTATCGGTGACGGGATGGGGCCTGCCGAGCGTTACCTCTCGCCTCCGCCGCTCAACTTCACCATCCTCAAGGGCAGGGGCATAACAGGAGGCATACTCTACTACCAGATCATGAACGGGATCACGGGAACCGCCATGATGTACTTCAAAAAGGACCTTGAGTCACAGAAGATATGGAGTGTGGGCGACTACGTGGCCGTGACATTTATCGGCGAATCGGACGCGGGGAAGCCCCCGGCGGGGATACCCGCGTCATATGAAGTTTCACGGGGGGTAAAATAATGCTGTCCGGTCTTCTTCCATGGTTTTCTCTGATGATCGCCGGCCTCGTCGCGAGCGTGGTGCTTCTCTTGTGGGGCGTGAGAAGCGGCCAGTTCGCCGATCAGGAGCGGGCGCGCTATCTTCCGCTGAGAGACGCGGAAACGCCTGTGCAGGGCCACTCCCCGGGCGCGCTCGGCCCCGAGGTCTATGCCCTCGTCGGCCTCATGGCTATCGCGGGTGTCGCCCTCGGCCTCGCCCTCGGCCTCGCGATCTTCCGGCAATACGGGGGGTGAGAGACTATGCGCCTCTTTTTCCTCCAGGATTTCCGGCACTGGCTCCTCGGTCTCTTCCTCGGGCTCGTGCTCGCGATCCTCGTCTACCTCGCGTTCCGGAGCTATCGGTATTCGAGTGAGCGCGCCAACGGGAGGGCGGGAGAGGAGTCCACCTACCCGGACGACCTCAAGGCGAAAAACATGCCCACGCCGCCCTTCATCATTTTTTTGTATGTCGGCTTCGTTGTCTGGGCGATCTGCTACGTGATCTTCATCGGCCTTCTTGGCGGGCCGATCTAAAAGGGGGCGCGGGATGGAGAGACCGGACGGATCGGTTGGCCTCGGGAAGAGAGTGCTCTTCGGTCTTGGCTTCTTCCTTCTTTCCCGGCTCTTCAAGCCATGGGATGGGGGTGGGGTGGGGGCGGACCTTGACGAAGGGCATAGGGCCGGCCGCCCGGTCGTTCGCGGATGGCTCATCGTATGCACGATCGCGGTGCTCTTCGTGCTCTACGGTTTTCTTGCCTTTTATGTGATAGGGGATAAGGGCCCACCCGATTGGGATTACGGGAGCCTTCCCGATGTACCCGGCCAATCGGCCTATTCGACCTATCCTTATCGCGCCGGGAGCCTGCAGCCCGAGCCGCAGCACATCGGCGGGGCGCCCCCTGACGCGAAGACCGCACCATCCGCCGGCGAGCGCCGACCGGCAGTGGAAAACGACCCGGATGGAGACGTCCAACGATGAAGGGAGCTATCGTGAAAACCATGCTTTTCTGGATGGTCCTGATTCCCCTGATCGCCCTCGGAGGCTGTGATTACGCCCGAATGTACGACCAGGAGTCGGTGCGGACCTACAAGAAAGAGATGCCGGTGATGGACGAGAGGACCATACCTGTCCAGGATGGATTTCAGCTTCTCGTCACGGCCGACCCGAAGACGCTCCGTAACCCCGTCCCCCCCTCGGCCCAGTCGAAAAACGACGGGAGACAGGCATACGGATACTTCTGCATCCAATGCCACGGTCCGAACGGGGACGGCCTGGGCACCGTGGGACAGAGCTTTTCCCCCCTCCCGAGCGACCTCGCAACGACCGCTGTCCAATCCCTGTCCGACGGCGAGCTTTACGCGCGGATCAGGCTGGGGTACCGCAGGCATCCACGGCTTTTCACGACCATATCGGAGGCTGACACCTGGGCAATCGTCGACTATATGAGATCGCTGAAAGCGTCGAGGTAGCCCGTCGCGTGTATCCGCCTGCCGGAGAACCCCGGAAGACGTGTCATCTCTGCGGCCTGGGCCTCGGTGCGTCGCCGGTCCTCGAAAAGACGCAAGACGGAACAATAGGCTTCTGCTGCCCCGGGTGCCGGCAGGTCTTTCTTCTTCTTTCCGCGGCGGCGGGCGTCCTGCCGGAACGGTTCCGGGAGACCGAGCTTTATCGGGTCTGCCTGGAATCGGGAATCATCCGGCCGGACGGCCCGCCGCCGCGGAACCGGGACTCCGGCCCCCTGCCGCCCGACCTGCCCCCGCTGGAGGCGACCTACAGGGTGGAAGGGATG
>JBEKJU010000062.1:0-14646 GCA_050011095.1 Syntrophorhabdales bacterium
GGAGGTGTGCCTCGAGGACGGTGTTCTTTTCCTGCAGGGTCTTGTTCTCGTGGGCCTTCACGATGACCTTGCGGAGGTCGGAGATCTTGCACGGCTTCGTCAGGTAGTCGTAGGCGCCGAGCTTCATGGAGCGAATCGCCGTTTCAACGGAGGCAAAGCCCGTCAGCATGATCACTTGCAGGCCGGGCTCCATCTGCTTCAGTTTCAAAAGAAGCTCGACGCCGTCGAGATCGGGCAACTTTATGTCGAGGACGGCGACATCGAAGCTTTCCTCCTTCACGAGGGATAATGCCTCCTCGGCACAGGTGGCGGTGGTCACCGCCATGCCGTCCTCCGTGAGCTGTTTCTTGAAGGCCTTGATGAGCTGTGCCTCGTCATCGACGATAAGGAGCCGAATCATCCTCAATCATTCCCTTCCTTGCCGCTGAGTTCAGCGGGAAGGCTGACCACGAACGAGGCCCCCCTTCCAGGTTTGCTCTCCGCCCTCACGGTTCCTCCCATATGGCTCAGGAATTCGTGGCAGAGCGAAAGACCGAGACCGACGCCCTTCTTCGATTCCTTCGTGGTGAAGAAGGGCTCGAAGATCTTTTCCAGGATGGGGGCGGGTATGCCGATGCCATTGTCCTCGACGGTGATCATGACCCGGTTTTGAAAAAAACCGGTCTTGATCCGTATGATTGCATCCATCCTCCCTTCGACCGCATCCAGGGCGTTGCTGATGAGGTTCCAGAAAATCTGGCGGATGGCGCTCGCGTTGGCCCTTACGGTGGGCAGGCCGGAGAATTCCCTGACGATCCGCAGGTCGGATTTACCCGTGTCCGCAACATCGAGTATATTATCGAGAAGATTGTTCACGTCTATTCGCGAGATTTCCAGCCCCTCTTTCCAGGGCAGGTTCAAAATGTCGGCGGTCACGTTTTTGCACCGGAATGCCTGGGCCTCAATAATGGTCAGGTAGCCTCTCAGCTCCTCCAGAATGGCCCTTTTTCGCGGAGATTTTTCAAACGATTTGAGGCAGTTGCTCGCAAGCTCGGAGTGGGCGACCAACGTGGCGAGGGGGTTATTCAGCTCGTGGGCGATACCCGCCGCGAGCTTCCCGATGGCGGACATGTGCGCCTCCTGCATGAGCCTTGCCCTCGTCTTGACCCGGTCCGTCGTCTCCTCGATGATGCAGAGGAGACCCTCGATCGCACCGTCCTTCGCCTTCAGGGGAACGCCTTTGAAATCCATGAAGAGGTTTCTGTCGCCCGAGTAAGTCATGAAGGGGAAGTCCCAGAGCTGGAACGGTTCGCCCCGTAGGCCCCGTTCAATGTACGCGGCAAGACCCGATTTCACCGTGTACGAGTTCTTGAGCCAGTTGAACCCGATCAATTTCCTCTCGGCCTTCGTGCCGAGGCCGGAGAGGGCCTCTAAGGCGGGATTGATGCTTGTGAATACGCCGCTTCCGTCGAGCGTGAAGATGGCGACCGGGGCATTCCCTATTATCGCCCTGTTGAATTCGTTTAAGCGGAGCAGCTCGTCCTCCGCCCTCTTCTGCTCGGTCACATCCTGGATGGTGCCTTCGTAATAGAGGATGGCCCCGGCCGCGTCACGGAGCGCACGGGCCTGCATGGAGGCCCATATCCCGGCCCCATCCTTCGTGAAGACCTCTGACTGGAAGCCGAGCACGATACCGTCCCTCCGGAGGACGCGCATGAACTCGGAGCGCCGGTCGGGATCGACGAAACAGCCGCGTTCCACATAGTCCTGCGCTGCTATCAGTTCCTCCGGTGATCCATACCCCATCATTCTCGCGAGTGCCCGATTTACCATGATGAACCGGCCCTCGGGCGTGATGCGAAAGATCGCCTCCACGGCGTTCTCGAATAAGCCCCGGTATTCCTCCTCCGCCTTCCTCAGCATTTCCTCGGCGTGGCGGCGCTCGGTGACATCGAGGAGCGTCCCTGTGACCGCCGGTCTTCCCTGGTACAGGGTGGACGAGCCGTAGACCTCAACCTCCACGATCTGACCGTCCTTTGTGACGCCCCTGTACTGATAGTGGACCGACTCGGGCCCGCCCGCGATCCTTCGCATATTCCTCTCCACCATGGGCCAATCCTCGGAAAGGACGATCTCCTCCGGGTGCCTGCCTATCAGGTCATCCGGCGCGTAGTGGAATATCTCGGCGAATCTCGGGTTGACGTATCGGAAGGCGTGATCCTGTATCAGGTAGATGCCGGCCAGGGACTTTTCGGCGAGGTCCCTGAATATATCCACCGACAGGCCGGCTGCGTCTCCCGCCCGCCGGCGTCCCGCGCGGCCGGCATATGCGCGGGTTGAACGCGCGGCCTTCCTTGGCCGGGCCGATAGGCCCTTCGTCGTCTCGTCTCCCATGTGCCATGCCTCCCGCGGAACCTTTTGCGTCCTTTCCGCCGCTCGAAAGGGTCCACTGTATAAGTATTACACATATCCGGGGAAACTTCCACCCTGTCAAGACCGTGAGCCGGAAGACGGGACGGGAGAAATCTATCCCGGAGGGTGTCCGGCGACCCCTCGGGCGCGTCCCGGTGGCGTGATCCCCCCATGGGTGACCTCGAAACGTGACAATTTACGTAGAAAAACGAACCACATGTATCATAATTATACGGTCTTGCGGGAGACACGGAGGGAAGACTTTCTGGAAAGACTTTTCATTATCGTGCATTGGGCGTAAGCCTTCAGGTGGTACATAAATTGCTTCTTATGATAATAATGAGGCCGGCGTAAGCCGGTCGATACATGGCGAGGGGGCAGAGGTAGAACCTCTTTTCACCGGGTGTGTGGTCATGCGCCCACCCGGTGCGTCGTTCGTGATGCCTTGCCAGTTTGAGCGAGATGAGGCCTTTATGCGAGGTGGGAACATATGGGGAGCTTGAGCCAGAGCAGGTTACTGACCTGCATCCAGTGCGGGAAGTGCACGGGGAGTTGTCCGGAGGCAGGTCGGACGCCCTTCAACATCAGGATGGTGGTGAGAAAGAGGCAGTTCCAGTACGGTATAGACGAGGCGATTCCCTGGTACTGCACCTCGTGCGGGGCCTGCACGCTCCGGTGCCCGAGGGACGTCAAACCGTCGGAAGTGATCATAGACGTGCGGTCCGCCTTTGTGGAGGAGGGGCAGATCCCCGTCTCGGTCCAAAAGGCCCTCGAAAATACCTTCGTGCAGAGAAACCCCTGGGGACGGTCGCGGGCAAAGAGGGGGGCGTGGGCCGAGAAGGCAGGCTTCGAGGTGCCCCATGTCGGCGAGACAGAGTCGAAAAGGTTGCTCTTTACGTGCTGCATCCAGGCATACGACCCCCGCTGTATGGTCATTCCCACGAATGTGGCGACCCTGCTCTCCAAGGGCGGGGTCGAGTTCGGTGTGCTCGGTGAAGAGGAGGCGTGCTGTGGGAACGAGATCAGGAGGATAGGCGAGGCCGGCCTTTTCGAGGAGCTTCAGGAAGAGAATATGGCCGCCTTCAAGGAATACGGGGTGCGGGAGATCATTACGCTTTCGCCTCACTGCATGAACACCCTGAAAAAAGAGTATGGGGGGCTTGGCATCAAGGTTTCCCACTATACGGAGGTCCTTGCGGAACTGATCGCGGACGGGAGATTGGAGATCGGGGGGAGGTATGACAAGAAGGTGATATATCACGATCCCTGTTTCCTGGGAAAACAGAACGGCATTTTCGATCAGCCCCGCAGCATACTGCGGGCCGTCGACGGGCTGGAGCTTCTCGAATTCACGAGATCGAGGGAGACCTCCCTGTGCTGCGAGGGGGGCGGTGGGAGGATGTTTTTCGAGGTGGAGGGCACGGCGCAGAGGAACGCGGATATCCGGGTGCTCGAAGCAATTGAAAAAGGGGCCGACGTGATCGCGACGAGCTGCCCCTTTTGTGTCATGACCCTGGAAGATCCAGCTAAGGAGAAGGGACAGACGGTGAAAGAGCTGTCAGAAATACTCATTGAGGTTATAGGATGAATCTCTTAGTCTTTACGAAATGGGTCCCCGCGACTCAGGAAGAGGAACTCCGCATCATCGACGACGGCCAGGCGGTTGACCTATCGAAAGTACCGTTCAAGGTGAATGACTGGGACAACTATTCGGTTGAAGAGGCGGTGAGGATCGTCGAGAAGAAGGGCGGCGCGGTCACGGCGATCTCCATCGGCGATGCGGAATCCGACGAGGTCCTGAGACGGGCTATAGCCATGGGCGCGAAAGAGGGATTCCTCGTCGAGACGGACAAGGTCATTCACGATCCCTTTGCCCGGGCAACCCTCATCTACAATTTCATCAAGAAGGAGGGCATTCCCTACGACGCCATCTTCACGGGTGTGCAGTCGGAGGACGACCAGTTCGCCTCCGTGGGCGGCATCCTCGCCGCGAAGCTGGGTCTTCCGTACGCGTCCATGATTGTCGGGATAGACATTGTCGAGGCGGACCACTTGATCGCCCGCCGCGAGCTGGAGGGTGGTCTTCAGGAGCGCATCAGGGTGGCGTTGCCCTGTGTCCTCTCCATACAGAGCGGCATCAACGAGCCCCGGTACGTCTCGATCATGGGGGTGAGGAAGGCCTCGAAGGTGGAACGGAAGGTATTCAAGGCAACGGGTTATCAGGACGCCCTGGAGGACATGATCGACGTCGTGAAGTGGGTCTATCCGGCGAAGAAGGGCGGCGCGAAGATGCTTTCGGGCGAGCTGGATAGCATGTGCAAGGAACTGCTGGGAATCCTGAAGGAAAAGGGGGTGTATCAATGAGCTACGCACTTGTCGTGGCGGAAGTAAGGCGCGGTCTCTTCGAGGAGAGGAACCTGGATACCCTGGGCCTGTCGAACCTGTGTGGGTTGGAGAGTGTCCTGCTCGTTCCAGATGGAGCCGCCCCGTTCAACGAGAAACTCGCTGGCACGATCGTCAGGGCCAAGGTGGATGAGACCACCTTCCTGAACCCCCTCAGCATGGTGAATATAGTGAAGAAGGTTATGGACGAAAGGGGAAAGCCGGACGCCATACTCTTCACCAGTTCCTCATCGGGCATCGAGCTTGCCTCATACCTCGCCGGGTCCCTGGGGCTGCCCATTTTGACGGACGTGAGCGGCTTCGACGCGGAAAGGTCCGTCTTTTACAAGAGCTATTACTCCGACAAGATCTTCGGGGAGTTCAAGCCGAGGGAAGGCACCTTTGTCGTCACCGTGAGGAGTGGGAGCTTCAAGGACAATGCGGCAGAGGAGGACAAGGCGGCCGTCACCGTAGTCGTAGACGGCATTGCCCCTGCCGAGGGCCGGAGCTTTATAGAGTACGTGGAGGAGGAGAAGGGGGCCATCGATATCACCAAGGCTGACTTTCTCCTTTCCGTGGGCAGGGGGATCGGGAACAAGGACGAGATACCCGATTACGAGGAGCTTGCCGACCTCCTGAGGGCCGTCCTCTCGGGGTCGAGGCCGGTTATCGACAAAATGTGGCTCCCCAAGCCACGGCAGGTGGGGACGTCGGGGAAAACGGTGAAACCCAAGGTCTACCTCGCCATGGCCATAAGCGGCGCCTTCCAGCACATCGCGGGAATGAAGGGCTCGGAGTGCATCATAGCGGTCAACAAGGACCCTGAGGCGCCCATCTTTCAGTACGCCCATTTCGGCGTGATAGGTGATGCGAACAAGTTCCGGGATAAGCTGAGGGATATCGTCAAAGGATGATGGGAGAAACGGTGGATCGGGAAAAACAGGTGCTCGTCGTCGGCGGTGGGATCGGCGGCATTACCGCCGCCCTGGAGCTTGCCTCGTGCGGCGTCAAGGTCACGATGCTCGAGGAGGGACCGTCGATAGGGGGGAGGATGATACAACTCGACAAGACCTTCCCCACCCTCGACTGTTCCACGTGCACCCTCTCGCCGAAGATGGTGGAGGTGGCGCTCCAGCGGAACATCGAGCTTCTCTCGTGGGCAAGGCCAGTGGCAGTAAAGAAGACGGGAAGGGGCTTTGAGGTGACGGTCCTTAAAAAGGCGCGCTTTGTCGACATGACCAAGTGTACCGCCTGCGGGAGCTGTTTTCCGGGATGTCCCGTCGTCATGAAGAGCGAATTCAACATGGGAACAGGCGTGAGAAAGGCGATCTATATCCCCTTTCCGCAGGCCATTCCCAATAAGGCCAGCATCGACAAGCGCGCGGACCGGCCGTGCAACGCCGCATGTTCCGATGCTTGCCCGGTGGGCACGAACGTGCCGGGGTATGTGAGGCATATCAGTGACGGAAGGTTTCGGGATGCCTACCTCCTCATCAGGGAGACGAACCCCTTTCCCTCCGTGTGCGGCAGGGTCTGTTACGCCCCCTGCGAGCGGGCATGCAACAGGGGCCAGATCGATGCGCCGCTCGCGATCCGTGACCTGAAACGCTTTGCGGTCGATCAGTTCGACCCCGGTTCCCTCGAACTCCCCACCATTCAGAAGACGGAGCGAAGGGTGGCCGTTATCGGCGCGGGCCCGGCGGGTCTTGCCTGTGCCCACGATCTCGCCCTGGAGGGGCACGACGTGACGGTCTACGAGTCCCAACGCGCGCCGGGCGGGATGTTGCGGTACGCCATTCCGGAATACCGGCTGCCGAAGTCGGAGCTGGACAGGGAGATAGGCTACATACGGGCGCTCGGCGTCGATATCAGGTGCAGTGTGGAGATTGGAAGGGAGATTACCCTCGACGCCGTCAGGCGTGATCACGACGCCGTTTTTATAGGGACGGGGGCGCCTGTGGGGGTGCCCCTGGGTGTCGCGGGTGAGGACCTCGAGGGGATCACCGACGGCATAAGGTTCCTACGGGACGTGCAGCAAGGCGAACGGTTGACGTTGGGCGGGCGCGTGGCGGTTATAGGCGGAGGCAACACGGCGGTCGACTGCGCGAGAACGGCGATGCGGCTTGGCGCACAGGCCGTAATGGTTGTCTACCGCCGAACCCGCGACGAGATGCCCGCTGCCCGTGACGAGGTGGAGGCCCTCGTAGAGGAGGGCGTGGAGGTGCGGTTTCTCACGACGCCCGTGCGCTTCGAGGGCAAGGACGGCAGGCTGTCGGGCATGGAGTGCGTCCGCATGGAGCAAGGCGCGCCCGATTCCAACGGGCGCAGGGCGCCTGTGCCGGTCGAGGGGTCGGCATTCATCCTGCCGGTCGAAGCGGTGATCACCGCCCTCGGGCAGGCGGCCGAAACCTCCTTCTCCGGTATTCTCGATATATCCCTGGGGAAGAACCGGACGATCGCCATCGACCCCGCCACAGGGGCGACGAATGTGGAGGGCGTATTCGCGGGGGGCGACGTGGTCAGCGGGCCCGCCTACGTGATTGACGCCATTGCGGCCGGGAAGAGGGCCGCCCGCTCGATAGGCAGGTATCTGAGGGGAGAGCCATTGACAGGGGAGGCTCAGCCTCGGAGACCGGAGAGGCTCTCGGATAGCGAGGTGGCCGATCTGACAATGCAGGTGGCGAAGGCCGGGCGGGTCCCTGTGCGTGAGGAGCCGGTTGAGGCGCGGATCGCCGATTTCCGCGAGGTAGCGCTCGGGTATGGAGCCGATGGGGCAAGGGCTGAGGCATCCCGGTGCCTCGCGAGTCGGGTCGAGGGGTGCATCGAGTGCGGGGAATGCGAGAGGCGCTGTGAGGTGAAGGCCGTCGACTACCGAATGAAGGATGAGACAATCGACATCCGCGTCGACGGGATAGTCCTCGCGCCGGGGTTCGACCTGTACGATCCGACCGAGAAAAGGGAGTATGGCTACGGCACGCTCGACGGGGTCATGACGGGGATCGAATTCGAGCGGATCTGTTCGGTCACGGGACCGACGGGAGGCGAGATCATCCTGAACGGGAAGACGCCCAGGAGGTTTTTCTTCATCCAGTGTGTCGGTTCCAGGGACCGGCAGACAGGGGCCAGGTTCTGTTCCAGGGTCTGCTGCATGTACACGGCGAAGCATGCCAGCATCGTCCAGGACAGGGTGAAGGGCGCGGAGGTCTACGTCTCCTATATCGACGTGCGGGCCTATGGGAAGAACTACGAGGAGTTCTATAAGAGCACCCAGGAGGCGGGCACGTACTACGTGAGGGGCATTCCCGGAGAGGTGATAAAGGGCAAAAACGGCCTCATCGTGCGGGTGGAGGACATGCTCAGCGGCGAATTGCGGGAGATAGAGACGGATCTCGTGGTCCTCGCGACCGGTGTCAGACCGCGCAAGGAGACGGAGGAGCTTTGCCGCATCATGTCTGTCGAGCGCGATGAATACGGCTTCGTCAAGGTCAACTCCGTGGCCCCTTCGAAGACGAACGTGGAAGGCATATTTGCGTGCGGAATGGCATCGGGGCCAAAAGACGTACCCGACACCGTCGCCTCGGGCGGAGAAGCGGCGTCGCGGTGCCTGGAGTATATGAGCGAATGAGGGGGAGCCCTTTTTCGAGCGCCGGAGGCGGCAGAGGTTGTAATCGACCTCGCGCCGGCACGGCCCATGACGGAGCGACGAGGTTTCCAGGGTGAAGACAGGCATATTCATCTGCCACTGCGGGCACAATATCAAGCACACGGTCGACGTGAAGAAGGTTCGGGAATACTTCGGCAAGTTCCCCAATGTGATTGTTTCGGCCGACTACCCCTTTGTCTGTTCGGAGCCTGGACAGGATATGATCAGGGAGAGCATCGAGAAAGACGGTCTCGATCGCGTGGTTATCGCGTCCTGCACTCCGTCGCTCCACCAGGAGCTATTCAAGGACCTCCTCCGGAAGGCGAACCTGAACCCCTTTCTCCTCCGGAGGGTGGGCATCAGGGAGCACTGCTCGTGGGTCGGCGACGATGTCGACAAGAACACGGAAAAGGCCATAAGGCTGATACGGGCCGGACTCTATTCGGCGTCCCACTACGTGCCCCTTGAGGAAAAAATGGTGGAGGTGACGAAATCCGCCCTTATCCTGGGGGGTGGCGTCTCCGGCCTGAGTGCCGCCCTTTTTCTCTCGAAGATGGGGATGCACGTCTATCTAGTCGAGAAGGAGGCGCAACTCGGCGGCCACGTGAGGACCCTCACGGACATCTGGCCCGTGAGGCAGGACGGCGAGGCCATTATCGGGCAGATGGAGGCCGAGCTTCGGACAAGGGAAAACGTGGAGATCTTCACCTCCACGGGTGTGAGCGCCTTCGAGGGGAGCTTCGGGAACTATCAGGTCAGCCTCGATACCCCTTCGGGCGAGAAAAAGATCGTTGCCGGCGGCTGTATCGTCGCGATAGGCTTCTCCCCCTTCGATGCGCGGATAAAGCCCGAACTGCATTACGGAAAGGACGAGAGGATAATAACCACCGTCGATTTCGAGAAAACGGGCCGCAGCCTGTCCCTGCCCGATAAGCCGAGGGTCGCCATCCTCCACTGCGTGGGGTCGAGGGATGAGCAGATAGGAAGGCCTTACTGCTCGCGGGTCTGCTGCATCAACGCGCTGCGCGTGGGCGAGGCGGTAAGGGAGAGATACAAGGACTCGTACGTCGAGTCCTTCTACATGGATGTCCGCGCCCATCCCCGGGGAGGAGAGGAATTCTTCGAGGATACCCAGGAAAAGGGCGTGTTGTTCACAAGGGGGAATATCGCGGAGATCGCGCCCAGCCCCAAGGGGCTGCTCCTGCGGGGAGAGGATACGCTCCTCGGCGAGCCCTTCGAGCGGGAGTTCGACCTGGCCGTGCTCTCCGTCGGCATGGCACCCCCCGGAGACAACCAGCTGATCTCATCCCTTTTGAAGATCACCCTCGACAAGGACAAGTTTTTCCTTGAGGCCCATGTCAAGCTCAGACCGTACGACACGGCGGTGAAGGGGATATTCATCGCGGGGACGTGCTCCGGGCCCAAGGACATGGAAGAGGCGATCAACCACGGCAGGGCCTCGGCTATCAAGCTGTTCGGGTTTCTGAACCTCGGTTGGGCCTTCGTGGAGCCCTTCATTGCCGCCGTCGATGAAAAACGGTGCAGCGGCTGCAGGATGTGCGAAAAGGCGTGCGTCGCGAAGGCCATAAAGTACGACGAGGAAAAGAGGATCGTCCGCGTCGAGGAGGCGGCCTGCATGGGATGCGGCCTGTGCAACTCAACCTGCCCCTCATCATCCATCGGCCTGCGGGGGCACGTGGACTGCGTGATCGACGATGAAATCGGGGCGCTGGTGGAGGCGATATGACGGGGAAGGTGAGTGGGAATCGCGTTTTGTCGCCTCCGATTCTTCCTTTTCATGAAGGGGTGGCTCCAATGGCTTTGCCATTGGAGGGGGCGACGCGAGCCCCGGTAATTGCCGAAATCGGGGCGCTGGTGGAGGCGATATGACGGTGGTGCGGCGAGAAGTTTATAGCATTGGGAGGTGTCGTGCAGATGGAAGATAATGCCGGAAAGAATCCGCAGATCATCGGCTTCGCCTGTTCGTACTGTACCTTCAAGGCGTCCGAGATGGCGGGAAGCCTGAGAATGAAATACCCTGATGGGGTGAAGCTGATCCAGGTACCCTGTTCGAGCAGGGTGGACCCCGCATTCGTGATCAAGTCGATCTTCGAAGGGGCGGACGCGGCCTTTGTCGCAGGCTGTCATCCCGGCGACTGCCATTTCATCAAGGGAAACTACTTTACCAGGAGAAAGATCGCTGCGCTGAAGGAGATGTTCGACGCCTTCTCCATGAAGGAGAAACTGCGCCTTTTCTGGGTGAGCGCCGCGGAGGCGCGCCGTTTCGTCGAAAAGGTGAGCGCCATGTACGATGAGATAAAGGAAGCCAAAGATGCGGGCAAAACAAATTAAAGAGGGCGCACTCGAACGTGGGCTCAACCATTTCCTGAGCGATGACCGGCACATGATCCTCGGATTTGAAAAGGGTGAGGACGGGGTTCATCATCGGATATTCAGCAAGGGCCTTGACGGCCATTCGCTCCTCAACCCCTTCTTCGACGTGAACGGCGCGATCTACCTGCGACGCCTGTTCTCGAAGGGCGCCCAGCTCATCCTTATGCTCAGGCCGTGCGAGATAAGGGCTTACAATGAGCTGGTCAAACTGAGCCAGATTGAACAAGATGGCATCATCGCGGTTTCGGTCGACTGCCTCGGGACTGTCTCTTCGAAGGAAAAGATAAAGGAGGTACCCGCGGATGCGGAAGGGCAGATAGAGTATTTCAAGGACCCCGAGAAGATGCGCTGGGCCTGCCGCGTATGCAGGGAGGGAAGGGGGGTCGTGGGAGACGCGGGAATACGGATCGACAAGAACGGTGCCTTCCGGGCGGTTTCCTATACGGAAAAGGGGGAGTCGTTTCTCACGCTCATCGAGGGAGACGCGGAAGAGGGCGACGTCGAGATGCTCCTTCCGGAGCGCCCGAGGATCGAACGGTTCCAGACGGACATGTTGGCGTTCTCGGAGGATTTCTCCCGTTGCGTGATGTGCAAGAACTGCAGGGATATGTGTCCTGTGTGCTACTGCATCGATTGCGTGTTCAACGGCGACGAATACCTCCCGAAGGGCGACGCCCTTCTGAACAAGGTCCTCCGCACGGGCTCGATTGCCATGCCCCAGGGAAAGGAGATGTTCCATCTTATCAGGATGTTCCACGTATCCCAGGTGTGCGTCGGGTGTGGAGCATGCGAAGAGGCGTGTCCTCAGGCAATCCCCCTAACGAAGTACTTCAAGGGCATATCGGAGCGGCTTCAGGATATGTTTTCCTACGAGTCGGGCCGTGATGTGAACGAGACCATACCGTATCTCACGTTTCTTGAAGACGAGTTGCACAATGCAGAAGATTGAGAGGATCCTAGAGCTCGCCGGCCACAGGAAAGAGGACCTCTCGGTCTGCCTCGGATGCAAGATCTGCGCGTCCGTTTGCACGGTGAACGATATCGAGACGGACGTGAACCCCCAGGAACTCCTGATGCGCCTGTTTTTGGGCGAAGAGGTGGGCCCGGACAACACCCTGGTCCGCTATTGCACGAGTTGCTACCGCTGTACGGGTGCGTGCCCCTGGAACATACGCATACCGGACGTGGTGAGGGCCCTCAAGGAATCCCTCGGCATGGCGTCACCCTTCGAAAGGGCCTTCAAGAAATCCGTCGCCATATGGGGCAGGGTGTACGAGCCCTATGTGTTCCTCATGGCGATACCCTTTCTCCTCAAAGAGGGATACATCAAGCATATGACGAAATGGACGGAGTACATGAGCATCCATCTCCCCCATAAAGTGCGGAGGAAATAGATGGATTACGCATATTATCCCGGTTGTTCCCTAACAGGTTCGGCTCGCAAGCTCGACCACGGCGTGAAGGCCATGTGCAGGGCCCTCGGCCATCGCCTCACGGAGATCCCCGACTGGAATTGCTGTGGCGCCCTCGAATACGGCGACAGGAACGAGCTCGTTTCGCTTTCCGGAGAGAACCTGCGGAAGGCGGAGGGCCTTACCGAGAGGACGATCATGGCGCCCTGTCCTGCCTGCTACAAGAACCTCAAGGAGGCGAATTCGGAGGAAAAGTTCACGATAGTGAATCCCGTCGAGCTTCTCGATAAGGAGATGCTCCGCAGCATTCCAGCGAAGAGGGATTTGTCGGGCAAGGTCTTTACGCCTTATTACGGCTGCGTCCTCCTCAGGCCCGAGGGAACGGCGATCAGGAACAAGAACATCATGGAGGAGGTGATCTCCTTCTTCGGTGGGGAGCTGGCGGGGGAAAAGGTCAGGGACCGGTGCTGCGGGGGAAATCAGTTCTTCGCGAACAAAGGGGCGACCGAGAGACTCTCAAACCTGATAGTCGAAAAATCGAAGGGCACCCTGGTCGTTTTCTGCCCGCTCTGCCACATGGCTCTCAAGACCTTCTCGACAGGAAGGAAGATCATCTATCTCACCGAGTTGGTACTCTATATCATGGGAGAAAACAACGCGTTATGAACGTATTGATAGTGGGCGGCGGCATAAGCGGCATATCGGCTGCCAAGGTCATCCTGAAGCAGGGCCACCATGCGACGATTATCGAATCGTCGACGGAGCCGGGCGGCCTCATGGCGCGTATCGCGAACTGCAGGGTGGGCTTCAAGACGTTCTTGGATGAGATACGAACGAACCCCCGCCTCACCGTCATCAACGAGGGAAAGGTGACGGCGGTGGAGAAGGGGGGCAAGGGGTTCACGGTCACGCTCGCAGGCGGTCAATCCCTCACCGGGGACAGGGTGGTGATCGCCACGGGGCTCTCTCCCTACGACCCGGTCGAGTACAAGGGTCCGAGGGTGCTCACGAGCCTTGAGTACGATGCGCTGATAGATCAGCGGAATGGCGATCTTCCCGATGATTTCAAGAAGATTGCCTTTGTGCTCTGCGTGGGGTCGCGCTCGGAGGAATACCCCCTTTGCTCGTCGGTCTGTTGTTCCTACACGCTCCGTGAGATCAAGTGGACCCTCCAGCGGGCAAACCCGGAGATCACCGTCTTTTATAACGACCTCCGTCTCTTCGGTCAGGAGTTCTTCATGGAGAAGATCTACCGCGATGCGGGCGTGAGGTTCGTCCGGGCCAATTCCAGATATTTCGAGGAGGACGGCGAGCGCGTGTTGATGCGTTACTTCACCGGAGGGAGGCTTGTAGAGGAGCATTTCAATTATGTGACCCTCGCCATCGGCCTCAGGCCCAACCCGGCGCTCCGGGACCTCTCCGGGCTCTTCGGGTTCTCCCTGAACGAATGGGGCTTCGTGAAGGAGGAGGGTGCGCTCAGAACCGACGTGGAGGGGATCTACGCGTGCGGGGGCGCCCTCGAGCCGATCAGCATAAAGGACTCGATCCTCACGGGATTTGGCGCCGGCACGATGGCTGCGAAAGACGGGAAATTCACGCCCGAGGCCATGATGAATGACGTGAGGCTCTACCGGGAGGAGACGCCCGATGTCCGCATGCCGGCCGGACCCTTTGATTCGTGCCTCTTCTACCTCGGGACGGAGGATGCCGGGGAAAAGATGTTTTACGAGTTCCTCTCGTCTAAGTTCATTGCGGCCGCGAGGGACGTGAGAAGGGCCGGAAAAACCGTCTACGTCCTCACTCGGAACATGTCAACCCCGTCCTACGGCGAGATCGCCTACGAGGAGGCGAGGCGGGAAGGGGTGATCTTCATCCATCTCGAAGAAGGCGAGGACGTCACCTTCGACGGAGGCGCGGCGCGCATTTCGGGCCTCACGAGGGCGCTCACCTTCGAGGCAGACGAGATCGTCCGGTTCCAGGACTATATGGATGCCTTCAAGGGCAGGGATTTTCTGTCCGTCTTCCGGTCCGAGCCCCAGCTTCGGTGGTCACCGACAAAATGGGGGAGGCGGCGGTATCACGTGGGATTCATCAGACACCCGCGGGCCGAACGATGGGAGGCCCGCGAACTCCTCGGGGCCCTCGGAGAGATGCTCCTCGACGAGGAGGAGGAGAGGGTGCTCCCCGAGGTGAACGAGGAGCGGTGCAGCGGCTGCGGGTCCTGCCGGGATGCGTGCCCCCACGACGCCATCGAGGTGGAGATCACGGAAAGGCCCCTCGCGCTCTTCGGACCCCAGACAATGGCGGCCGTGCCCATCGCACATGTGAAGAAGGACACCTGCGTGGGCTGCGGTCTGTGCGCGTCCACCTGCCCCTCGCACGTAATCAGCTACGAGCCGTAGAAGGGAGCCGTCGGTCCCCATC
>JBEKJU010000063.1:0-14510 GCA_050011095.1 Syntrophorhabdales bacterium
CGAGACGGGGCGGGAAGCGGACAAAGCGCGCGACGCAAGGCAATGTTCCCGGCGCTGGAGACGAAAGTAGTCTTTCCCGGAGAGAAAGAGGGCCGTAGGTTCCAAATGCGTTTGCCCTGAGGGGGGACCCGGAAAAACACCCTGCCGGGTAAGGTCGTGATATAATAAGGATGAATCCTATCCACGAGAAGGCGAGGAGGCTATATCTATATGAACTACTACATGGCCGATACACCGGGGCGCCTCAGGATCGAGAGCCCGGCGCTCAAATCCGGCAGCCCCGATCTCGAAAGGTTCCGCGATTTCATTACCCATATCCCGGACGTTTCTTCGGTCAAGATGAGACCGGAGATCGGAAGCGCCACGATCCTCTATGACCCCAAGAAGCTCGATCACGCGAAGCTCATCGAACTCCTCGACAAGAGCGGTTATTTCGACCACGCAAAGGCAAAGACGCCCGACGACTACCTTGAAAAGGGGATCGAAAAAATCGGGGAGGCCGCGGCGAGCGTCGTTGAGAACGAAATATAGGGAGGGCTCGGTCTCTTACAAGGGGGACTCCGGCGCGGGGCCGGGACCGCGGGAAGGCGGGATATGCCCAAGGCCGCCCCCGGCCTCCTTGTTCGGCTGTCGCCCCCGCTCCATCTCTTTTTTCGCCTCGGTAACAAGATCGCCGAGACCTTCACGGGCAGAGGATAGCTTCGCTCTCCCCGCCTCGCATACCAGCAACCCGCCTCTGATGGCCGCTTTTACCGCGGGCTTGGCGGTGCGGGCGACGATGGGTATGACAACCGGCCCGAGAATGGTGGCTGCGATACCGATTGCGAGATTTATCGCCAGATTGCCTTTGAACGCATCTTCGATGAGTCCCATCGCTTACTCCTTTGTCACATTGTGGGTATAGGGGACCGCCATGTCAAGGATCATCGGGAACCCAGGCACCTGGGAAACAATCTTTACGAAAAATTAACAAAACGACACATACGGGCTTAACAGACAACCGATAGACTGGCATTGATGGAAAAGAGGCTGGATCTTGGTTGGCGAGGCTGAAGGACATGACGGGGATGCGCGGTGCCCTTCGTGCGGATCGCAGGCGGTTTACCGGTATGGCAGGACGACCGGCCGGCATCAGCGCTATATCTGCATTATGTGCGGTCGCCAGTTCATACCCGGCCGTGAAAGGCGCTATCCCAGGACAAGGCCTGATTGCCCGGCATGCGGGGGAAAGACCCACGTGTTCAAGAGAGGAAGGGAGGGCCTAATCGTGTTCCGGTGCTGCCGGTATCCCGATTGTCGCACCTACGTGAGAATGAAAGCCGAAGAGAGCGACGCCACATGAGAGGAGGAAAGCTTATGGGCTATTACATGCACGATCTGCCCGGAAGATTGAGGATCAAGACGCCCTTGATGAAGAACAACAGGGACGCCGCGTGCGCCGTAGAGGGCCTCCTTCTGGCCATGGCCGGCGTCGCAGGCGTGGCCATCAACCCCACGACGGGCAGTTGCCTCGTCAATTATGACCCGAAGAAGGCAAAGCGGGACGACATTCTTTCCGTCCTTGTGCGCACGGGTTATTTCGATCCGTCAAAGGCGGTCACGAACGATCAGTATATCCACGAGGCGGCGACGAAAGTCCTGTCGCTTATCGCCGCCTTCATCTGATACCGGATTGGAAAAATTGGCGCGCGAGCGCGACCGCGTGCCGTGCGTCCATCATGTCTCCGGCCCTTCTTTTTTATGGGCAGGGGGCGACGCGAGCCGACGGTCGCACTTTTTCGCCTCCGGCCCTTCTTCTTTATGAAGGGGTGCGCCACCCGCAGGGATAGCCTTACCGGTCAACACTCCGGTAGGCTGCGGGTGCCCGGCAAGAACAGGCGGCACGAGAGGAGGGGGCGACGCGAGCCCAACGGGGTATTTTTTTTCGCCTCCGGTCCTTCTTTTTCATGAAGGGGAGGCTCCGCGGGCTTTGCCCGTGGAGGGGGCGACGCGAGCCCCAATAATTGCGACCCCGGATTACGGAAGACCCCGGAAGATGAAAGAAAGAAAATAGATGAGGAGACCCGCCAGTCCGCCGACAATAGTGCCGTTTATCCTTATCCACTGTAGATCCCTGCCCACATGCAGCTCGATCCGTCTGCTCGTGGCCTCGGGGTCCCATTTCTTGACCGTCTCCGAGATAAAGAGCGCGAAAAGCTCCTTGTTCTCATGGACGGCCCCGGATATCCAGGCGCGCAGCCCCTGGTTGATCCTCTCCTTCAGGTCTTCCCGGGCAAATATCCCCTGTCCCGCCTCCCGGATAAAGGCAGCGACCTGACCGACGAACTCCGAGTCAGGACTGGCGAGATCCCTGATAAGTCTCTCTCTCAGGATTTTCCAGGCAAGGGACGTACGATCCGCCTTACCCTTGGGGGCATCCGTCGCGCTGAAAGAGTTGCTATCAGGACCGGCGTTCCCGAGGAGCGCCACGGCGCCGGGGTCCGCCTCTTGGTCCTGGGGCCGCGACCGCTTCCGCGCCCCGGATATGGCATTCCCGACGGGCTCCAGGACCCGGTGATAGAGAGGCAGGCCCACCCTGTCGAGGCCGGAGAGGAAACCGGTCGCGGCCTTGCGCACAAAGGGCTTTCGCCAAACCGCGTCGGCTGCTCCACGAAGGAACGTGGATAAGCCCTTCTCCTGGGGATCCGCCCTTCCTGCGGCGTCCTGGCTATTGCCTTGCTCGTGAAGGAAGGATGGGATGTACTCGGCCGCCCGTTCCGCAATGAAGAGGGCATTGCGCTCTTCCGAAAGCCAGGTGGCCAGAAGACCGGCCAGGTCCACGGTCGCCATCTTCTTTTCGAGGAGGCCTTTTTCTAAAAAGTTTTCCTCGATAAAACGGGCGAGGCTCTCCCCTATCCTGTCTCTGTTGCGCGGGATGATGGCTGTCCGGGGGATCGGGAGGTTGAGGGGGTGCCGGAAGAGGGCCACCACCGCGAACCAGTCCGCCAGGGCGCCTATGGTCCCCGCCTCGCTAAAGGCCGCGACGAAGCCGAGAAGAGGGTGCCGTCGCTCGAACATCCGGCAGACCCAGTAGGTAACGACCATCAGGACCAGAAGGCCCGTGGCGAAGAGCTTCATCCGCTTCAGGGCGCGCTCTTGCTCCCTTCCGAATTCCGCTGTTCCGCTCGTCTTGGGGATAGTCCCGTCTTCTCTCGCCATCCGCACGCCCTCCACGCTTCCGAAACCCCTATCCGGATTGGAGGAGGCTGGCCTTGTCCGTCACCTCCCAGGGAAGACCTATATCCATGCGCCCCACCTGGCCGTAGGAGGCCAGGCGACGATAGAAGCCGCCCCTGACGGTTGACGGGAGGTAACGGAGATGGAACTGCCGGAGAATGGCGGCAGGACGAAAGTCGAGGTGGCGCTCGACGCGGGCCATGATCTCGTCGTCCGGTATCCGCCCCGTGCCGAAGGTCTCTATCTGTATGCTCACCGGCTGCGCAAGTCCTATCGAGTAGCTGAGAGTGACTTCGCATTCCTCCGCCAGTCCGGCGGCCACCACGTTCTTTGCGGCGTATCGGGCCGCATAGGCCCCCGAGCGGTCGATCCTGAGCGGGTCCTTGCCGCTGAGGGCCGCGCCGCTGTGGCGCGAATATTCGCCATAGGTGTCGATGGCGTTCTTTCTGCCCGTGAGACCGCTGTGTACGGAAGGACCGCCGCCATAGAAGAGGCCATCGGGATTTATAAAAATTCGCGTTTCCTCATCCGGCTTGAAGGCCTCGCTGGCGAAAACCGGGGTGACCACCTCTTCCATCAGCGCGGTCTGAAGCCTTTTCAGGGTCATCTCCTTGCTCGTGGTGTTCGCGATGACGGTGATGCTGTGGATGCGGCTCGGCCTCCGGCCCTGGTACTCCACGCCAACCTGGGTCCAGCCGTCCGGCCCCAAATCGGGAAGTATCTTCTGGAAGCGGACCGACGCAAGCCTCCGGGCGAGCTTGTGGGCGAGCCATATGGGGAGCGGCATGAACGCGGGCGTCTGGGTGCAGGCGAAGCCGAAGACGGTCACCTGGTTGCGCGCCACAATGCGGTCGATCTCCTTGTCCGTAAGGGTGTTCTCATCGAACCGGCCATACTCTTCGGGGGGCATATCCCGGAGGCTCGTGATGATGGTGCACGTCTTCGAGTTGAACTGCGACCCCGTATAGCCCACCTGGTCGATTACCTCCCGGGCGATAGAGGGAAAATCGATGGAAACAGGGGTGTCGAACCGCGCCGCGATGAAGACTATGGCGTTCGAGACGGCGCACTCCGCCACAATGCGGGCACGGGGGTCACGGCGGAGGATGTGGTCGACGAAGGCATCGCTGATCTGGTCGCACAGTTTGTCGGGATGTCCCTCGGTGACGGATTCAGATGTGAATACAAAGGGTTTCTTCACACGGCACCTCGCGTCGTCTTTTTTATGGCTTCATTGACAAAGAGGGGGAGGATCGCGCCCCCGGCCGTGACAAGACCGTCGACCATGCCTATGCGGCTGATGCCGAGGAGGCGGCGGAGGCCGGGAACCACCATGGCGATACCTTGAAGTGCAAAGGTTCCGACTAGGGCGGACGTGAGGTAGCGATTGGGCGTTGCCCCATCCCTATCGAAAATTGTCTTATTCTCGAAGCGGCAGGTGAGGGCATGGAGAAGCTGGCCGACCGTGAGGCTCAGAAAGGCCATCGTGCCTGCCTGCGGTCCCTGCCCGTAGCGGGCGACGCCATACCCGTAGGCCCCGAGGGAGCCGGCGGAAATAACGGCTGCCTCCCTCAGCATTCCCTTCAAGCGGTCATATTGCAGGATCTCCTCGGCGGGGTCCCTGGGCGCACGAAGGAGGACGTCCGGTTCCGGCGCCTCAAGCGCGAGGGCAAGACCCGGGAAGATATCGGACACCAGATTGATCCAGAGAAGCTGCATGGCGGTCAGGGGCTCTCCGAGCCCCGCGGTCACGGAGACGGCCGTCACCATGATCTCGCTCATGTTGGTCGAGAGCAGATAGTGGAGCGCCTTCCTGATATTGTTGTAGATGGTGCGCCCCTCGCTGACGGCGATCAGCATGGTCTCCAGGTTATCGTCCTCGAGCACGATGTCCGCCACCTCGCGCGCGACATCCGTGCCCGTATGGCCCATGGCGATGCCGATGGCGGCGGCCTTCAGGGCCGGCGCGTCGTTGATGCCGTCGCCTGTCATGCCCACGACCCTGCCCGCCTCCTGGAGGATCTGGACGATCCGGAGCTTATGGGCGGGGCTGACCCGGGCAAAGACGTGAAGTCCGCGGGTGAGGCCCTTGAGCACCTCGGTCGGCATATCCGTCAGATGGCGCGAATCGAGGATATTGATGTCTCCGCCGTCCGCGAGGTCCAGCTCCTTCCCCACCGCATAGGCGGTGGCGCTCTGGTCGCCCGTGATCATGACCGTATCGATGCCCGCCCCGTGGAAACCCGCGATGAGGTCTTTCACTCCATCCCGCACGGGGTCCGTCATGCCGACGATGCCGAGCCAGACCATGTCCCTCACGGTGATGTCGCCGTTTTCCAAAAGGACCAGACTGTCATCGGAGACCGCCTGGGCAAGGCCGAGCGCCCTGAGGCCCTGGCCCGCGATCTCTTCGCCGGCTGTCTGGATATCACCTTTTGCCTCGTCCGACAGGGGCAGGCGGGTCCCGTCCTTCATGTACCACGTGCATGCCGCCAGGACCTCGGGAGGGCTCCCCTTGACCGCGAGGAGCCGTTTCGCCCCGCCGTTGGTGGAGTGGACCGTCAACATGACGTTTCTCGTCTCCGATCTGTGGATGACATTGATGAGGGGAAAGGCGGCCCTCAGTTCCTGCCCGTTGACCCCGGCCGCCAGGGCGACGTGGATGAGGGCGTTCTCCGTGGGCGATCCCGTAACCGTGTAAGTCCCGGCGGCGCCGAATATCTCGCTCTCGTTGCAGAGGACGCCCACATGGAGGAGCATCAGCAACTCGTCACACGTATAGGGGTTTGTCTCTTCCGCCGGGGAGGTGAACCTGCCTTCCCTAACCTGCATATCGCGATTGCCGGTGAAAATCCGCGTCACCGTCATCCTGTTGAGGGTCAGCGTGCCGGTCTTGTCGAGGCAGATAGTCTGAACGGACCCCAGGGTCTCGATCGCCTCGAGTCGCCTCACGAGGACGTGGTGTCTCCGCATGCTCCGTATGCCGAGGGCGAGGGTAGTCGTGGCGACGGCCGGGAGACCTTCGGGAACGGCGGCGACGGCCAGGGCCATGGACATCTTGAGCATCCGGAGGAAGCCGTAGCCCCTGAGCAGGCCGATGCCAAAAACGCCGGCGCAGACGGCCGCGCTCATTATGGCGAGCCTTGTGCCCATGTGGTCGAGCTGACGCTCCATGGGCGTCGCGGGAGGCCTCGTTTCTCCCACGAGTATCTGGATGCGGCCGATCTCCGTGTAAGGACCCGTTGCAACCACGACCGCGAGACCCTGCCCGCCGGTGACAAGGGTGCCCATATAGACCATATTGTCCCTGTCGGCCAGGGGGAGGTCGACCTCGTCGAGGACGTCCGCAGTCTTGTGGGCCGGCATGCTTTCACCGGTGAGGGCCGATTCGTCCACGCTCAGATGCTGCGCCACGACGAGCCTCGCGTCCGCGGCAACGTAGCTGCCCGGCCGAAGCACGAGGATGTCGCCCGGCACCACGTCCTCGGCGCCCACCTGCGCGATCTCCCCGTCCCGTTTTACGAGAGCGGTAGGCGTGACCAGGCTCTTCAGGGAGCGGATGGTCTTCTCCGACCGGCTCTCCGTAACATAGCCGATCACGGCGTTGATCCCCACCACGCTCATGATCGCAACGGCATCGGCAAAACCGCCGGTCAATAGGGACACGCCCGCCGCAACCCCGAGAAGAAGCACCGGAAGGCTCTTGAACTGTTCTAACACTATGGACCAGGCAGAGCGCGGTACGGATTCCGGGAGTATGTTTGGGCCGAAGCGCGAGAGGTTCGCGCGGTATGCCTCATTGCTGAGCCCCGCCTCTTCGCTCGCGCCGAAGGCGGTGATGGCGTCCGTCGCCTGACGGAAGTGCCATAAACCGTCGGGCGGCGTTTCTTTCGCCTGGCCCAGGCGCTTCCTCAGACTCCTGGCCGGAACCCCCGGCCGGTGGGGCACCGCTTTTTCGACGGCTTGACCGCCCTGTCCTGCCCCGTCGTACCGGGGTAGAAGTCCCTTCACCTCTTCTTTGATCTCGGAGGCTGTTCGAGAGGAGGTGTAGAGGACGAGGACGTTTCCCGTCAGGGGGCTCGCCGAGACGTGGGTTATATCGTCGTCCCTCGACAGCCCCTCTTCCAGACGCCGTTTAAGCTCGTGCGACCCGTGGAGTCCCTCGACCCTGAAGCGGACCCTTCCGTCGACCGCGGCATGAACTATCCGGACCAAGGACTACTCTTCCGCCTTCAGTCGTTTGTCGGCGGGCTTTTCGGCTTCAGGCGCCGGACTTTCCGCCGGATGCGGTGCTGCCGGATGCGGTGCTACCGGCGGGCGCCCGGCGGGCGATTTCACGGGGAAGGCGGCACCCATAACATCCTTCACGCCTTCGACAACGCCGATAAGCATCTCCCTTACCGCCTTGACCGCTGTCACGCCTATGGTCCCCGCCGCTTCGACAGCGCCTCTAACCGCGACCTTCGCCATGTCCTCGGCATTGACGCCCACCTCTTTCCCCGCCTCGATCGCGCCGTCGACTGAACGTCTTGCGACGAGGGCGACATCGGCGCCGACATCGGCAGCCCCCTTGACCGCGCCCTTCACGGTCTGGCCCGCCACCGCCACCACGTCTCCACCGACGTCCCCCACGCCCATGATGACGCCCTTGGTGACGCTCTTGGTGGTCACGATCAGGCCGGTCCCTACCTCCTCCGTCGCCCTTATCGCGCCTTTGACCACCTCCGCCGTCACGTTGATGCTCATGCCCGCCACATCGGCGGTAAGCTTCAGACTGTCGGCGACGGTACTCCTGACGAGGCTCACGATGTCCGCTTCGATCTCGTTCAGACCCTTGAGGCTCCGGATCACACCCTCTTTCACCGCCGTCCCGGCCCGCCCGAGATCCGCGTCAGCCGGACCTGTGGTTTCGCGCGTTTCTGCTTCTGAATCCATTTCCATACCCCCTGTTTTTGCGATTTCTTTTGTGGCAGTCGGCAGCGACCGGCTAGGCCATTTCCTTTTCACTTTGCCCGCCGTTCTTGCCCGACTTCCCGAATATCCCAAGGGCGTACCAGAACGCCGTATACCACGCGGGCGCCGTAAAATTGCCGCGTGCTATCTGATAGACGCCGGCCCCTATAAGGGCAAGAAAGGCAATCCCGCCCAGATCGATGCCCCTTCCCGTAATCCCCTTGACGGCGCCATCGATGGAGCCGAAGAGCCCGGACACGGAATCGTGGAGGACCGTGACCTTTGCCTCCGGCTCCTCCCTTATCGTGAAGAGATCGAGCGGCTGCGAGGCGTCGACGATTTCCGTAAAGGGTCCGGTGTGGTGCAGCAGGATGCTTCCGGTCAGGGGCGAGACGTCGACCCGTTCGACCCCCTGCACGGCGGAAAGCGCATCCCGAACCGAAGCAAAATATATGGCGTCGCCTCTTTTTGAGGGCACCCGCAACCGCAGCCTGCCCGTCGTCCGGTGAGTGACAAATGCGTCTGGAGTCATGATCCGCACCTACCCATCCTTACCCTGTTCGCCTGCCTGAGCAGCCTGTTCGGCGGCGATCTCCGTCTTTGCCTCTGCCACAAGATCATCGACCACCTCGTGCATCTCCGCAAGCTTCTCCCTGCCAGTCTCGAAAAGGGCAAGGCCTCCCTTTATAGCCGCCTTGGCGAGGGGCTTCGCGGCCTTCGATAGCGCGGGGACAACTAAGGGCGCGACAATCGCGGAACCGACGCCGATCACCAAGCCCGTGACAATATTTCCCTTGAACCAGCCCACTGCCCACCCCCTGCGCGATTGATTTAGTGTATTAGACTCACAGCTTGATTAAATGTAGTGGTTTTCCACCCACTTCTCAAGGGGTTCAAAGGCCGAAGGAGAACAATTTTAATTACCCACCTCCGTAATTGTGGATTTCCTCTCCGGCCGAAGGTCGTTCGGGTATTCATTGTGTGGCTTGCCCGAAACGACGTCGGATGGTACAATCGTTGGTTTGATGGCAGTTCGAGACCTCCGTCGAGAACAAGCGATCCTCCGTCGAGACGGTGACGTTTAAATTGGAAAAAGACGGAACCTGGAAGGCCGCCGGCTACTTCATCAGGTGACGCGGCCGGTCGGGGTCAACCCGCCTTGACCCGCTGCGCGCGTCTCCGCGATTGACCTCAGACGTTGTTTCTCCCGTAACTTGCAGCCACGGGTCCACTGCATTGCCAACCGCCGTGGTTGCTCGGCACGCAATAGGTGTCTCGCTGAATTCTTCACTTGGAATGGTTTTCCATTTATGCGATAGTATAAAAGACAATCGGCAGTTTACAAGGCTCTCATGGGGCTGTGGCAGAGAAGGGCGAAGCACAGGGAGTTTCGGAACGTAGGGAAACTAGATCGGCAGGGGTTCCCCCGGAGGGATATATGCCCATAATCTCCATGTTCTATGGCATCATCATCTTAATGTTCTATTTTGACAACAAGAGGCACCATCTTCCGCATATTCATGCCCAGTATGCCGAGCAGGAAGCGATTATTGCGATTGATGACGGCGTTGTCCTGGAGGGCGACCTTTCAACGGCGAAAATGAAACTGGTTCAGGCTTGGATCGAAATCCATCGAGACGATTTAATGGCTGATTGGAAGATGGCGGTTGAAGGTCAGCAACCTTTTAAGATCGACCCACTGAAATGAGGTGGACCAATGGTAAAAGTGATATCTGTAGAACCCATGGATAACTATAAACTCACAATCGAACTATCAAACGGCAGGAAAGGTGTCTTTGATGTCTCTCCCTATATTGACAAAGGCGTCTTCAAAGAATTGAGGGAGCCAGCATATTTCCGTTCTGTCAGGCCCGCCTTTGGAGGCATTATGTGGCCTCACGAACAGGATTTCAGTCCCGAGACCGTGGACTGCGAGCTGCAGGTATGATTGCCCCAACAAGCGCGCGGAGCGAATCGTCGAAAAAATCCGGGCGAATAAATAGCTCTCACGGCCCGGTCGCCCATGAGCAGCCGAGGATGGCCGGACGTTCTTAAGAAAGTAAATAAATGAACAGGAAGAAGGCTGGCCGGCGAGTTATTGAATTATTTAAGAACGTCCCGTCCGTCCCACCATACCGTGAATCGGCCATAAGGCGGATTCACGCAGATGTTGTTGTCAGCAACAGATACGCCGATGTGTGAATGGCAAATTTATATTCAGGAAGCCCGAACGCAAATAAAGTTTGCAGAGCGATCTTGGGCAGCGTTTCTCGATGCAGAAAAGCGAAGCTCAATATTCGACATTTTTCTTTACTTACAGCACTTTTTGACTCACGCTGCAATTGTGGACAGAATACTCGACCCCAGTGAGGCCAGTGCGCGTCAGCAGTTACTGACCGGCCGCATTGACCTTTCAGGCATAGACTTAAAACCATTTCGCAGGCTTCGCAACCACCTGGAGCACTTCGACGAGAGGCTAAATAAATGGCTATCCCAATATTATGGCAAGCCTTTCTTTGACATGAACCTCGTGACGGGAACGCGAGGCTTCCCGAAAAGAGCATTTCTCCGTGCACTCGATGGACATGTCTACAAGTTCCATGGCGAAGATTACGATCTTGACCAACTACATGAGGCGCTTACTGCTATTGAACGAAGACTGCCAGAGGAAAAACCGTTTGGCTAAGAGATCGTCCGCTGACTCGCGATGTTGCACGCTTTCAGAGTAACAGTCGTTGCCTAATCTCCTCGCCAGTACGGCCGCCGAACCTATAGTAACGCTTGACATTATTAACGCGTAGCGATATTATCTAGGGTGTGATAAAAGACTTTCGCTGTAAGCACACTGAAAAGGTTTTCTTTAGAGAAGCGGCATCCAAATTCTCACACGACGTTTATCGAAAGGCCCTTAGAAAGCTCCTGCTGTTGGACGCCGCTGAAAGGCTGGACGACTTGCGGGTACCACCAGGAAACCAATTGGAAAAGCTCGGAGGTGACCGGAAGGGTCGGTACAGCATCCGAATTAACGACCAGTGGCGATTATGCTTTCGTTGGGATGAGGGAAACGCCTTTGAGGTCGAAATCGTTGACTACCATTAGGAGGGACCTATGGCCGACAAGACAATTGAACCAATACATCCCGGGGAGATACTGTCGGAGGAGTTTCTCAAGCCCCTTGAAGTCAGTCAGTACAGGCTGGCGAAAGACATTAGCGTACCGCCTCGCCGCATCAATGAGATCGTGCACGGCAAGCGCTCCATAACCGCCGATACGGCCCTCCGCCTTTCCCGTTATTTCGGGCTCTCGGAGCGTTTCTGGCTGAACCTTCAGTCCCGATATGACCTTGAGCGAGAGAAGGACAGATTAAAGGGACGCATTGAGGAGGAAGTGAAAGTGCTTGAACGGAAAACCGCATAACAACGTTCCGGAACATGCCATCGTCCGGCGCCCAATAACCTCCCATTACCCCTTCACCATCGCCTCAAGCCTTCCGAGGCATTGCTCCATGTCGATGCCGGGACCGAGCACGCCTTTCCACAGGTCGCCCACCTCCTGAAGCCGCTTCATGATCGTCTTCATGGTGAAGCGGGTGGGATCGAGCGCCCCCGTGACCTCATCCCACTCAAGGGGGGTCGAGACGGTCGCGCCGCGGCGCGACCTGACGCAATAGGGCGCCGCGAGGGTCTGGCCGCGCATGTTCTGGAGGTAGTCCAGATAGACCTTTCCCCTCCGCTTTTCCGGGTTCCGCTCCATGCTCGTGCTGTCGGGCAGGCGCTGATGCACGAGGATGTTGACGAGCCGCGCGAACTGGACGGCCTGATCGTGGGAATAGGCGGCGCCAAGGAGGGGTACGTAGACGTGAAGGCCGGAGGCGCCCGACGTCTTGCAGAACCCCCGCGCCCCTATATCGAGAAGCACGTTGCGGGTCGTGGTGGCAGTCCTCACCACCTCGTGGAACGGCGTATCGAGGGGATCGATATCGAGCACCATGTAATCGGGGTTGTCGAGCCGCCCGATGCGCGAGTGCCAGGGGTTGATCTCTATGCAGCCGAGGTTCGCCATGTAGACCAGGGTCGCCTCATCCTGACAGAGGAGGTAGACTATCTCCCTGTCCTCTGACTCCGAGCGGATGCGTACGGTCTGCACCCAGTCAGGGGCGGTCTGGTCCATGTTCTTCTGAAAGAAGCTTTCACCGGCGATGCCGTCGGGGTGGCGGTGAAGCGACTCGGGCCGGTCCTTGAGATAGGGGACGATGAAGGGCGAAACAGAGCGATAGTAATCGATCACGTCCCCCTTTGTATATCCCTCCTGCGGCCAGAATACCTTGTCCAGATTGGTCAGTTCGACCCTGGAATCATTGATGGCGACGAGCCTCCCCCTTTTCTTTCTCGACTGCCGGGATGTGCCCGGCCCACCGGACGTGACGGGATTTTCGCGCGGTACGCCCTCCGGCTGTTCCCTCCCGACATCCCTGGGGTCCATGTCCTCCCTCAGCCCGAGAAAGACGGGTTGTCGCATGACTCCCCCGTCCGTCCATTCCGCAAACCTCACCTCGCAGACCACCTCGGGCGCAACCCAGGTGACGGGCGCGTTTGTCGGAGGCAGCTTCTCGAAGGGCGATTTCTTCACCACAAGCGATTGTAGACGTCCATGAAGCTCCGCGAGCTGCTCCTCGGTAAAGCCTGTCCCCGTGTGGCCGATGTATACCAGCAATCCGTCCTCGTAGACGCCGAGGACGAGGGAGCCGAAACCCTTCCTGCCGCCGCGCGGCCGGGTGAAGCCGGCTATGACCGCCTCCTGGCGAAGGGAGGTCTTGACCTTCAGCCACTCATATCCGCGATGGCCCGATCTGTACGGACTTGCGCCGTCCTTGGCCACAATCCCCTCGATGCCGCTTTCCTTCGCCACCTTGAAGAGGGCCGCCCCCTCCTCCTCCACGTGGTCGCTCAGCTTGAGAAGGCCGGCGCCGGGCAGGACCTGACGGAGGATCGATTTCCGTCGGGTGAGGGGCAGCACCCTCAAGTCATGCCCGTTGTAGTAGAGGAGATCGAAGACGTAGTAGACGAGACTCCCCCGGCCCGAGCGCAGGTAGTTCTGAAGGAGCTGAAAATCGGCCTTGCCGGATTCGTCGACCACCACGACCTCTCCATCGAGAAGGCCCTCGAAGGGGAGGGATTCCAGGGAGGCGACGACCGGTATGAAATGGGCGTTCAGGCTCTTGTCGTTTCTCGAATAGAGGCGCGCGCGCCCTTCCCTCACCTCGGCGAGGGCCCGGTATCCGTCCCATTTGATCTCAAAGAGCCAGCCGGGCCGGTCAAAGGGCTTTTCCACGAGGGTGGCCATCATGGGCCTGACGTGGGTGGGCATTGGCGCCTTCGGCGCATCGCTCAGGTCGATGCGGCTCGCGTCCGGCGCGTCCTCTTCGATCTCTTCCATCGTCCGTCCCGAGACGACAGAGGTATCGGCGCGGGCTACCCAGCCCGGATGCGCGAAATCATCCCCTTTCTTGATGAGGAGCCAGCTCTCTTCGCCCACCTTCTTCAGCTTCACCAGGGCAAACTCTCCCTTTAGCCTTTCTCCGTCCAGGACGAAGCTTATGTGGCCCTTGGCGAGACCCTGCCTCAGGGCCTCCTCGCTCGACCGGCGGTCCGAATGGCCGGCCGCGTGGTAGGTACCCCTGTCCCAGATCATGACAGGGCCGGCGCCGTAGTTACCCTCGGGGATCATCCCCTCGAATGTCCGGTATTCGAAGGGGTGATCCTCCACCATCATGGCCAGTCTCTTCTCCCCGGGATCGAGGGAGGGTCCTTTCGGTATTGCCCAGCTCTTCAGTACGCCGTCCAGCTCGAGACGGAGATCAAAATGGAGGTGCGAGGCCCGGTGCTTGTGGACGACGAAGCGGAGAGGCTCCCGCTCCTCGTGTCCTTCCCGGCCGGGCGGCTCGGGGGTCTTCGAAAAATCGCGCATTTTCCGGTATTCCTTGAGTTTCATGCGGCTGGGCCGAAGGTATCACACCGAGTTGCATTCAAAGGCACCACCCACGCCCCTTCGGCGCGCCGACCCACTTCGTGACACCCACTGCGCGGGTACCCGCTTGCGGGCGGGGCTTGCCGATGAAGGGGGCGCTGAGCCATCGGCAGTTCAGCCGCCCTTGAGGGGGAAGGCTCCAATGGCTTTGCCATTGGAGGGGGCGCTGAGCCCCAATAAAGGTATCAGGCATTCTTAGGGCTCGTCAGAAAATAAATGGGCCATCTGGCTCGTCTTTTTGTCCGCCCGCTTCGTTGCGAAAAGGTCATGTACATCCAGTACATTTGGCCTTTCCGCGCCTCGCCGATCGGCCA
>JBEKJU010000064.1:0-14434 GCA_050011095.1 Syntrophorhabdales bacterium
GAGGAGGTAAGCGCCGCGAGGATGGCGAAGAGGACCGCGAAGGCCACGACTCGCTTCACCTTCATCTCGATGCGCCCTCCTCCTTTATCATGCCCGTGAGCGTCTTCACCCTCGTGGCCATGCGGTCCATAAGGGCCTTGATCTCGATGAGAAAGGCGCCCATGCTCTCATGCCTTTTTTTGTATATGGCTTCGAGATCCCTTCTCCAGTTCTCGGTGACCTCCGCTTCCGTCTTCTGTAACTCCACCTCGAACCTCTTTGTCAGCTCCCGGCGGAGCTTCGCATCTATTTCCATCGAATTGCTCCTCCTCCTTTTCTCTTATCAGGTGCCGGTAGAGAAGGATCGTGGCCACGGCGGCACCGACCGCGCCCGGGATGATCACCCTCTCGTAGCCCTTGATATCACTCACGAAGATGTAGACCACGTTTGCAAAGCTGTAGCCGAGCAATGAGACGAGAAAGGCCCATATGGCCGACGATGCCACGTCGATGAACAAAAAACGGCTGGTCCGGAGATTGGCGCAGCCGAGAAGGAGGAGGATGATCGAGCGAAAGCCGGCCAGAAACCTCATGATGAAGAGGATCAGGTGGCGGTGCTGGTGGATGATGCTCCGCGAGGTGGCCGCCTTGTTGCGGAGAAATTCGTAGCGCTCGATGACGGACCTCCCGAAGCACTTGCCCAAAAAGAAAAAGGAGCAATCGCCCGCGAAGGTGCCGACGAACGACCAGAACATCACCTGCCGGAGCTTCATGTAGCCGAATTTCGCGAATATGGCCGCGAGCAGTATGGTGGTCTCACCTTCCATGAAAGTGCCGATGAGAACCCCGATGTAGCCTAGACGTGAGACGGTCTCTTCCACTGGCAGAATTCTACACAGATTTACCCTTGGTGGTCAAGCCGCGTTCACCCAGCTTCATGAGCAGGATGCCTATTTCATAAAGAACGTAGAGGGGTATAGCCAAAAGGGACATGTTGTAGATGTCGGGCGTCGGCGTAATGACGCTCGCCGCGATCACGATCACGAGCACCGCGTACCGCCGCGTCCTCGTGAGGGTCTTCGACCTTACCAGACCGACCTTCCCGAGGACGAGAAGGAGGATGGGCAGCTCGAAGGCCCCGCCGAAGGCGAATATCATGGCGGTGCAGAAGTGGACGAACCGTTCCGTCGAGATCATCGCTTTCAGGGGCCCGCCCTCGTAGCTGATGAGAAAGCCGATGCCGGAGGGCACCACGATGAAATAACAGAAGACGCACCCGAGATAAAAGAGGAAGACCGCGAAGACCGCGAAAAGATAGCCGTGGAGGACCTTGCCCTTCAGGGCCTCCCGGAACTCGCGCCACACGAGGAAAACGCCGATTGGCACGGATAAAAAGATGCCCGTGTAGATTGCGATCTCGACGGATGAGAAGAACACCTCCGAAAGGCTGAAGTAATAGAGGGTGATGTGCGCCTGCCGGCTGAGGAGGATGATGAGCCCCTTCGAAAAAAAGAAGCTCGCCGCGCCCAGCACGGCGGCCACGAGCATGCCCCGGACCAGGACCCGCCGGGCGCCGTCGATCACCCGGAAAATCTGTTTGCGGTCCGGCCTAAAAAACATGTCCTCCGGGCCGACGTAGGGCAGACGCCCGCGTCAATTTAGGGTGCGCGGGCATGACGCCCCCTTGCACGTTCGCTCGCATACGCTTAATGTATTATTTAAGAGGAATAAAGTCAATTCTGGCGCCCTGCGCGGTTGCGCGGGAATAATCTGATCACCGGGGAGGTGTCTTTTGGATAACGTGGGACGAATCTTAGTGACCATGCAGGCCACCATGGACTGCCAGGCCGTCTTCGGCTACGCGGCCCGGCTTGCGGAAAGGCTTCAGGCGAGGCTCTTCGTCCTCGATGTGGTCTACAATCCCTTTGCGTACACGGGCTGGAACCTGCCCATGCCGTCCATGGAGAAGGACTACCAGAGGCTTGTCGACGAGGTGCGGGACCGCCTGAGGATGCTCGTGGGGGACGAGCGGGAAAGGGGGTTCCCGGCGGAGTACATCGTGAGGGAGGGGGACCCCGCGATACAGGTGATGAAGGTAGTCGAAGAGGAAAAGATCGACCTCCTCATCATGCCGTTTCACGAGGAGACGAGGCTGGAGCATTTTCTCTGGGGAAAGATGGCCGAGAAGATCATCAGGAAGATGCCCTGCTCGGTCCTCCTTGTCAGGCATGACCCGGAAAACCTCTGCTCGATGGACGAATAGGGGCTCCCTGCAATTATATTGGGGCTAGCGTCGCCCCCTCCGCGGGCGAAGCCCGTGGAGCCTCCCCTTCATAAAGAGGAAGGGGCGGAGGCAAAAAGATACCCGGTTGACACCCGCCTGGCGGGTACCCGGTCGCCCCCTCCACGGGCGAAGCCCGTGGAGCCACCCCCTCATGAAAAGGAAGAAGCGGAGGCAAAAAAGGGCATCCGTGGGGCTCGCGCCATCCCCATCCGCGCTTTAAGGCGATGGGTTTTCCGTCCCCACCATGCCCTCGGCGAATTCCCTCGCCCTGAACGGCACGAGGTCTTCCATCTTTTCGCCCACCCCCACGTACCGTATCGGTATCCCGAGCGTATGGGCTATGGGGAGCACGAAGCCGCCCTTCGCCGTGCCGTCGAGCTTCGTGATCACCATGCCCGTGATGGTGAGGGCCTCGTTGAACTTTTCGGCCTGGGCAATGGTGTTCTGGCCGTTCGTCGCGTCCACGACGAGGAGCGTCTCGTGGGGCGCCCCCTCAAGTTCCCTGCCGACGACCCTCTTGATCTTTCTCATCTCTTCCATGAGGTTGACCTTTGTGTGGAGGCGTCCGGCCGTGTCGAGGATGAGGACATCGACGCCCCTCGCCTTCGCGGCCTGCGCCGCGTCGAAGGCGACAGCGGCCGGGTCCGAGTCGTGGCGGTGCTTGATCGTCTCGATGGCGAGCCTCTCCCCCCACACCTCGAGCTGTTCTATCGCGGCGGCCCGAAACGTATCGCAGGCGCCGAGAAGCACCGTCTTATGCTCGTCCAGGAATATCCTGGCAAGTTTCGCGATAGTCGTCGTCTTGCCGACGCCGTTCACGCCGAGGGTCAGCACCACGAAGGGCGCGGCGGCGGCAGTCCTCATGGGCTGCTCGACGGGCAGCAGGAGCCTTGCCACCTCGTCGACCATGGCGGCCAACAGGTCCTCCTCCGTCCTGATCCGGCCCATCCTCCATTTCTCCTTGAGGGAGGCGGCGAGCATCTCCGCCACCTCGATGCCTCCGTCCGCGAGGATCACCGCCTCCTCGATCCCGTCAAAGGCGGACTCGTCGAGGCTCTTGCCCTTTACCATCCATTGAAGCTGCGTCTGTATCTGGGCCCGCGTCTTCGTCAGGCCGGCCTTTATCTTGTCAAAAAAACCCATAATTTCCCCCGGTATTTACAATTATTGGGACACCCGCTTAGCGCGACCCACTGCGCGGGTACCCCGCGGTCGCCCCTCACAAAAAGCGTTCATCCGGCTCTTGCGTACGTCTCTGCTTACGAATGACTCCCGGTTTCATCTGCTATTCAGCAGAGCAAATCGAGGTCGAGAAAGTGTTGATTACCAGGAAAAGCATTGGCAACGCGCATCTCACATATCGGGGCGAACCATCACGCACCTGCAGCCTATTATGGCCCCGCTCAGATTCGCAACTCTTGACGACTGTCAGTTCCGTCGATTTCTAAAGCCAGGGTTCCAAACTCCTGCGTCTCCTTCACTCGGCGAAACCCCTCATTACTCAACCTTTCAAACAAGCCTATCCAAGTAGAAAACTCTTGTTGGGGACCAACGTAAATGTTACCGGGTACTTCTCCTGACCAGTTATCCTTATCGATCTTTATTCTGAATTTTAGTCTCGCTGGCAGCTGTAATGGAACTCTCCCATCAGCGATCCAATATCCCCGTCTAAGACTAATGGGCCGCTCTGCCTGATTCCGCAACACGATCCTAACTTTTGATTTGTATGTGATCTTGTCACTATCGCTATTGTCAGCGTACACTTCCGTTACTACGAAGGGCAGTTGAGTTGCAGGTGATGACGATTCGGTCCTGGTCATGCCTATGGCTCTTACCCCTGATTTGGAACGGATTCTGTAAAACGAAATTCCCGCGACAATCAATGCAAGCGCCACCACGTCAATCGTAAGTATTGTCGACATAGCATAGCTATGCTTTACTTGATCTATAGTAGCATACACGAGTGTGCCAATTCCAAGTGCTCCAAGAAGCCCGGAAAGCCACACGATAGTATGTATCCTTTCTAAGATCCTCCAGAGCCTTTCAAAACGCATCATCATGATCCGCGTATGGAGAGGCACATAAGGCACTTAAGTAATCCAGTAACTCGTCGGCCACTCTTCCCAATCTTCACTTGCTCGTAATCTCACCCCATTTCCAACCAGAAAGGCCAAGGGGGAACGTTGTTATTTTGTCGCCTAACGAACCGCCGCGTTCCCGAGCGCTTGCCAATTGTAACACTCACCATCGGTGTCGTCGATCAAAATCTAGGCCTACAGGAAGCAACTTGTCAGACAGGTCCGCAAAAACCGGATAAACCATTAAGTGAGGAGGGATTGTGGCGAAAAAAGAGCGCTGCTGTCCGCCGGCCGCACCCGCGAAAAAGGCGTCTCCCTTTCTTGTTCAGGATTCCGGCTTTTTTCAGGATTCCGGCGCGTAGGGCTTTCCGCACACCTTGCAGACCCCCCGCTCGTCCACCACGCCGATGCAGGTCCCGTCGCTACAGAGAATCCGCGCTGAGAAATCGGCCTCCTCTCCGGGGGCGTCCTTTGCGGGGGCATCGTCCTCAAGGGCCGCATCACTGAGCCTCGCGCCGCAGGCGTAGCAGAAGGGCCCGAGCCGGGCGATCACGCTACCGCACCCCGAGCAGGTGAGGGCGTCTATTTTCCGGGCACACGCTTCACAGAGCATCGCGTCTCCTATTTCATCTTGAATATCCGTACCACCTTGCCCTGGTCGAACTCCACGTACACGGTCCCCCTATCGTTCGGTATGATCTTCCAGGCGGGCGTATAGACCCACAGGATACGGTCCTCCGGCGTCCTGCTCACGTCGGTCGGCTCTCCCAGCCTTTTTTTCACGTCGTCCTGACTGCCCCCTATGAGGTCGTTCAGGCCGCGGTCGTAGGCGGCGGAAGGCTTTTCCGGCGGGCGGGCGGCCTTCGAGCCGCCGCAGCCCGTCATGCCGGCCAGGGAGCACGCCGCGACGATGATCGCGCAGAACCGTCCGATTTTCCACAATTTTTGTGGAAAACCTGTGAAAAAGTTGTAGGAAAAGGGTGTCAAGTGATCGATATGAGTGCTCCTTTCTTCAGAATGCCTGTTCGCTAGGCACCTTAAAACATCAATCATTCCAGTATGATCCTAAAATCTCACCGCCTGCCGCATCCCCCTTGCGGGCACGTGCCGTATGGGGCTAGCCTACCACGTATCCCCACGGTTATCAATGGTTTGCACACGCCGTCTTCCTTTCCGCCTTTCTGAGGCGTTCCATAATGGCCCTTCCGAGTCCCTTTTCGGGTATGGTTTCGGCGTAGATGAGATCGACCCCCGTCCTGTCGAGGGCGATGAGGTATGAAAAGAAGCGGGCCGCCGCCTCCCTCATGTCGCCCCTTTCGGAAAGGACCCTCACGTGGGCCGACCGCACCGCCGCGCCAGGCGCCCTGAAGGCGAGAAAGGCGGAGTTCTCTACCTCTATCTCGGAGGGCGAGCCGATAATGCAAAGCGGCGCGTGGGGGGCGTAGTGGTAGGGCAGCTCCCCCGGCGCCTCCGGCGCCCCGCCCGTGCCGTCCGTCTCCTTTTCGCGGACCTCTCCCACGGCCGTCTGAAGCTCCTCGATGCTCACCGAGCCGTGGCGGTGCAGGCGGACCTCATCACCCCGGACGGAGACGATCGTCGACTCGATGCCGTAGCTCGCCGGTCCGCCGTCGAGGATGAGGGGGAGCCTCTCGTCGAAGAGGCGCGCCACATCCGCGGCCGTGGTCGTGCTCATGTAGCCGAAGGGGTTGGCGCTGGGGGCCGCGATGGGCCTCTCTAACCTCCCGATGAGGTCGAGCGCCACGGGGTGGCCGGGCATCCTGATGCCCACCGTCGGCAGGCCGGCCGTGACGATATCGGGTATGATGTCCGTCTTCTCCAGGATGATCGTGAGCGGTCCGGGCCAGAACCGGTCCATAAGGAGCCCCGCCTTGGCGGGCACGAAGCGGGCGAGCGTCCCCACCCACTCCTTTCGGGCGATGTGGACGATGAGAGGATCGAAGCGGGGGCGTTTCTTCAGCTCGAATATCCGGGCCACCGCGCGGGCGTTATAGGCATCCGCCCCGAGCCCGTAGACGGTCTCGGTGGGGAAGGCGACGAGGCCCCCCTTCTTAAGGAGGAAGACAGCCCGGCTGATCGCCCGTGCGTCGAAACCGTCGAGGAGTTCCGTTTTCCGCCCTTCTCTCATGGCATAACTATAACAGGAAAGGCCACGGCCGGTCAAAAGGCCCATGGGGAGGAAAGGGGCGGCAGCACCCGCATTTGATGCTTCAAGGGGGGCACGGGCGATTGAAGGCCACATCCTTAAAATTTTTCATCTTCATCCGATAAGAGGGTATGCATACGTACCCCCGCACGGAGGTGGCTTAAGGTGACGGGGAGCACGAAATTCCCGATATGGAGGTTCACATGAACAGCAAGACGATACTTGCAGTAATGGCCGGTTTGATGCTTATGCTCTTCTGTACCCCATTTTTGCCCGGCGCCGCCGGGGAGACAAAAGATTTGACCGCGAGTCTGGCCCTGATACCAGGCCTCATAGACTCGCCGGACAAAGGTCCCTTCGTGGATGTGGTGAAGGCCATCGGCGGTGTTTATACGGGGGGAAAGATTAAAATCGAGACATATCCCTTCGCACGGTCGGTTCAAAACGTGGTACAGGGAAAGGCTGACTTTCACATACCGACCCTCAGAAACCGCGCGATTTCCGAAGCGGGTCTCCCCTACAGGTTTACGACGGAAAAAATAGGCACGGTATGTTTCGTCATATACTCGAACACAGAGAAACCGCTCACAAAAAAGATGCTCGCTAACGCAATCGCCCAAAAGGGTAAATTCCCGTACACGATCGAGGTCCCCGCAGGTCTGGAGGCGATCTTCGGTTTTCCCGTCGGTTCGAGTAATGACGTAGCCAGCTCGCTGCAGAAAGTCCAGAAGAAAAGAATCGATGCCCTTGTCTGGGCCCAGGAGGAAGTCGATCATGCTCTCAAGGAGCTAAAAATCAGCACGATCCGTCGGGAGCACTGGATGGATTACGATGACAGCATCATTATAGCGAAAGGACCGCGAGGCGACGCAGTCGATGCAATACTCTCAAGCGCCCTGAGGAAATTGAGGGCTTCCGGGCAGCTACAGGCGCTATATTCAAAGGTACACCGTCCCTATAACGATTGGCAGCCTTCCACTATGGGCTGGTAGGTCTCCTGAACGGTCTTCTTCTCGTACCGCTCTACGGGCCCCCGGCCTGTAGAGCGGCGGCCTACCCCGCCCCGCGCGCCTCTTTCCCTTAGGTCCCTTAAGTCTCCTAGCCCTTCGTCAAGGCCCTGTCGATCGACCAGGTGCCTCCCCCCGCGATCATGAGGGCGATGCCCATGCCGATCATGAGGAGGTGGTACTCGAAGCCCTCGCCCGCCTTCTGGCCGAACCAGTTCATGAAGAAACCGAACTTGACGTGCGCCATGAGGGCGGCGACGACCATCTCAAAGGCGATGCCGAAAGCAGCGATCCTCGTGAGGAGGCCGAATAAGAGGCCGATAGGCCCGAGGAACTCGGCGGCTATCGCCAAAACGGCTAAAACGAACGGGATGTGCATCTGGTGGGTCATCATCGAGAGCGCCCGATGGAGCCCCGGCCCGCCGAAACAGCCAAGCACCTTCTGGGCGCCGTGCGGGAATAGGACGACCGCGAGGAAGACGCGGAGGACGAGCGCCGACACATTACGGTCCGTTCGCAGTAAGGCCCTGAACATATATCCCCCTTATGGAAAGAGAATGACCGAAAAAAAACCATCGGCCTTTTCACTTTCAATTATAGTCATTCCTTTGCGGCCGCGCTGTGGCGCGGCCCCCACCCCTTTTTCTCATAGGCGAACAGGCATTTGCCGTGACCTGCGTCATGCGGATAGAGGTGGCCCTTGAGAGGGGGTAAGGCCGGCGAGCCCCGGACAGCCGGCAGAAACGATTGCTTCCCACCGATGAGGTCGGTGGGTGGACAAGGGACGGGCGGGCATGATATATAAGAATGACAGGGGTTTTAACGGTTTGCACCCTGGAAGCAGCGCCCTGAGGGCAATGCGGGCGATGAAAGAATGATGCCGAATTGCCAATCAGAGGCTATTCCAGGCGGCTCCTGATGCTACATGGGTGACGGAGAGGGCGACCGGGTACCTATGAAATGGGTGTCCCAATAATTACGCGAAGATAAGCGACTCGGCATGAATGCGAACCGATGGCGGTCGCCGGAGCGGTGAAAGGCCGTCCGGCTCTTGCGGAAAAGAGGAGGCAGGAATGGCGGGTAAGGAAGGACAGGGCAAGAGGGAGTCCGCGTGCACGAGCGACAGGAGTCCCAGGCTCCCCAAGTGTTTTCAAGCCTATTTGGACTATCGCGACAAAGGTGCCCATGGAGGTGCATATGGGTGTCCCGAGGAGAAACCCGTCGACGAGGACGACAAGGGCGGGCGATAGGGCAGCCTCTCATAACGGGTCGCCCCTATTGATTGCCGGCCCTGATTGACGTTTCAGGTGTCAGCTGCGGCAGATCCCGCAGTTGTTGCATTTTGTCTCTTCGCCGTCGTCCATGTAAATCCCTTCCTGTCCGTACAGGCTTTCCATGGAAACCCGCTGCCCATCCCTGCCCTTGATGTAGCCGTTTTCCAAAGGGATCTTCCCCAGGCCGCCGGTGATGTCGACGGCATACTGGGGCATGCAAAGACCCGAGATCGACCTCCTCAGCTCCCGCATGAGCCCGATGCCTGTCTCCAGCCGAACCTTGAAATGGGTCGCTCCTATGACGTCATCAAGCTGAAAGAGGTAGTAAGGCTTCACACCCCGTTCTATCAACCGCTCAAAGAGGCGAGCGAGGATGTGGACGCAGTCGTTGACCCTCCGGAGGAGCACGGTTTGGCTGATCACGATTACCCCCGCCTCCTGTATCTTCCTGACTGCATCCGTGAACTCCGGGGTCACTTCCCGGGGATGGTTGATATGCACAATGAACCACAGGGGGCCGTGCCTCTTTATGGCGTCTCTCTGGCGCTCGAGACCCTCGGGGAAGACAACGGGGACCCGTGTGCTCACCCGTACCACGCCTATATGCCCTATCCTTCGGAGCCTCGCGAGCACGTATTCCAGTTCTGCCGGCTCAAGCATCAGTGGATCCCCGCCCGAGACGATGACCTCCCTGATATCGTCGCTTCGTTCCAGGTAGGCGAGGCTCTCCTCCCTTGAGGTTTCCGGCCGGAATCCCTTGCCCACAATCCGCCTGCGATTGCAGAACCTACAGTACATCGCGCATTCGCCGCTCACGAGAAAAACACCCCGGCCGGGATAACGCTTGAAAAAGGAAGGGGTCATGGCAATCTGCCCCTCGCCGAGGGGATCTGCTATCCCACGCCGATCATGTTCCGGGGCTGAGGGCACCGCTTGAAGCCGTATGGGGCAGAGGGGATTCTCCCTCTCCATGAGGCCTGCGTAAAATTGAGGCACCCTGAAGGGATAGACCTTGGAGATGCGCTCGATTTCCTTTTTCGACTCGCTGTCCAGGCTTATGAAACCGGACAGACCTTCGACGTCCGATACCAGGCTGCGTTCATCCATGTGTCATGCCTGCGTCGAGGCAACCCCTGAAATATCCGGTCTCTGCTAATTTCAGTGGATGCGGCCCGCGTGTCTTACCACGGGCTGCATCTCCTTCCGTCCGGATCCTGTTTATGGGTGTCGTGTTCCTGGCCGGGTCTTGAGATAAAGAAGCAAAGGGAGGGTAAGGGGCGTTACCCTCCTTGCCCTTCGTTTTCCCTGAATCTTTCGTTTTCCCTGAATAGTGTTACTGGAGCGGGGTGAAATGGTCCCTTCTGTTTTTCGCCCACGCCGCTTCGTTATGGCCGGGGTCCACAGGCTTCTCTTTTCCGTAGCTCACTGTTTCAATACGATTCGGGTCGGCTCCGAGGTTCACCAGATACGCCTTTGCGGAATCTGCCCTTTTCTGCCCGAGGGCCAGGTTGTATTCGACGGTTCCCCTTTCGTCGCAATTCCCCTCTATTCTCACTTTGCCCTTATTCGCCTGGAACCAATCGTAATTCTTCGTCAGTATCGTCGCGTCGGCAGATCTAATATTGTATCTGTCGAAATCAAAATAAATATCGTCAAGTGCGACTGCTGCAACGGCGGGGGCCATGGCGGGGGGAGCTGCCTTCTGCACCACCATTTCCTCTTTCTGCTCAGGAGCAACAACCGTCTTCTGCTCCGGTGCCGCGGGCGGCGCAGCTTCGCCCTTCGCTTTCTGCTCAAAGCATGAACACGCTGCGAGACCAAATGCCAGTACAACAACCAACATGATGAGGCCAATAGACTTTTTCATCAGGTAATCCTCCTTAATTAAGGGGTACATCCATTCGGACATACCCCCCGCAAATGAAGGCCAGCTATTTTGCTGGTGCCGGTGCCGGTGCAGGCGCAGGCGCCGGTGCAGGCGCCGGGGCAGGCGCCTCACCCGGCTTTGCCGGCTCGCCCGGTTTTTCCGGAGCAGGCGCTGTCTTCTCTGTACTAGTAGTAGTGGTGGTCGACTTGGTTTCCTCTTTCGCCGCGGGCGGTTTCTGCTCACCCGATGGTCCACAGGCAACCAACGCAAAACTTGCAAAAAACGAAATAGCTATAAACAGCACTAAAAGCTTCTTCATTCTATTCACCTCCTTTCCATTGGCATTTCATTTTTTGGCGTTCTCATTTGCACATTGTAATGCATATACTATAATATAACAATCAAAACAAGAAAAATTATACATTTTTTGTCACTACTTTCTGCCTCAGGGCGTAAACATCCTCCCTGAGGCAGGGGTCGGGGTCGGCGGTGAGGTCGCAACCAATGCCCTCAGCAGTCGGCCTGCCCTCCACCTCAAGCCCATTATACCCGCCCATGAACCCGAAGGGCAATGCCCTGTCCCCCCGAGTTCGTTGATCACCCACGAAACATCAATTCCTTTGCCCCCCAACGCCTCGCTTCTCCCCGGAGATTATATGGACCTCGTCGTACATAAACTCCTCAACGTCCAAGGTCCTATCGAGCGAGGGGTTGAGTGTGATGGTGTATATCGCGGCCGATACTGCCTTGTGAATGCCTTCATCTATCTAACTATAGCACAAAAGGCCGGCCGAAAACCAATGTTACCTGAAAAATTCACTGAAAAGAATGATTCCCATCTGCCGGGGTAGTGCGCTCGCGGGTGTCGAGGAGCGTGTTTTTTGCCTCCGTTCCTTCCTTTTTGTGAAGGGGAGCGCCACCCGCAGATAGCGGCTTTACCTCTCATTGCTATTGTGAGGCTGCGGGCACCCGGCAAGAACGGGTGGTACGAGAGAGGGGGCGACCGGGTACCCATGAAATGGTGTCCCAATAATTGCAAGTGGCATTGGCGAGGGATGTTTGTTATAATGGGGAAATTTTTTGCGCGGAGGGAGCCCATGAGAAAGTTTTTCCTCTTCCTGCCCCTGGCGGTCATCCTGGCCGGCATCTACGGCTGCGGTTACAACGAGATGCAGGCAAAAGAGGAGGCCGTATTCGCGGCGTGGGGGGATGTTGAAGCTGCATACCAGCGCCGGGCGGACCTTGTGCCCAACCTGGTGGAGGTGGTAAAGGGCTACGCGAAGCACGAAAGGGAAACGTTGACGGCGGTCACCGAGGCCCGGGCAAAGGTGGGAGCCGTACAGATTTCGAAGGAGATGCTCGGCCAGCCCCAGGCTGTCGCCGGCTTCCAACAGGCCCAATCACAGCTGGGGACGGCGCTTTCGAGGCTGCTCGTCGTGTCCGAACGATATCCGGACCTCAAGGCAAATCAAAATTTTCTCGACCTCCAGAGCCAGCTCGAAGGCACGGAGAACCGGATAAACGTGGCAAGGGTCCGGTACAACAGGGCAGTGCAGGACTTCAATGTCAGCATCAGAACCTTTCCCAATTCACTCACCAATTCACTGGCCCTCCATCTTGCGAGGAAAGAGCCTTTCAAGGCAGACGTTGGTGCGAGGATTGCCCCCAAAGTGACGTTTTAGGACGTGGCATGAAGATACGGACAACGGCCCTGCTTCTTTTCCTCGCGGTGGTGGGGCCACTTATTCCCCTTGTTGCACATGCCCTTGCCGTTCCACCCCTCCGTGCCCACATCAACGACTATGGCCGGATGATCTCCGCGCCCGCGGCCCAGGAGCTTGAGCACGAGCTTATAGCGCTCGAAAAAACCGATTCGACGCAGATAGTGGTCCTCACCATACCAGGCCTGGAAGGGGAAAATCTGGAGGATTTTTCCATAAAGGTGGCCGAGGCCTGGAAGATAGGATCAAAGGCCGTCGACAACGGCGTGATTCTCCTCATCTCGAGGGAAGACCGAAAGGTGAGGATAGAGGTGGGACGGGGCCTGGAAGGGAAGCTGACCGACTTGGTTGCGGGGCGCATCATCAGGAACAGCATCGTGCCCGCCTTCAAGGCGGGCGATTTTGACGGCGGCGTCAAGGCGGGGGTGAGCGGCATCATCGAGGTGGTGAGGGGAGAATACAAGGCGGAAGGCCGTGAGCAAGGCAGGGTCTCCAGGGCGTCCAGACCGATATTCACGCTCTTTATGCTCCTCATCTTTCTCCTCGTCGCCATTGTGATTGGCGGCGGCCTCTCAAAGATACTTGGCGCGACCGTAGGGACGGTCGGGCTGCCGATCGTTGCAAAGCTCGCCTTTCCTGCCCTCTCGTACCCCCTCCTCGGCGGACTCGGCGTCTTGGGGCTCGTCATGGGTCTCCTGCTGACCGCGATCTTTACGGGGCGCGGAGGGGGCGGCGGCTTTTGGGGGGGTCCCTTTTTCGGTGGCGGCGGATCGTCAGGCGGGGATTCCGGCGGAGACTTTTCCGGCGGCGGCGGCGATTTCGGGGGCGGCGGCTCGTCCGGAGACTGGTGACGAAGAACTAATACCGAGTTGAATTCAATCTCATAAAAACGGGAGGCGCCCGTGACACCGGCATTTACAATCCTCGTTCTGATAGCGATCGTGGTTATCATCATGGCGATAAAGGGCTTCCGCATCGTCCAGCAGGCGGAGACCCTGGTCGTGGAGCGCCTATGCAAATACCATCGCACGCTTCACAGCGGGGTCAATGTTCTCTGGCCCTTCTTCGATCGCCCCCGGCGCATCCAGTGGCGATACGCCGTGACCGATGTAGGCGGCCAACGGATTATCCGCAAGCAGGAGGTCGAGAGGGTCGACCTGAGAGAGACCGTCTACGATTTCCCCCGACAGAGCGTGATCACCAGGGACAATGTGACGATGACGATCGATGCCATCCTCTATTTTCAGGTGACCGACCCGGTGAAGGCAGTCTATGAGATAGCGAATCTTCCCGATGCGATAGAGAAGCTGACGCAAACGACGCTTCGCAACGTGATCGGAGAACTGGACCTGGACCATACCCTCTCGTCCAGGGAGACGATCAATTCAAAGCTGCGCGCTATCCTCGACGAGGCAACGGATAAATGGGGCATAAAGGTCAACAGGGTCGAGCTGCAGGAGATATCGCCGCCCGAAGATGTCAAGGGGGCGATGGAGAAGCAGATGCGCGCCGAGAGGGACAGAAGGGCGGTGATCCTCGAAGCGGAAGGCCAGAAACAATCGGCCGTTTTGAAGGCCGAGGGGCAAAGGGAAGCCCAGGTCGCCGAGGCCGAGGGTGAGAAAAAGGCGGCTATCCTAAGGGCTGAGGGCACGGCCGAGGCCAGGCTCAAGGTCGCCGAGGCCGAAGCGCAATCGATCAGGATGATCACCGAGACGATCAAGGAAAGCGAAGGCGATCCCGCCGCGTACCTTATTGCCGTCAAATACATCGAAGCCCTGAAGGAGATGGTGTCTGGCAGGGACAACAAGGTCGTCTACATGCCCTATGAGGCGTCGAGCTTCATCGGTTCTGTCGGAATGATAAAGGAGATGTTCGAAAAGGGCGTGAAGTAGGGACCTGGAAGGGGTAGAGACGTCTCCATGCGCCGGCGGAACGCCGATAAATGACCCTGCTGCAAGCAGCAGGGTATCCAAGACAACGAGCGGAGCGAGTCTTTGAGCAGCAGGGAGTCTCGGGGCACCCGCTTGCGGGTCGTGGCTTTGCCCGCAGAGGGGGCGACC
>JBEKJU010000065.1:0-16874 GCA_050011095.1 Syntrophorhabdales bacterium
AGGCTGAGATCGGTCTCAGGGAGCGCGAGGAGCATTTCAGGCTTCTTATCGAAAACGCACTGGACATGGTCATGGTGCTGAAGGGGGACGGCACCATCACTTATGCAGGTCCGTCCTTGAAGCGCGTCCTCGGCTACGGATCGAGGGACTTCGTTAACAGGAACTTCCTCGATTTCGTGCGTCCCACGGGCAGGGACAAGGTCCGCGAGCGGTTCGTCGAGGCGGGCAGAATTCCCGGCTTCACCATGTCACTCGAAGGGGATCTCCGGAGCAAGGACGGGAGTTGGCGCACCATCGAGATGATCAGCCGGAACCTGCTCCACGATCCGAAGGTGGCGGGTATCGTGGTGAACGGCCGTGATGTCACCGAACGTAAGCAGATGGAGGAAAAGCTGTGGCGGGCGCACAGTGAACTGGAAGCGCGGGTAGAGGAACGGACGGCAGAGCTGCGAAGGGCATACGAGAGGCTCGAGGTTGAGATCAGGGAGCACAAAGAGGCGGAGGAAGAGCGGGCGCGCCTGGCAACTGCCATAGAGCAGGGCGGTGACTGCGTGATCATCACCGACCGTGAAGGAGGCATTCTCTATGTGAACCCGGCCTTCGAGAAGGTAAGCCTCTTCAGCAGGGAGGAGATTACAGGGCGCCGGTTTGACGTCCTCGCGGGGAACGGCCGGGATACGAGCCCGTGGGATGAGATGTGGCATACCCTGGAGGCGGGGAATGTCTGGACAGGGCGCATGACGAACAGGAAGAAGGATGGCAGCGCCTACGAGGTGGAAAGAACCATGTCGCCCATAAGGGACAGTGCGGGTAATATCACCAATTATGTTGCCGTCGAGCGGGATATGACCGAACAGGTCGGCCTGGAGGCTGAATTGCGACAGGCCCAGAAGATGCAGGCCATCGGTACCCTCGCAGGCGGCATCGCCCATGATTTCAATAACATCCTTGCGGCGATGATCGGCTTTACCGAGCTTGCCCTCGATGATGTGGAAAAGGACAGCCGGGCGACGAGACACCTCGAGCATGTGCGCAAGGCGGGATACCGCGGCAGGGAACTCGTCAAACAGATACTCACCTTCAGCCGTCAGGGCGAGGAGGAGAAGAAGCCAGTGCAGGTGGCGCCCATCGTGCGGGAAGTGCTGAAGCTGATGCGGGCATCGCTGCCCTCCACCGTCGAGATCCGGCCGAGGATCGAATCCGAGGAAGGAATAATTTTCGCCGATCCCGTGCAGATCCATCAGCTTCTCATAAACCTCTGTACAAATGCGGGACAGGCCCTGAAGACAGGAAAAGGCGTCATCGATGTACGGCTGAGTGATTTCGTCCTTTCGGATCCCGCGGATGCACCCCATCCCGATATGGAGCCGGGTCACTACGTGAGGCTCTCCGTCACCGATACGGGTCCGGGGTTCGACGCGTTGACAAAGGACAGGATTTTCGAGCCGTTTTTTACGACGAAGGAACCGGGCGCCAAGGGGATGGGCCTTTCGGTCGTCTACGGCATCGTGAAGGGTCATCACGGGGCCATTACGGTGAGCAGCGCGCCGGGGAGAGGCTCGACCTTCACCGTATACTTCAGGAAACCGAAGGAGGCGTTACCCGAGGAGCAGACAGGGCCGTCCGCCGGGCCCGGATCGGGAAAGAGGCGCATACTCTTCGTCGATGACGAAGAGGCCCTGGTAGAGATGGGAAGACAAATGCTCGAAAGGCTCGGGTACGAGGTAGTTGCGGAAAAAGACAGCGTCAGGGCGCTCAAACGGTTCCAGAGGGATCCGGAGAGATTCGACCTTGTCATCACCGACCAGACCATGCCGAACATGACCGGGATCGAACTCGCAAAGAGGCTGATGTCCATAAAGAAGGATATACCGATCATTCTCTGCACGGGCTTCAGCGAGGCCATATCATCAGAGAGCGCGAAGGCCATGGGCATCCGCGAGTTCGTCATGAAACCGATCATCAAGAACGAGATGGCCGAAACCATCAGGCGGGTAATCGCGGATCAGCAAGACAAGGCGGGATAGACGGAAGGGCTGCTTCCAGAGCTTTTGCCGGTCGAGGTGGCGACCGCGGGGACCGACGCAGTGGGTCCGAGCGAAGTGGGTGTCAACGATGGCCCTTTTTCACCTCCGCTCCTTCCTTTTCATGGGGGGGAGCGCCACCCGCAGGGGAAGGCTTTGCCTCTCATTACGGCTGTGAGGCTGCGGGTGCCCGGCAAGAACAGACGGTACCGGGTTGGATGGGCTTTGCTCACGGAGGGGGCGACCGGGTACCCAGGAAGTGGGTGTCCCCCCAATTGCATCCGGGCTCGATTCATAGTAGAATAGCGAAAGACCGGGATGCCGGAGGGCCGGACGCACAAGAGGTGTTTTGTCGCGAACGAACAAGCAGGGGGAAGGGTTGGGCAAAGAGGGAGGGCAGCCAGGACAGAGGGAGAACAAGGAAAAGAGCGCCAGCTCTCACGTGCTCATCTACGGTGACGAGTTGGCGGGTGTCGAGTACTCGCCGTCTCATCCCTTCAGGCCTATCAGGGCGAAGCTCTTTTTGGAGCTGTTGCACCGGTACTATGACCTCCGTGAGGATCACTTCAGGATCAAGAGGCCCGAACCTCTCGATGAAGACCTCCTTTATCTGGTCCATGGCAGACCTTATATCGAATTGCTGAAAAAGGCCGGTAAGGGCGAGTTTCAACTGGAGATGCTCGAGGCCAGGGCGCCATGGAGCTTGCCGAGGGGAGGGCAGACACCGTCTTTGATCCTATAGCCGGTCTCCACCATGCGAAAAGAGACCATGCATCGGGTTTTTGCTACGTCAACGACGTGGCCGTCGCCATTGCGGATCTCGTGAGGAAGGGGTTCAGGGTTGCCTCGGTGGATGTCGATGTGCACCATGGCGACGGTGTGCAGGAGGCCTTTTATGCCACTGACCGGGTTCTCACCATCTCGGTTCACGAATCGGGCACAACGCTTTTCCCCGGGACGGGCTTTGAAACGGAGATAGGTGTCGGCGAGGGGAAGGGTTATAACGTGAACCTTCCGTTGCGGGCCGGAACGGACGACGAGGTCTATCTTTCCGCCTTCGAGGCCGTGGTTCCTCCCCTGCTCGAGTGGTTCCGGCCGGACATAGTCTTCGCCGTGATCGGGGCCGACACACACCGGGAAGACCACCTGGCGAATCTGAACCTCACGAGCAACGGCTACAAACGGGTGGTCGCGAGGATCAGAAAGCTGTCCCCCAGGATAATGGCTATGGGCGGAGGGGGCTACAACGTATACCGCACCGCGTCACTCTGGGCCGTCGCGTGGTCTGCCCTGCAGGGGATCGAACCCGAGGACAAGTTCACCGGCCTCGTGGGGGGCATGATGTACGGGCCGGAGGCGAAGGCGGGGAGCCTTGAGGATGCGCCTTTCGTGCTGCAAGGCCCGGAGAAGGAAATGTGCGCTCAAGAGGCGGCGCGCGTGGTCCGTTACATTAGAGAAACCGTCTTCCCCCTACACGGCCTCTGATACGAACCCCCTATACGGAGTTGCTTCGGCGTCACCCACGCCTTCGGCGCGTCGACCCGCTTCGCGACACCCGCCGCCGCGGTCCGCGACCAGGAGCCAACAGAGGTTTGGCGAAGATAAGCGACTCGGCATGAGCTAAGAGGCACCGCGCTGTCTTCTGTTAACGTACGGAACCCGACGAGGGCTGCCGTCCTCTATCGGGCCGGAAAGCCGCGACCCGGGAAAGGCTGATCCCTCCTCTTTGTCTCGACTGCCCTCTTTTCTTTCTCCAGCCACATCGAGTGCTCGACGAGGCCAAAGGGCTTGAGCAATTCACTTATGCTCAAGCCCGCCCTGCTGCCCTGGTAAGGAAGATCCGTACTCCACAAAAGGTTGACCGCGAGATCGGTGCAGAGGCCCGCCCTGTAATAGAGCTTCACGTACATAAGACCCTGTTCCGCGGCCATGTCCTTCACCAGGTCAAGAAGCAGGTGCGTCGCACTCTCTACTTGGCCTTGCGCTGCCCTGAGGCGGATCATTTCCATCCACGTCATATTATCACACCTATCGCGCCCAGTCGGTAAATACTTGAGCAGCATAAAGTGTGCCACGGTGTTTCTTTAAGGATACGGGGGATGAGCGGCTCCATCCGGGAGGGTCCACCTGATACGACAGAAAAAACTGTAATATTTATAAGAAATGATGTAGACTATCACATTTGGCAGATACCGTAGCGTTATTTGAGGGTCTGATGGACAAGAACGATTTCTTTCGGGAATTTACCTTACGAATTTGCGGCAGCCTCGATTTGGGCGAGGCTGTGTGGCGTTGCCTGCTCTATGTGAAGACCGCGATGCCAGCGGATGAGCTGGTGCTTACCGTTTACGATCCGACCATGGGTGCGCTGGAAGTGGCTGCAAGGGCAGATGAGGCGGGGAGCGATACACGGTCCTGCAGGATCGTCATGCCTTCCCGTTTGAGGAGGGAACTGGAGGATGTTGAGAAGTATCCCCGGGTCAGGGTGTGCCGGGATGTCTGGCACGACCCTATCATGAAAGAGGTGGGCCTTCAGCTGAAGTGGCCCGATTCCTCCCTGATCGTGGGGCGGCTTATCATCGAGCACGGATTTATCGGGTCGCTCATCGTGCGGGCCAAGGGAGAGGGCCGGTATGATGAAGGTCATGGCGAGCTCTGGTCCGTTATAAATGAGCCCGCCGGTATCGCCCTTGTAAACAGCCGGAGGTATGTCGAGCTTTTGAAGCTGAAGGACGTCCTGGCCGACGAGAACCGTTATCTCCAGGAGGAGCTGCGAAAAAACTGGGCGGAAGAGATAGTCGGCTCCGGGTTTGGTCTGAGGGAGGTGATGGAGCAGGTGTGGAAGGTGGCCCCCCTTGCCAGCCCCGTGCTTCTCGTGGGCGAGACGGGGACCGGGAAAGAGTTGGTCGCCCATGCCATCCACAATCTCTCGCCGCGGAATAACGGTCCTTTAGTCGCCGTCAATTGCGGCGCAATTCCCGAAACTCTGCTGGACAGTGAGCTTTTCGGTCATGAAAAGGGTGCCTTCACGGGGGCGGTGGCACAGAGGAGAGGCCGCTTCGAACGGGCGGACAGGGGCACGGTTTTCCTGGACGAGGTAGGTGAGCTACCTGCCCAGGCCCAGGTCAGGCTGCTCCGGGTCTTGCAGGAGAAGGAGATCGAGAGGGTAGGGGGTTTCAGTCCCGTCAAGGTTGACATACGGGTGGTCTCCGCTACCCACAGGAATCTCGAGGAGATGGTTGCGGAAGGGGCCTTCAGAGCCGATCTTTATTACCGTCTCGGGGTTTTCCCCATCAGGATCCCCCCCTTGAGGGAGCGAAAGGTGGATATTCCGGCCCTCATCGCCCATTTCATGGAGAAGAAGACACATGAAATGGGCCTGCGCACGCTGCCGAGCCTTGCTCCGGGCGCTATCGACCGGCTCCTCAGATATGATTGGCCGGGCAACGTGCGGGAGGTGGCGAATGTGGTGGAGCGGGCCCTCATTCAATCGAGCGGCAAGTCCCTCACCTTCGATGATATCACGGCCCCTCCACCGCCGGCGAAGGAGGCCCCGAGCGGGCGACCCCTCAAGATAGAAGAGGTGGAGGCGCGCCATATCGGTCAGGTCATGAAAATGACCAACGGAAAGATCGAGGGGAAGAACGGCGCGGCCGAGCTCCTCGGAATTAACCCGGCGACGTTACGACATCGTATGCGAAAGCTCGGCATTCCTTTCGGTCGAAGCAGGGCTGTACGGGCGGTCGGGTGAAGGGCGGCTGTCTTTTCAGGGGACGAATCAGTTCGCCTCTATCCGTACCGGATATTTTCCCAGGGCAGTGAGAACCGCATAGCAAAGCTCGCAGGTTACACCATTTTCTTCCATGAGCCTCATGCACGACTCGGTGTTATGGCCGCACACCATCATGCGGCACGCCCGGCGCACATCGTTTTCATCGAAACATATCCGGAATTCCCGGTCCTTTTCCCTGGAGATCGCGACGCCTACCTGCCTCATGCTTGCCTCCTGATTGGATCACAAGGGGTTTGTCCTATTTGTGCAAAATAGTTCATGCCTTATCACATAGCACGAATCATGCCACAATATGGCGCAGGCGATCACAATAATTGCGGCCACATGGGACGACCACGTCTAGAAGGAAACTATCATATATTCATGATATCCCGAATAACTATCATAAATAGCAGTTATCGCGTAGCGCAACGGGGTGTTATCCGTTGTCTTTCGCGGTTGCCGGTGATGGTGGTGAATTGCATACAGGCATCACCCGGGAAGCAGATATGGTATAGTGTATCCATATCCTAATTTTTGTTGACAAGGCGTCGTTAATTCGGATAAGTTTCAATGTGGAATCATGTTCCTCAAGCAGAACCCAGACCATCCATACGGTTAAAAGAGCATGTCCGCGCGGTCGGACCGGGTGCGGACAAAAGGGGTTGCAATGACAGGGCTTCGCGAAGACGGCCTCGCAAGGGCTGAGAAATATTACGGACAATACGGCGTGAGGGCAAAGGAATTGAGGGCCGGGGGCAAGAAGGTCATCGGCTATTTGTCGGCTCTCGGGCCCGTTGAGATCATGACTGCCGCGGGCGTGTTGCCTCTTCGCCTCAAAGGCAACGTCTCTGAGGCCATTACGAAGGGGGACGCCTATATGGAAACCATCGTCTGCCCCTTCGTGCGGAATGTCTTCGATGCCGCGGTCAAGGGGAGATACGACTTCCTGGACGGCATCGTCCTTCCGCACCAGTGCGACAGCATCGACAGGACGAACGACGTGTGGAGCCACACCATCACGCTTCCCTACTGGCACTTCCTGAATGTGCCACATGTCACAAGCGATTCGTCCGTTACCTTCTTGACGGAGATCCTGCGCGCATTTATCCGCAGCCTCGAAGACTTTACCGAAAGAAGGATCACGGATGGGGCGCTGGCCGATGCGGTGAGCGCCCATAACGAGAACAGGCGACTCATGAGACGGCTCTATTCCCTGAGGAAGGCCAGCCCGTCTCCCCTTTCGGGCGCAGAGATGATGAAGGTCCTGGTGGCGGCGATGAGTCTTCCTGTCGAGGAGTCGAGCCGCCTCATCGAGGCCGTCACGCAAGAGGTGGAAGAGAGAGGCCCATCATCGCGCACGGAGGCGGCGCGGATCATGCTCGTGGGCGACCAGATCGACGACGTCGCCATTATGGATGCAATCGAGCATGCGGGCGCAAGGGTGGTGATGGATGACATCTCGATCGGAAGCAAGATGTACTGGGGAGACGTGGAAAAGACGGCCGATCCGGTCCTGGGGATCGCCGAGCGCTATCTGAGAAGGTTGAAGATGCCAACCCTTTTCGTCGGCGCCGGGAACGACTACCGGGAGAACATCGAGGCGCGGTTCGGCCATATGAGACAGTACATAGAGGAATTCAACGTAAACGGGGTGATCCTCTTCGTCTACAAATATTGCGATCCCTATGGCTTCGAGGTCCCCGCCGTGAAGACATTCATCGAGGGCACGGGGACGCCGGTGCTCTACCTTGAGGATGAATACTCGACCTCCACGCTGGCAAGGATGAAGACCAGGATCGAGGCATTCCTGGAAATGATCGCATAAAATCCGACAGAGGGAAGAATCATGGCTGAAGAGAAGAAACCGAGGTCGCTCGCGACACAGGCAGCGGCCCGGATACCGAAGTTTGTGCGGGGCAACCTGGCCGCGACGCTCAAGGCGAAAGAAGAGGGGAAAAAGGTCGCCTATGCCTTCATTGCCGATGCCCACGATGAGATCATGAGGGCCATGGATATCGTGCCCGCCTGGGGAGAGAGCTTCTCGGGGGTGTGCGCGGCGAAGCGTGATGCCGAAAAATACCTGCAGAAGGCGGAGGCGGAGAACTTTTCCCGCTCTCTGTGTACCTATGCCACGTGCAATCTCGGCTTCGACATATGGCGTGAGGAGCTTGGCGGAAGCATGCCGGAAGGCGCGCCGTGGGGCGGTATGGCGCGGCCCGATATGATCATCGGGAGTGGCCAGCTCCTCTGCGATCCGCGCTTCAAGTGGCCCCAGGCAACGCAGCACTACCTGCAGGACGTGCCCGTTTTTGTGGGCGACATGTATTATCCCCCTTGGGACCCGAAGACGGATCACAAAAAACAGGAGGGATTCTACGTAAGGTATGCCACGGAGCAGCTCCGTGACTGCGTCAGGTTTTGTGAAAAACATACGGGCAGGAATATGGACTGGGACAAGCTCGCCGCCCTCGTCGATCTGTCTGACAGGACGTGGGACCTCTTCATCGACGCATACGAACTGAGGAAGGCCGCGCCGACGCCCATGGATACGGGCGATGCTATGAACACCATGGTTCCTTTCACTTTCAACCTGGCCACGCAGGAGGCCTATGACTTCTATGCGGACCTGAGAAAAGAGCTGCAGGAAAAGATCGCCCTGAAGAAGGGGGTGGTCGAGAACGAGCAATATCGACTCCTGTGGGGCGCGGGGCTCCCTTCCTGGTTTGCCCTGGGTGATTTTCAGTATTTCAACGATAAAGGCGCCGTCTTCCCGGTCGAGGTGACGTACCGGGGGGGTGAGAAGATCGAGCGCCTCGACCTCCCGAAAACAGATGACCCGTTGGAGCGCATCGCCTGGAGGTGGGTGCGCTACTGGACCCACTGGTACGACAGTGCACGGAAGCGGCCCGGTTCTCTTCCCAAGGTCGAGCGGCTCATCGAGTATATCGAGGACTACAGGTGCGACGGCGTTGTCTTCCATACCGCCTTCTCGTGCAGGAGCTGGCACGCAGGCATCATGCTGCAGGCGGAAACGCTCAGGAAGGTCTACGGCGACATTCCAATCCTCATCATGGAGGGCGACATCGTCGACATCAGCTCTTACAACGAGGTGGACACCCATAACAGGATCGATGCCTTCATCGAGACCCTTGAGGCATACAAAAAAAGACGGCCGTGAAGGGCCTGCCGCAGGCAAACCATCTGTGGCCGTGAGGGACATCAGGAAGAATGACGCACTATTTTGCGGGTATAGATATCGGGTCCACGATGACGAAGGTGGTCATCCTGGACGAATCGGTTATGATATCGTCTATAATCGGGCCTACAGGCCCCGAGCACCGAAGGCTCGCCAACAGGGTCATGGAAGATGCCCTGGGCCAGGCCCGTCTCGTCTTTGGGGACCTGGCCTACGTCGTGGCGACGGGATACGGCAGATTAAACGTCCCCTTCGCGGATAGGCAGGTGACGGAGATCACGTGCCACGCAAAGGGGCTCCACAGCCTTCTGCCATCGGCACGAACGGTGGTGGACGTGGGAGGCCAGGACAGTAAGGGCATCACTATACGGAACGGCAAGGTTGCGGGCTTCGTCATGAACGACAAGTGCGCGGCGGGCACGGGGCGGTTTCTTGAGGTGATGGCGGATGTCCTCGGAGTTCCCCTCGCGAGGCTCGGCGAGCTCTCCCTTTCCGCTTCGAGCCCCGCAGAGGTCAGCAATACTTGCACGGTTTTTGCGGAGCAGGAGGTGATCAACCAGCTCGTAGCGGGCGAAACCGTTCCCAATCTGATCGCCGGCATCCATGAGGCGATTGCTACCCGTGTCTTTGCGCTCGTCAGCAAGCTCAAGATAGAGCAAGATGTGGCGGTGACCGGGGGCGGTGCAAAGAATATCGGCCTGGTCAGGGCGCTTGAGGCGAGATTCGGGTTCCCCATCCTGGTACCGCAAGAGCCCCTCCTTACCGGTGCGCTTGGCGCGGCCCTCATCGGGAAAGAGGCGTATGAGAAGGCGGCGCGAAGCGGCCAGACGCTTCAGAGGAGCGCGCAGGGTCTGAAGGAGGCCACATTTTTCTCATGAAGGTCCGGCCGCGCTTTGCCTTTGTCCATCCTCATGAAAGGGGTCTTTCAGGCAGGGGTGCCCGCGCATGAGGTATTGCCTGGGCATCGATATAGGTTCCGGTTTTTCGAAGGCAGTCGTATGCCAGGACAGGATCGTCCGGGCGAGTGCGATCATGCCGTCGGGGGGGAGCTACAGCGAAGCGGCGAGGAAGGTGGCCGAGGCAGCCCTCCACAAAGCCGGTCTCTCTCCGGCCGACATTTCCTCCACCACAGCCACCGGTTATGGGGCAGGGGCCGTCGATTTCGCCGATCGGTCGGCCACGGATATATCCTGTCACGCGGCGGGGGTGCATCATCTTTTCCCCTCGGTCAGAACGGTCATCGATATAGGGGCCCAGTTCAGCAAAGCGATCAGGGTCGATAGCGCGGGGAGGATCACGAGCTTCGTCCAGAATGAAAAATGCGCCGGCGGGAGCGGAAAGTTCCTGCAGGTGATCGCCCGTATCCTCCAAGCCGACGTGGAAGATATCGGAGAGCTTTCCCTGAGATCGGAAAACCCCGTAGAATTCACGACAGGCTGCGCTGTCTTTGCGGAGTCGGAGGCGGTGTCGCGCGTCGCGGAGGGGGCGCTTCCGGTGGACATTATGGCGGGGGTCCACAAGGCGATGGCATCGAAGATCATCAATCTCGTCACCCGCGTCGGCCTCGCCCTTGACTGCGCCGTAACGGGCGGCGGCGCGAAAGACAGGGGACTGGTGAAGACCATAGCGACTGAAATGGGTGTCGAGATCCTGATTCCCGAGGAGCCGCAGATCACGGCAGCCCTTGGGGCGGCCCTGCTCGCCGGCAATTATCGGGGCTAGCGTCGCCCCCTCCGTCAGCAAAGCTGCCCGAGCCTCCCCCTCATGAAAAGGAAGGACCGAAGACATGACGGACGCACGACACTCAGCCAGGTCCGCCTCTTAAGTCTTTCCAGGAATGGCCGATCATCATGTGACATGATAAAGGTCGCGGGTATATCTTTCCGTCCGGCGGAAAGGGATAATGGCTGACGTACTGTCGCAGGACGACCTCAACGCGCTCTTGGGTCTCATGGAAAACGCCCCGGCGGAGCCTGTCGTGCAGCGGGAGGAAAAACGTCCCCCGGTCGGCGGACTTTCGCAGGAAGACCTGGATTCCCTCTTGGGCGGTCTCGCCGGCCCTGTCGTCCAAGCGGCCCCAGCCGGGCAGGAGGAGGAAAAGGCCGGTGCGGAGAGCCTCTCGCAGGACGAGATAGACAAGCTCCTCGCGGAGTTCGGGAAATAGGCGGGCTGTCCCTATGATTCCCGTGCTAGAATGTGGTCCGCGAGCGCCAGCAGGGCCTCTTTGTAAACTGAGGCGGCAAACGCATTGAGCGCGGCCTTCGCGGTATCGATGTGGTCCTTCGAGATGCGGGCCGTGTACTCGAGGCCGCCGTACTTTTCGATGACCCCCTTCACCTTCACGAAGTCTTTTCGCGTGATCCGTGGTTTTGAAAGGTTCCTTTCTATCGACTCCCTTTCTTCCCGGGTGGCGGTCTTGAGCGCGTGGATCAGGGGAAGCGTGACCTTGCCTTCCCGCAGGTCCCTCCCCGCGTCTTTCCCCAGGGTTCTATCACTCGACGTATAATCGAGGAGGTCATCGGTGAGCTGGAAGGCCATGCCCAGATGAAAGCCAAAATCCCTAAGGGCGTATCGCTTTTCATCTCCCACGCCGCCGAGGAGGGCCCCTATCTCGCAGGCAGCCGAAAGCAGTACCGCCGTCTTACCCGCAATGACCTCGTAATATTCCTCTTCAAGGGTCGCCGCATCGGACGTCTTGAGCAGTTCCAGGATCTCACCCTCGGCAAGATCGGTTGTCGCCTTTGACATGACCCTGAGGATCTCCTCGTTATGACCGGATACCATCAGGTCGAATGATTTGCTGAAGAGAAAGTCGCCGACGAGCACGCTCGATTCATTTCCCCACACCGTATTGGCCGTCGCCATGCCTCTTCTTGTCTCGGCATTGTCAATAACGTCATCGTGGAGCAGCGTTGCGGTATGGATAAACTCGACAATCGCGGCATAGGGAAGGTGATTATCATCCCGGCACCCGCACAGTCGGGAGGAGAGGATCACCAGTATGGGTCTTATCCTCTTTCCCCCTGATTTTATCAGGTGGTGGACGACGTCTCGTATGAACGTGATGCGGGTGGTGAGGAGCTTTTCGATAGAACCCTCAAGTTTGTCGAGGTCTTCCCTGATAAGCTGTACTACCCCTTCCATCTACGCCCCTTCACAGAAATACGCCTTCACTTCTTGCGTATAATCATCGTCTTTGTATATGTAAAGCGGAGGCTCCACCTTAAGGTTGACCCCACCGCCTTTCATGCATTCCACAAGACAAAGCACGGCCGGTTCACCCGAACGTGAATGGACCAGCCGGAGCCTCTTGGGCTCAAGGCTGAGGGGTCTTGAGGTGTACATGAGTTCGGCCAGTCTCTTCGCCGGATAGATCACGTAAAGCCTGCCGTGGGTCATGAGCAGGGAAGTGGCGACAGAGAGCAGCGCGGAAAGGTTGAGGGCCGATTCATACCGGGCGATGAGGCGGGACTGCCCTGGGCTCATCCTGCCCGTCCGCTCTTTTGTGTACGGGGGGTTCGAAACGATCACATGGAAATTGCCCAGCTCTTTTCCCGCCGTTCTCACGTCGCCCTTGACGAACTCGACATTGGCGCACCTGTTCAGTTCCTTGTTCCTCAAGGAAAGCTCGTACAGTTCGTCCTGGATCTCTATACCGACTAGCCTGTTTTCACAGCCCCTTCTTGAGATGTATATCGGTATGATGCCACAGCCCGCCCCTATGTCCAAAAGGGTCTCGCGGCGTTTCAGGACAATGAAATTAGCGAGCAAAAGCGCATCTATGGAGAGACGATACCCCCCCTTTTTCTGGATGAGCCGCACCTTCTCATTGCACAGCACGTCCAGGGTCTCATCGGGCCTTATGGACTCACGCATATTTGTAGAATACGAGTCCCGTGAGTATTTTGGGGTAGAAGTAGGTCGACTTGGGGGGCATATAGAGCCTGTTATCCGCGATATCCTTCACCTCTTCCACGGACGTCGAGGGAACGAGAACGGCAAAGTCGTACCGGTCTTGCCTCACTAGGTCGACAGCTTCATCCGCGCTGTTGAGAAAAGAGATTTCATCGTCCTTCACGCCCAGAAGGTGCTTCAAAACCCCTCTGTGGATCGCATTTACCTTGAGGCTCCTCATGCTCGGGTGGCTTTCAGGATCGAATTCCATCGTCCTTTTCTCCTTCAGCATGTAGAGCGAGGGCTCCTTTCCGCCGAAGTAAAGAAGGAAAGAAAGCAAGGGAGAGGACGATATTTTATCAACAAGCGCGTCCGGCCCGCCCTCTGGCTCATATTCCATCTTCGAGCTATGGAAATAGGGTTCCAGGAGGGTGAGAATCTCCGTGGGCCCTTTCCTTTCCTTCAGGCTGACGATCCTATGATAGGGGAGAATTGCAATCCCCTCCCCATCCATGTCGGTCAGGTACATGGCCACGTAGGGAAGTCCCAATTTGAAGGCGACGCTCAGTCTGTGATGGCCGTCCGCTATGTAGAGGTTCTTTTCCTCCATCATGGACACAAGCCTGCCAATCTCGGACGGATCGCTCATGCGGTAGAAGGTGTTCCTTATGGAAAGCTCATCGACGAAATCGTCCATCTTTTCTTTTTGGGCGACCTTGATGAGATGTTCTATCTCTCTTGACTTGTCCTCATACATGGAGAAGACAAGGCTCGTGTAGGTGCTGAGTCGCCTTATGAGTCTCTCCCTGTCCTCCCTTGCCTTCTGCCGTGTTTCCTCGTGGGTAAGGATGCGCTCCCTGTCGAGCCTCACGAGGGGAATCATCCCTGTCCGTCGCCTGGTCTTCCCGTGAAGCATGAATTCCTGCTCGTATAGGTAGATTGACTCCCCGGCGTCGAAAGAGAGGACCCCTTCGGCGAGCCACGCGTCGAGCGTCTTTTTTGCCGCGTCATACACGTCAGCCCCCGGTTCGGCCACCGGCAGCTCAAGGCGGATAGCGTTGAAATCGCTCCGCTTGTAATAGGGGAGCGGATCGGGGATGATGTCGTAGGGCGGACAGACACAGTCAGCTATATCGTCTATCCTTTTCCTGTTGTAAATAAGACCCCTGAATGGTTTTATGAATGAATCGGACATGGTTACTTTGTTTACCACAGGCCGGTACCATTGTCAATCGAAGTGAACAATCCGTTGTCTCCTCGATTACTTACCGGGACTTTCACGGGCGTGCACCGTCTTGAAACTTCGAAGGGTCGTGCTTAATATTATGGCAGGAAAAGGGGGCTTAACGGAAGAGCGATGGCGGAAACGGAGGTCCTCTCCGATATCGTGACGGATGGCATGGTCGAGGAAGAACTGGGCAAGATAGCCCTGGCGAGGGCGTCAAGCGAGGAGGTGCGCCGGCTCGGCGGTCATCTCGTCACTGTCCGCGCCGAGGTGGCCAGGGAAGCCGTGGAGTTGGCAGCGAACAGGGGTATTGACATCCCGCAGGACCTCAATGAAGATTACAGGGCGATGCTGGACCGGCTCTCCCGCCTCATGCCGGTCGACTTTGACAGGCAGTACGTGGACGCCGTGCTGAAAGAACACGAGAGGACGGTCTCGCAGCTCATGGAAGATGTCGGGAATATTTCCGATCCCGAGGTGCGGTCCTTCGCGGAGAGGGCCTTCGAGATGGTGGAGGACCACTTTCGCCTCGCGCGTCTCGTCGCTGCCAAGCTTTGATGCGACAACAAGGATGTGGCGAAGATAAGCTACTCCGTATGATACCGCAATAGCCCACCCGTAAGGGGTGATTGTCCGTCGATAGCCCTTTCCAAGCAACCCCGAATTGATATAATATGACGCGGTGGTTCGAAAGATGAATGGTGGGTGTATGGACGAATCGGACGTGATCGATGTTCCCGTTGACGGTGTGCTCGACCTTCACACATTCAGTCCGAAGGAGGTAAAGGAGTTGGTCGTAGATTATCTCGCCGTCTGCCGGGAGCGCGGGATTCTCCAGGTAAGGATCATCCATGGAAAGGGTACGGGACAATTGAGGCGCACGGTCCATAGCATCCTCGGCCGACTGCCCGCGGTCGCATCATTCAGGCTTGCGGGTGGAGACGCGGGCGGCTTCGGGGCGACCGTCGTGGAGCTTAAGGGTACCATCGTTGATTCCGGGGATGCGTCATGAAGATCTACTTTGCCCACCCGGCGTTTACCGAGGCGCAGAGGGCATTCAAGGCCCGTTTTCTCGACAGTCTCCGTTCGTCGCTGGGAAAGATTTATCTGGAGAAAGACCTCCCCGTACCGGAGATCCTCGACCCCTTCGCGTATTCCCCGGACATCGAGGACATGCCTGGGCACAAGGCGCTATGTTCGGCTGCTGTCGCGTCGGTCTGCTGCCGCCTGATGCGGGACTGCTTTTTGGTCCTTGCGGTTGCCGATGACGGTGACACGGGGGTTGCCTTCGAGCTTGGGTTTGCCTGGGCCCTGGGGATACCGGCAATCCTCGTCTCCGGGGCGGAGGCGGCGGACGACACGAATGCAATGCTCGCCGGCACATCCCAGGCCCGCATCTCGCAGGTGCTTCAGCCCGAAAAGATGGCCATGCTCGTCAATCTCATATACGGCTTCAGCGCATCTATGGCTTTCAATGCATCGGCCTGAATAGAGGAAGGGCTTCTTCTTGTTGTTGTCGCGAATGGACGACGGCATGTTCCGGAAAGTCACCACCCGCCTGGCCGGTCAGGTGGGGAAACAGCAACGCGACTCCCTCCGATTGCCCTGCTCTTTAGAAGGTCAAGGGGCTATTCTTTCGACGCCTGTATAAACCTTCCCGGTTCCGGTTCTCGCAGACCTGATGAGCGTAAGATTTATACTCTTTGCAAGGTCGATGGCGAGAGAGGTGGGAGAGGAAAAACCGACGAGTATGTGTGCACCGAGGCGTCCGGTTTTGAGGGTCATCTCGTAACTTAACCGCGATGTAAGCACCACAATCATGGCCTTCTCAACCTTGTCTTCAAATACCAGCCTGCCGATGGCCTTGTCGAGGGCGTTGTGTCTACCCACATCTTCCGAAAATGCGAGGAGCCCGTACGCCTCGTCGAAGATGGCTGCGCCGTGTGCTCCTCCCGTGTCAGAATAGACCCCCTGATGACGCTCTACAACCTCAAGTAGGCCATCGAGCCGGGACAAGGGCATGGTGAACGAGCCTTTCCGTACCTGAACTTTTGTGCAGATGTCCTCGATCATTTCCTTCCCGCATAGACCGCAGCTTGAGTAAGTGAGCAACTCCTTTGGCTTTAGGACAAGCCCCCTGGCCTCCTTTCTTTTTGGGTCAAGGGTGATATCTATTCTGTTGCCCGTCTCCTCGCCGCAATAGTTGGCCATCAATATGTCTGACATGGAATCTATAATGCCTTCGCTGTAGCAGTAGCCTAATGCGAGATACAATTCTTCCCCCGGGAGGCGCATGGTCAACTGGTAGGGTGAACCGTCGAGATACATTTCCAGAGGTTCCTCCACGACCACCGAGGTACTTGTCTGAGTGGCCAACCCATCTCGATAGTATACGACGGGGACAGGAGTGGCTCCTCTCCTCAGTGGGGACTGCCCTTGCTGTCTGTCTGCCAACGGGTTATACTCCTCTTGCCTTCAATCTATCCATTCGGCCACTGTCTTACCACACAAGCCTTCCTGCAACCATCATATCAGCAACAGGTACGCCGCCATATTATCCCATATTATGCATCTTAAAGCCACCCCCTTTAGTCCACCCGGCAGGGCAAACGCATTGGGGGGGGGAGTACTGTCAACCTAATTTCATTAAGGTAAACCCCCGGCTCTGCCGGGGGACTCCTGGAGTTTGACTTTTGCGGGATTGTGCTTTTCGCAGGTAACGGTAAGGAGCGCGTGAGATGGCAGGTTCTTTCATCGTCA
>JBEKJU010000066.1:0-27826 GCA_050011095.1 Syntrophorhabdales bacterium
GTCGGCTCCACGCGGAAGCTCGCCCGCATGGTAAAGGGGACGGCCGCGCCCTTCCTCTCGGCCCGGATTGCCCCTGCCGCGCGACCCGCCTCATACACTGCCCGGCCCGTCGCCGGCCGGTAGCGTTCGATGCACCCCACGATCACCGCGGGAAAACCGAGGCGCACGGGCTGCTCGTCCAACGCCCTCCCGAGAAAGGTCACCGTGACCTCCCTGCCGCGAACCTTGTCGTCGACAGGGGGATACGTCTGGGCGAGCACCAACGAGGCCCCGTTCACCTCGTAGATAGCCGAATCCAGGGTGATGATGTCTTCCGCCCATCGGTCCTCCCCCATGACGATCCTCACGGGGAGCCCCGGCTCCACATCCCTGTATGGGGTATCCATTGCATCCATATATATTTCTTCGGACGAAACGGCTGCCCCTTAAGGGGCGGACCCTTGAAGGGCGGACCGGCGGCGCGGCGGCGCGGCCTCGCGGCTGGCGTCGCCCCCTCCAACCTGCTGCGCTATCATCTTGGCGAAGCACGACCCGCTCCGTGCACTCCCCCGAGCCACCCCCTCATGAAAAGGATGGAGCGGGGGCGAAAAGAGATGCCTTCGTCGGCGCGTCAAAGCCGCCCGCGGCGGGTAGTGCGCGAAAAGGGTGTCACTCAGTGGGTCGCCGCCTAAGGCGAGGGTGGGGCCAAAGATAAGCAACTCGGCATGAGGGGGAACCATTTAAGATTCCGGGGCAAAGGCCGAACACACTTTTGAATGTCAATCTGCCGTAGGATCGTCTGCGCAGGCTAATTGGGAGCACGGAATGCATGCGACCACACCAGGCGAGACCATGAGCGTTCCCGATCCTGTAAAGGTTCGGAAGCGTGCCGCCCGTTACGTCCTTATTTTTCTGCTGGCCTCTCTATCGGGATGCGCAACCCTCGGGGAGCAGCGAAGTGAACCCGCGCCACAAGGCGTACCGGAAAAGCCGGCCGCCGTGGAGGTTGTCCCCCCTGAACCACCCAAACCCGAACAGGCGCTCCTCACGAACCACTCCCGAAAACCGAACAAAAAGGGAAAGTCTTATCAGGCCTACGGCAAGGCCTGCCAACCCCTGGTGACCGCTCAGGGATACGAGGAGAGGGGCATCGCGTCCTGGTATGGCCCCTCGTTTCATGGACGCCACACCTCATGCGGAGAGGTCTTCGATATGTACAAACCCTCGGCAGCCCATAAACTGCTTCCGATGCATACGAAGATAAGCGTCACCAACCTCGAGAACGGGAAGAGCCTGATCCTTACGGTAAATGACAGGGGGCCCTTCATACCGGGTAGGGTCCTCGATCTGTCTTACGCCGCCGCCAAAAAACTGGCCATCGTGGATAAAGGGCTGGCGAGGATTCTTATTCGCACATCAGGACCTGTGGAGGGGCAGAACGCAAGCGACCTGAAGGGCGAGTTTTTTGTGCATGTAGGCTCCTTCGAAGTCGAGACGGACGCCGTGTCATTGCTTAAGGACATGAAATCACTTCGATACAGGGCTTCTATCCTTAAGGTGGTCAGGGCGGACAGGGACGGCGAAATCCGCTGGAGGGTCGAGGTGGGGCCCTACAGGTCCATGTCTGATGCCGAGAAGGCACAGTCAAAAGTGGTGATGGACTACCCTTCCGCATTCATCGTGGCAAAAGAATGATCCTGTTCGATATCACCCCCCATGGGGACGGATTGCCGCCGTGGAAGAAGCGGGCCGGCTGGTCTCCCTGAGCCAGCGGCCACGGTCCTTCCTGGACTTGGGTTGATCGCCGTGGCGGGAGCCGGGGGGAAGCGCGAAGAGTAGAATAATCTTTCATTTTCACGGGAGAGGCGGGGTCAAGGCGGCCCTGCCTTTTATTTTGGCACGAGTAAGGATAGACGATTATACTATGGATTATACTATGTATGATATGAGTTTACTAACGCTCTCATAGTAATATTGTCATGCCGGGGTTGCGCGCTTGCGCGTCCCGGCGGCAGCCGGAAGGGCAGCGGATTCCGGCCGGGGGCTTCTATATTGGACATCCTCGCTGCTTTCGCCTGAAGAAACAGATTGGTCCGGCGAGGGGTCCGCTTTCCCATCACCCTACATCCGCAGGGCTTCAGTTGGCCCGTGTTAAGAATAGGCGCTGTTCTTAACGGAAAGTTCATTTGACTTGTTGTGATACTTAATATTACATACTGATATATCATGTTATTCTGAAAAAACCAAACTGTGGGCGACCACAGGACGGAAAGCCAAAGGGTCTCAGTTGTTCGCCTCTGCCGGTCATCAGCAAGACTGCCGAGCTGCCAGATATAACTACCACCCCCTATGAGGAGGCACCAAATGAAAAAGGGCTCGACAGTAGTACTGACCGCTCTCATCCTTCTTTTCGGCGCATTGAGCGGCGCCCACGCCACCATCTACACCTATGGCGCCCTCGGTTACCCCGGCGATTCTTCACGCATCCGGGCCTATGGCATGAATGATGAGGGCGCGACCACCGGCAGTGACCGTATGTACCAGGACGCGGACCGGGACTATGGGACTCACGGTTTTTTCCCGAGAGGTACGACCCATACCCCGCCGTTCTCTTATTACCCCGGCTTCCCGGGCGACTGGGGCCATGACCTTCACGACGGGCATGGGATTGCCTGGTGGGACCACCACGACCATGGTTTTCAAGGTGGCGGTACGACGACTTCCGCCACCCCGACTCCCAGCGCCGTCCTCTTATTCGCTCCCGGTCTGGCTGCCCTTGTGGCCGTAAGGAAAGGGCTGAAGAAGCAGGCGTGATTCACCCGGCGCGGCGGGCAGGCCCGACAAATGGAAAGGGGGGAGGGATCGCCGCCCCCCACGGACCTCGGGGCTGACTGCCCCGGAACAAAAGGGAAGACAGTCAGCGCGACGGTTTACCACGGGTTTGAAAAACCTCCCGGTCGGACTTATATTCGACTTTGGACGCAGGGAGGAACACTCGCGGGAGAGGTTCGCCCAGATCGCGGAAAACAATTTTTCGAAAAAACGCCTTCGCCCGCCGTCCATCCGCGCCTCAAGACTTATCGATCAGGAGGGACAGTCATGAAAAAAGTACGTGCGCCACTCGTCATCACGGCCTTAGCCATGCTTCTCGCGCTGTTCGTAAGGGTTGGTTCCGTCCATGCCCAGGACTCGATGCTGGATCAGGGAAAGACGCTGCTCGAAAAAGGCACGATGAAGGAAGGGGCCGGAACCACGCAAAACGCGCCGACCGCGCAGAAAGACCAGCCGCCGGGAAAGGGGACGGCTCCGCAGGGGCAAGGCACGCTGACGGATAAGAGGAAGGCGCCCACGGAGAACCAGGACCTGATGAATAAGGGGAAGAGCCTCATGGAGAACCAGGACCTGATGAATAAGGGGAAGAGCCTCATGGAGAACCAGGACCTGATGAATAAGGGGAAGAGCCTGCTCAATCAGGGGAAGTGACGAACCGCCGCTCAACGGTTCACGATGCCGTGGGCGCCTCGATGACGAAGAGTGAATTGTAATCCGGGCCGACAGGTGGGTAGCGCGCCGGGCAGCATGCCTGTGTTCAGGTTTTTCTGCCTGCCCCCACGGTAACGAAATCCTTTATGCGGGTGTGGCTGATGAGACGGCCCAACGAAGCAGTGGTAAAAACCTTGCCGTCAAGGCGGAGAAGCATCTGGCGCATATCCTCTCGTCTTTCCCTGAAGCCACGCCCGTCGATGCATGCAACTACTTCGTAACCGGGCCTTCCCTCGGCTACGTGCCTGTTGCGCTGCGTCTCAAGCTCTTTTATGCGCGCGACCTTGTCTCTGGCCGTACCATCGTCGCTCGTGATCTTTGCCTCTATGACCACTACCGGGCCGATCTCGTCGGGGATACAAAAATCCGGTGCCTGACCAAAACCCGGAATCCTTTCGGCGCGCCCTGTTTTTCGATACGTCACGCCTGCTTCCCGGAGGGTATTTTCTACCGCATTTTCCATGACCGCCCCCACAAGTTCCGAAACCGCGTCTCGCTGTCCGGCAAAAGGACGTCCCAGGTAGCGTTCGTAGAGAAGGACGGGGTAAGGGACGGCCTCCTTCGAAGCATACCGAAGGGAATCGAGGCCTTCATGGGTGTCGAATTTTGCGAGCCTGTGGACCATGCCTTCAACCTCTCTCGGGGCCCCTTGGGAGATGTATCGTATCGCCACGCGAACCAAAGCCTCAATGCGATGGAAGCTCTTGAGACCTCCCCCATTGCCCGATGAACGTTTTCGCTTGATGGCGGAAACGTAGTCGGTTCTTTCAGGGCATCTCCGGTCGAGTGCCCTGGCTGCCCCTTGAGTGATGTCGCTTCCGCATTCCACGCGCGCCAGTTCCGCCCATTCGGGCGGAGTCATGCCCGGTATAGCCCGTAAAACGCACAAAATCCGGCTATTTTCGGTTAACGCTTCATCTATCGTTTTTTCATTGAAATCTGAAAAACCTCGCGTATGCCGTTTCAGCACCTCATAGGCAGCAACAGGCCCAGACCGAAGAGTTGACGGCTGTTAAACATCTCACGAAAACGCGTATAGCCCCAACGATGCAGGCGGCGCGTCTCGTCTCCGTCCGGAATCGGATCGGCCGGTAGGGGGAGGTGATCGCAGCCCTCTAACCGCATCCCGGCCGCCATCATCTTCCGCGCGTCGTCTCTATCGGGTTTCTTGAAGAACCTGCCTTTGTGCCCGGCCTTGCAGGCGCCGCAATAGTACTCGATTGCCCACATCCGGTGGGATGGAGCCGCCGTGGGTGACGCCGGAGGATAGCGAAACGCCGAGCCGCATGACGTGCACCTTACACTGTTACGCATGGCGGGACCTTCAACAAAAACCGGACCGCCGCACTCGTGACAGGATAACGGGTCCGCCGTGGTCGGCTCTCTCTCGAATTCGTTCAGGCAACCGCAATGCCGGCAGGCGACGACGTGGGCCGGGTGGCGGCAATCCTCCGCGAGAAGGTAGCCGGGGAAGAGATCATTGACCGTTCCGCAGTGGGGGCACGGCTGGGTCTTGACCCACAGGAAATACTTGACCGGCGCCTCCCGTCCGCAATAAGTGCACCTGGTTGTGTAGTACGAGCCGACTTCGGTTTCCACGTCATGAATCAAAAGCCCGGAAGTCTTCCTGAACTCCGCTATATCGAGGGAAACCAGGGACTGCCTGACAATCCAGAAGGCCATCGGGTTAATGTCCGCCCCTACAATGGTGAAACCGAGACGATTTGCCTCCATCAGAGGTGTGCCGCCCCCCATGAACGGGTCCGCGATCACGCCCCTCATTTGGTGTGCCCTCCAATAAGACGTATCGAGGCATTCTTCGCCATTAAACTCCGACAGAAGGAGATTCCGGAAAACCGTGCCCGGCCGTCTGGCGAACCATTTGTGTATCCCTATGTAGGGCCGATAATTTTGCTGAATTTGTTTCTCTTTGCTCGCGAGGGCGGCAGTGAAAGTGATATCGAACCTGTTCTCCAAACCCATCTGACTGCACTACTATACCTTACGAGGCGGCATATATACAGAAGAAAAGGCGTCAGGGATGGAAAGAGGGGCGTAGCGCCGCTTATTCCGTTTGGACCTGTTAGGCTTCCTCTCCCCGACAACCCAACGGGCCGTTAAGCCGGCAATAGTGCGACCGGCCTCACCTTGCAGGCCGCCAACGGTCACCCAGGGAAACGAGCGCACATGCAAGATCATCGCCGGCGCCATCGGTGTCGCGTACCGGGGCGTCTGGGGCGGGGAATAAAAGCGTGGCCCTATTTGCCAAGCTTTTCCATCAAGCCCTGGACTCCGTCACGCGTGGACTCGGCCTTTACGAGCTCCTTGCGGAACTTGCTCGCGTCGACGGGTATCATGGTCCCGCAGTCGCACGCGAACTCGTCGTGGCCCTCTACCCATTCCATGCTCTTCTTCGTTTTGCGGCCGCAGTTCTCGCATTGAAGCTCGACCTCGGCATCGTCGATAGTGTCGGTCATGGGCACCTCCGTTATCGATTGTACCATTCGATGCGGCCCGACGCGAGAGAAATATAGGCCTACTTGAACCGGTGGTGGTCCTTGTTCTTTTCGTAGAGCATCTTGAGGCCCCGGAGCGTGAGGAAGTCATCGACCTCGTCGAGGCACTGGGATTCCCGGTAGATGAGGTTCGCGAGGCCGCCCGTCGCGATGACGAAGGGGTTCGTCCCGACCGCCTCTTTCATGCGCGTGACGATGCCGTCCACCAGGCTGATGTACCCGTAGACGACGCCCGCCTGGATGGCGTTGACCGTATTCTTTCCGATGATATCCTTCGGCTTGACCAGCTCCACCCTGGGCAGCTTCGATGCGCGCTGGAAGAGGGCCTCCAGGGAGATCATGACGCCGGGGGCGATGGCGCCGCCCACGTATTCACCCTTGGGCGTCACGTAGTCGAAGGTCGTGGCCGTGCCGAAATCGACTATAATCAGGGCCTTCTTGTGCTTCTCGTAGCCCGCCACCGCGTTGACGATGCGGTCGGCCCCCACCTCCAGGGGGTTCTCGTACATGATGGGCATGCCCGTCTTGATGCCCGGCCCCACGACGATGGGGTCGAAGCCCATATACTTGCAGCATAGCGACTGGAAGGGGATGAGGAGCGGCGGGACCACGCACGAGATGATGGCGTGTTCGATATCGGCGAGCTTCAGCTTCTCGAAGAAGAGGAGGCTCCCGAGGAGCATGGCGTATTCGTCGACCGTCTTGTGGAGGTCCGTGCTGGCCCGCCAGTGCATGACGAGGGCCTCCTCCCTGTATATGCCGAAGACGATGTTCGTGTTGCCGATATCGATCACGAGAAGCGTCGTGCTAGATGCTGACATCCCCTGCTATCACCCTTGTGAGCGTGCCGTTCTCGCGAAGGAGGATGGCCCCGTCCGGCCCGATGCCCTCCGCGATGCCCCGGTGCACCTTGTCCATCTGCCTGATCTCCATGGCGACGCCGCGAATCATGGCCCGCTCCTCCCAGAGCCGGCAGAGCGCGTCCGTCCCCCGGTCCCGCGCGACCTCGTAGTACGTTTCGAGACCGCCCAATAGCATGCCACAAACGCGCGCCCTTTCAAAGTGTTTTCTTTGCTCGATCGCAAGGGATGTGGCAATATCCTTGATCTCGGGGACCATGTCGTCCTCGTCCATGTTGATGTTCACGCCGATGCCGATGACGACGAAGCGGACGCTGTCCGCCTCAACGGAAAGCTCGATGAGCGTCCCCGAGACCTTGCGGCTGCCGATCAGGACGTCGTTCGGCCACTTGAGGCGGGCGTCGAAGCCGAGTGCCCGCAGCGTATCGTATGCGGCAAGGCACGATATGAACGTGAGGGGATAGACCTGGGCCGGATGGAGCGTGGGCCGCAGGACGCACGAGAGATAGAGGTTCTTCCCGTAAGGGGATTGCCACGTCCTCATCAGCCTGCCCCGGCCCGCGGACTGCGCCTCGGCGACGACGCACGTCCCCTCCGGGCAGCCGGAAAGCGCCAGGCTGAAGGCAAGGGCGTTCGTCGAATCGACCGAATCCCGGTAGACGATCTCGCGGCCGACGACGCGCGTCGAAAGGAAGCGCCCGATCTCCCACGGAAAGAGCCTGTCGGGCGCGCCGACGAGGCGATAGCCCCGCCCCTTGACCGTCTCGATGGTGTAGCCCATGGCGGAAAGCTGCTTCAATACCTTCCAGACGGCCGTCCGCGAGATGGCAAGGCGCGACGCCATGACATCGCCGGAGACAAAGCCTGCCCCGGAATGTCGTGATCCGGGGGCGTCCGGCGGCGCATCGACGCCCGGCCCCGGCCCGGATTGCCCTCCGGCCGCCCGGAGGAACGCGAGGATCCCGGCGGCCCTATTCATACCGGGCGTTGTTCTAGTCATTCTCGATCCGGTCATAATGGGAAAAGTACATGCTGAAGGAGGCCCTCCCCTGGGAGAGCGAGCGGATGTCCGTCGAATAGCCGAACATCCGCGTGAGGGGCGCGTTCGCCTGGACGACGGTGATCCTCTCCTTCGCCGTTATGTTTAAAACCTGGCACTTCCGGCTGTGGAGGTCGGCGATGATCTCGCCGAGGAATTCGTTCGGCGTCGTCACCGTCAGCGACATGATGGGGACGAGCAGGACCGGGTGCGCATCGTCGCACGCCTGCCTGAAGCCCTCATAGGCTGCCATCTTCAGGGTGAGCCGCGCGAAATCGGGGTTATTGAAGGAACCTTTCAGGATATCGACGCGGAGGTCCGTGAGGGGGAAGCCCTTGATCGGGCCGAGCTGAAGCGCCTCGCGCACGCCTTCTTCCATGGCGGAAAGATAGGCGGCTTCCGGGTCCCCCTCATTGATGCGGGATGCGACCTCGACGCCCTTGCCCCGCCCGAGGGGCGCGAGGCTGAGCGCGACCGTGGCCTTGCACGCCACGTTGGCGATCACCTTCTCGAAGGCGTGCTCCACCGTGGATGCGTGCTCGATGGTCTCCCTGTAAACGACCTGCGGCTTTCCCACCAGTAGGTCTATCCCGAATTCCTCCTTCATCCTGCGGACGATCACGTCGAGGTGCAGCTCGCCCATGCCCGAGACCACGGTCTGGTACGCGTCTTCGTCGGTCTTCACGAGGAACGTGGGGTCCTCCTCCGCGATCCGCTGGAGCACCTGGATGAGCCTCTCCTGGTCCGCGTTCCGCCTCGACTCTACGGCAACCGAAATGACGGGCGGGTATTTGCCGATGGGCTCCAGCTCGATCGGCCGCTGCCGGACGAGGGTGTGGCCCGTAGATGTCCCCTTCAGGCCGACAACGCCGACGATGGCGCCCACGGTGGCATCGTCGATGCGGTCCTTGTGGTTCGCGTGGATCTTGTAGATCCTCGACACCTTCTCCTTCTTCTGGAGGTTCACGTTCAGGACCTCCTCGCCCACGGCGAGCGTCCCCGAATAGACGCGGATATAGACGAGCTTTCTCCCCTCCTCCATGATGACCTTGAAGGCGAGCGCGCAGAGGTCCTCGTCCGGGCGGGCCTCCCGGCGCTCCACATCGCCGGTCGCCGGGTTCACGCCCTCCACGGGCGGGACGTCGAGGGGCGACGGGAGATAGTGGATGATCGCATCCAGCAGGGGCTGTATCCCCTTGTTCCTGAGGGCCGAGCCGCAGACCACGGGCACACACGCTAGGCTGAGCGTCCCCTTCCTCAGTGTCTCGCGGATCATGGCCTCGTCGATGGCCTCGCCTTCGAGGTAGCGCTCCATGAAGGCGTCATCGAGGAGCGAGAGCTTCTCCATGAGCGTCTCCCGCAACGTGGACGCGGCATCCCGCGCGTCGGCGGGGATCGCTATCGACCGGTAGCTTGCGCCCAGGCTCTCCTCGTCCCAGACTATGGCCTTCATCGTGATGAGGTCGACCACGCCGTAAAAGCCGTCCTCCCTTCCGAGGGGCATCTGGAGGGCGATGGGGTTCGTCCAGAGCTTCTCCACCATCATGTCGAGGACGGCCGCGAAATCGGCCCCGAGCCTGTCGAGCTTGTTCACGAAGGCGATCCGCGGCACGTGGTACTTGTCCGCCTGGTGCCACACGGTCTCCGACTGTGGCTCCACACCCTCCACACCCGAGAAGACCTCGACCATGCCGTCGAGCACCCTGAGCGACCGCTCGACCTCGATGGTGAAATCCACGTGGCCCGGCGTGTCGATGATCTGCACCTCGTGGTCGTCCCAGTAGCACGTCGTCACGGCGGAGGTGATAGTGATGCCCCGCTCCTGCTCCTGCCTGAGGTAGTCCATGGTGGCCGTGCCCTCGTGGACCTCGCCCATTTTGTAGGTCTTGCCCGTATAGTAGAGCATCCGCTCCGTCACGGTCGTCTTGCCCGCGTCGATATGGGCCGCGATCCCGATGTTCCTTATCCTCGAAAGACGCAAGGTTTCCCGCTTCATGCCTAACAAATATTGTATAAAACGCACCAAAAGTCAAATTGTATGCAAAGACCTGCATCCAGGGAGGGGGGGTTGCATCGTTTGTGGGCTCCTTTCCCCTTTCCCCTTTTCACTTTCCACTTTTTTCTCTTCCCTTTTCACTTTGTGTTGGAGATATTGACAACATATCCCCATGTTGTTATGATCTCCAACATGGATGCTGAATTGCTCCTTAAGGAACGCCGCATCCTTTCAGAGTCGGCGTTCGTCGAGATGGTGGTGTGGCGGCTGTCACGGCCCCCTACAGGCAGTTCCCACACGCTTACGTGCAGACTGCCCTCGTGATGGACGGCTTATTCCAATTCTAAATCAAAGCGATATCGAGGCGCCGAGGAAGGAGCGACGAAGATGTACAGTCGTAGTACATCGAGGGGCAGATGACGAAGGCAACAAAGATAGCGCTGAGTTAGAATTGACGGCGGAAGCCTTGCTTGACGATTTCTGGAAGGATGTCGACAACCGGAGGTTTTGAGATGAATATGGTGACACTGGGAGTTACTTCACGGGAAGCGGGCAACTGGCGGTTTCTCTCAGCCCTCAAGGGCAACCCGGAGGGCGCATTCATCAGCTTTGAGTCACCCGCCCTTCTTTTCAGGGTATTCTCGGGCAAGCGGTGGGATCTGCTCAAGGTCATGGCCGGCGCGGGACCAATGACCATCCGCGAGGCATCGCGCCGGGCCGGCAGGGACGTAAAAGCGGTTCACAGTGACATACAGTCCCTTCTCAAGGCAGGAATCCTGGAAAAGACCGATGCGGGCAAAGTGGCCTTTCCTTTTGATGCCGTACACGTTGATTTCATGGTAAATGTGGTATAACGGAACGTTCCCTGCGCCTTTGTCTCGCTTGTTTGTCTCTTTCTCCTTTCTTCTTTCTCATGCGGTCGGCCACCGGCATGTTCGGAATCTTCGCGACCCCCTTGCGCGCGTACCGCCCGCAAGGGGTGCCCCGCGCTCTGCCGCCCCCCGCGGCCCATCCACATCTGCGGCATTCCTTGATGACCCGCCCGATGGCCGCGGGTACACTGGTTCGAATTTCCATTCACCAGCTACGCTCCCTAAGGTTTCTTACCACCCGCTCCACGTGGCCGCCTGGTCGACCTTGATCCAGTAGCCGTTATTCGGGCAGAATTGGGTAAGGGTGCTGCCCGCTTTGTCGTTTGGGTCGTAGACCTTCCATGCCTGGCCGGCATAGCCCCAGGAAACTTGAAGGGCGCCGCCGAGAGAGGAGAGGGCCTTCGAGGCCGAGGCGCAGGCGCTCCCGTTGTATCCCACGAGGTTCCATCCCTTCAAAAGGGAAAGCGATGAAGGGGGGGTAGACCCCGAGACCGTCAGCGTGCCTGCGGAAGCCATGTCGATCCAGTACCCCGTTCCCGCCTGCATGGTCTGAAGGGTACTGTTGCCCTGATTGCTCGGGTCGTAGAATTTCCATGCCTCGTTAGGATAGGCCAAGACCGCCTCGTAGGCACCAGTGATGCCCGATAGCACGGAGGCGATGGCAGTGTTGACAGGCTGCCGGGCCAGGGAGATGAGGTTCCAGCCGGTGGAGAGAGGAAGGCCTGCCCCGGGCGCGCCAAAGTTCCTGCTCGTATCATCCAGGACGAGCACGGTCCCTGCCGTGGGGGTGAAAGTCCGCGTGCCGGTGGTGGCATACGTTCCCAGGAATGTCGCCTTGTTCGTGCTTGGGTCCCAGGACCAGCCATTGGCGGTGGTTCCGCTGATCTGTGCCATCCTCACCGCTACCGAAGCCCCCGTGGGGTTCCAGACCATCACCGTCGCCCCGTCCGATGTCCGGGCGGTCGCTGTATACGACGTGCTTAGTCCCTTATTTGAAGTCACCACTGCATTGGCATAGTCAGGAACGAGCATCCACCATTCGCGCGAGCGCATGAGCCGACTGATGTTGCCCAGCGAGACAGAGCCCGGGGAGTCAATGCCGGTCGGGCCGTCCCATGTCCCCGGGACTAAATTCCATATGTTACCGTTTCCGTAGATGTGCCCCACGAGAGCCCCGCCGAGAAAAGAGACCATGGCCTGGTGCTGCATGTAAAAGTTGGTGCCGTAGAGTCCGTCTATGGAACCCGTCTCGTACTCGTAGAGCCCCTCGATCATGTAAAAGGGCATCCCTATTTGATAGGCTGTCGCCGTCGTTGTGTCTATGCTCGAACACGTCGTATAGTTCGCAAAGAGGTTGAGCCAGGAGTCTCCTTCGAAGACGCTGTCCGTCGCGAGATAGTTCCTCCTCCAGTGGACCGTCTGGAGGGCCGCAGGGTCGGCAGTGAGAATGCCTGAAGCCATGGCATTCACGTTGGCGAGTTCCGTGGCATCGTTACCGAGTCCGAGATCACCGCCGTGCACATAGATCACGTTGCCGAAGCCCGCAGATGCCTTGTAGCGGTTCCCTATGGCCTGCCCGTAGGTATTTATGGCCGCGCTCGTCTGGGCGTCAATCTCCGTGGCCCAATCCTCTTGCGACAGCTCCCACCCCGTGTAGGCGGGGAAGGCGATGACGAGCATCCCGAGGTTCTTCGCCTGGGTGATGAACCAGTCAACATTGGCCCAATAGGCGGAATTGAAGGTAGACCAGTTGGTGCAAGCCGTCTGGGAGGTGCACCCCGAAAAAGGCGCGTTGCCCGAAAGGTCGTCCGGGGGGCTCGTGGTAAAGTAATTGTCCATGAGGGCAATCTCGACCGCCGTGAAGCCTTTTGCCTTCCGGTCGTTTAGATATGCCGTCATGTCTGTCTGACTCAGCATCTCGGTCGGATACCATACTGCGTCGCCAATAAAGAGGAAGGGCACGCCGTCCTGGTCCTCGAGGTAAGGCCCTTTCGCGCTTATGCGAAGAGGCCAATTGACAGCGCCGGTATCGGTGACGAAAGAGACGGACAGGACCATGACAAAGGAAAGGCAAAGAAGATACGGACGCAGCCCCCTCATCGGTGCTCCTTGTTTTTTTGGAATGGCCGAACGGATAATTTTCCCATCGTCCGTCAATCCGGCGGCCCGGCTATCCGGGGGGTGAACGAGCGGCTGGGCCTGGCCGGGACTTGCCGGCTTTACGCCCCACCCTCGCGGATTGGCCGGCTCTGGCAAATTATATCAAAACTATAACATTGTAAGACGCTTGTCAAGAGAATTCGCGCCAAGGAACGCACAACTCTGTTATTCTGCCTTTCACGGGCAAAGGAGGCCGGCGAGAGCGGCTCGGGTGGACGGGGGTACCCGCGGCCATCGGGCGGGTCATTGAGGAATGCTTCCGACCGACCGCGCCTTCGTTTCGTATACACTCCCCCTCGCCACCAATTGACAAAAGGGGCCAATGTCAATATAATAAGGAAGCACTTTTTTTCACATCCAAGGGGTTTATGGAGGATGAACAGGATGAAGCATGAGCACGGGCATGAACACGGACACGGGCACGGATACGAAGGCAGTAACGACTACATTGCATCAAAACCCCTCATGGAGATCGTCAACGTGGCGATCATACTCGGGAAGCCCCTTGTCATCAAGGGCGAGCCGGGCACGGGAAAGACGCTCCTCGCCCACAGCATCTCCAGGGCCCTGGGCAAGAAGCTCCTCATCTGGAACATCAAATCGACCACGAAGGCGAAAGACGGCCTCTACGTGTACGACACGGTGCAGCGCCTGAACGACGCGCGCTTCAAGGACAGGGATATCTCCGACATCAGGCAGTACATCAAGCAGGGCAAGCTCGGCCAGTCCTTTACCGCGTCCGAGCAGGTGGTCCTCCTCATCGACGAGATCGACAAGGCGGACATCGAGTTCCCTAACGACCTTCTGAACGAGCTTGACGAGATGTCTTTCTGGATCAACGAGCTTGACGAAGAGGTGAAGGCTACGCACAGGCCCATCGTCGTCATCACGAGCAACTCCGAAAAGGAGCTTCCCGACGCTTTCTTGCGCCGGTGCGTCTTCTACTACATCGAGTTTCCCGACGAGGACATGATGGAGCGGATCGTCAAGGTCCACTATCCCGATATCGAGGATCGCCTCATGCGGGACGCGATCAAGAAGTTCTACTGGATCCGCCAGGTGGACGGCCTCCGCAAGAAGCCCTCGACGAGCGAGCTTCTCGACTGGCTGAAGGCCCTCGCCATGGGCGGCCTCGACCTTGAGAAGATCGCCAACGAGGTGCCCTACATCGGCACCCTCATCAAGAGCGAGCAGGACACGGACAGGGTGGCCAGGACGGCCCAGTCACACGGCGGCACGGGCTTCGGCTTCAGGAGGCGGTAAGGGCCCCATGTTCATCGACTTCTTCTATCTCTTGCGCCAGAAGGGCGTCCCCGTCTCCGTGACGGAATGGATATCCTTCACCGAGGCCCTGTACAAGGGCTTCATGCAGTCGAGCCTGAACCACCTCTACTATGTGGGCAGGGCCTTCCTCGTGAAAAGCGAGGCCTATTACGACATGTTCGACCTAGCCTTCCAGCAGTACTTCGGCAATATCAAATCTGAGGCCGACGAGGTCGAGAAGGTGCTGGAGTGGCTTGAAAACCCGGTCAACAAGCTGCCCAAGCTCTCCTTCGAGGAGATGGAGGAGATGAAGCGGCAGCTCGAAGAGCTGAAGCAGAAATACGACGTCGACGAGATGATGCGCATGTTCAGGGAGCGCCTGAAGGAGCAGAAGGAGCGCCACGACGGCGGCAGCAAGTGGATAGGCACGGGCGGCCGCTCCCCCTTCGGCGCATACGGCTACTACCCCGGCGGCATCCGCGTGGGCGGCGACGGCTGGATGGGTTCGGCCGTCAAGGTGGCGGAGGAGCGGCGGTTCAAGGGCTACCGGAACGACGTCATCCTCGATGTGCGCCAGACAAAGGTCGCCCTGAAGAAGCTCAGGGAGCTGAAGAGGGACGGCCTCGTCGAGGAGCTTGACATCGACCAGACCATCGACAAGACGGCGAAGGAAGGAGGGGAGATCGAGCTTGTCTTCTCCCGGTCCAGGGAGAACAGCATCAGGCTCCTTCTGCTCATGGACATAGGCGGCTCCATGGCGCCCTACGCCGACCTCTGCGACAGGCTCTTCTCCGCCGCGACGCAGGTCGAGCACTTCAAGGACTTCCAGCACTACTTCTTCCACAACTGCGTCTATCAGGACGTCTACACCGACATGTGGACCTCGAAGGCGGTCCCCACGGAGAGGCTTTTTTCGAACTTTCACCGGGGCTACAAGGTGATCTTCGTGGGCGATGCGCGGATGGCCTACTCGGAGCTGATGGACAAGTACGGCTGCCTCGACTACTACTACTCGAATGACATCGCCGGCGCCGAGTGGCTCCGCCGGATAGGCGACAACTACCCCTACTCGGTCTGGCTCAACCCCACCCCGAAGGCATACTGGCGCCACCCCACGGTCGAGGCGATCGGCCGGCTCTTCCCCATGTACGAGCTGACCCTCGACGGCCTCAAGGACGCCCTCAAGGCCCTCACGCGGAAGGTCCGCCGGCCCGCGGCGTAATAATCCGGGACAGACCGTCTATCAAATCACGAACATGGCCCAATACGGCAAAACGACAGTCTCCCGGAAGACGGATTGCCTGGATTTTTCCGTTGATCCTTCTTAAATTATAATTGACGGTAGTCAAATGGACCTGCGTGGAGGGGGAAACGAGCGATGGACAACCGCTGGTTTTACAAAGATTATCAGATTCGCGATGGTCCGAAGCCTGCGCCCTAGGATAAGCAACCCGGTATGAAAGGGTGGAGACTGACCCTAAATTAACCGAACTTCATCTTGGAGGTTTTCGATGATCGCAAATGCTTATGCTGATTCTCTGCTTGACTGGGAACGTTTCTATCTCAAGCACTTCGGTCCGACATATGACTTCGCTTCACTGGCCATTCCGGCTTGTCCCGGCGACGGTTGGAGATTACTCATCATCGCGGATATTCCGTTGGGACAGCTCTATGCCAAGTGCAAGGAGCTGTTTGAGTGCTGGTGTTGGACCGATAGCAGTTTTGACGGGATTGTAACGTCGAACGAGCGGGATATCAAAAATGGTCCATATGCCATCTGGGTCAGGAACAATGTCGAAGCCGACGAGGAATTAAAAAATCTATCGGCAACCGAAATCAAGGAAAAAGGCATTGCGACGGAAACGCTCGCCGAGCGTCTCGTCCACGAGCTGAAATTCTTCGCTGAAACAGGCGAACACCTGGACCTGAAGAACGTGACACTCTGCGCCGGCTCGCTGGATTCCTTTGGCGTTGTGCCGGGCGTGTGCTGGCGCTACGGCGCGATGACCGTCCTTTGGGCCATTCCTATCTATCGCAGTGGCTCGCTGCGTGCCCGTCAAGCAGTTTCTTCCGCCGAAGGCGGAAAATAAACCTTCATGACTGAAGCACGAGTGGGGGGTGTTTCCCCAACGTCTCCCCGGCCTGCAATAATCCCACGTCCCGGGAGGGCCGGATGATTATTTCGCCGACATGGCCTTGACCACGTCCGGCGTTTTGACAGCCTCATCGACAAACCCTCCGCTGTGACTTATGTTTATTGTAAAATACAGGTATGTTTCACATGGCCTACGATACAATGGAGGAGGGGGTCAGGCCGGGCATGCGCAAGGGATGAATATCAACCGTGGGAGCGGCCTTAGAGGCCGCGCAAGGAGGGGACCATGGCAATAATGGAGTCCGATCTTTTCAAGGGCGTGAGCCAGCGTTTCATCACGAGGATCGCGAACGGCGCGGAGGAGCAGGCATACAAGAGGGGCTCGACCATCTTCACCAGAGGAGAGACGGCCACCCATTTTTACGTCCTCGCGGCGGGCGACGTCCATATCGAGATAGGCGAAACAGAGAAGGCGACCCTCGCGATAAGCCGGCCCGGCGAGGTCTTCGGCTGGTCGGCCCTCGTCGAGCCCTACACCTACACGGCGACCGCCCGGTGCCCCAAGGAAACGAAGGTGATCAGGGTATCCCGCGACATCGTGGAGGCAGCGATAAAGGAGCATCCGGCCGAGGGTCTGGCCATCCTGAAGAACCTGACCGGGATCATCGCCGGCAGGCTGCGCTATGCCTACCGGCAGCTCGTGCCCGAGGCCTGAGGGCGATTATTGGGACACAGTGAAAGTGAAAAGGGGAAAGTAAAAAGGAAAAGAGAGGCATAGAAGAAGAAAGCTCACCACGCTCCCACCCCCCATCCCCCGGCATTTGACAAGAACGCGGCCAATGACAATAATGTAGGTATATAATTGGCCAGGGGTTCCAAAGAGAAACGTTTTCTGTTAGAATCTAGAATGCAGTTCAGGAGGAATACAAAAAAGACGGGAGGGGATCCATTTCTCGATCTGAAGCCAAAGGGTAAGGCCACCAAGGACACCAAGACGAGAAACTTTACCTTTCTCTACTTTATTATGGCGTTCCTCGCCATAATCGTCATCAACAGCTACCTCTCCACATCGGAGGTAAAGACCATCCCCTATAGCGAGTTCAAGCAGGACCTCGCGAAGGGGAAGGTGAGCGATCTCACCATCGGCAACGACAGCATCCAGGGCAACCTCCAGGAAGACGCCAAGCCCGTCAAGTTCACCACGGCGCGGGTCGACGACCCCAATCTCGTCAAGGAGCTGCAGCAGGCGAACATCACGTACAGCGGCCAGTACGAGAACAAGCTCCTCAAGGGGCTCGTCTCCTGGGTCCTGCCCTTCGTGGCCATCATCGTCATCTGGAACCTCCTCATGAGGAGGATGGGCGGCGCGCCGTCGAGCGTCCTCAATTTCGGCAAGAGCCGCGGCAAGATATTCGGGCAGAACGAGATGACCGTCACCTTCGACGACGTGGCCGACGTGGAGGAGGCCAAGGACGAGTTGAAGGAGATCATCGAGTTTTTAAGGACGCCCCAGAAGTTTCTCACCATCGGCGGGAGGATACCGAAGGGCATCCTGCTGGTGGGGGCGCCGGGCACGGGAAAGACGCTCCTCGCCAAGGCGGTGGCCGGCGAGGCCAAGGTGCCCTTCTTCAGCATGAGCGGGTCCGATTTCGTGGAGATGTTCGTGGGCGTGGGGGCGGCGCGCGTCCGCGACCTCTTCGCCCAGGCGCAGGAGAAGGCGCCCTGCATCATCTTTATCGACGAGCTTGACGCCCTCGGCAAGGCCCGCGGCCTGAACCCCCTTGCCTCCCACGACGAGCGGGAGCAGACGCTGAACCAGCTCCTCGCCGAGATGGACGGCTTCGACACGAAAAAGGGCGTCATCATCATGGGCGCCACGAACAGGCCCGAGATCCTCGACCCCGCCCTCCTCAGGCCGGGGAGGTTCGACAGGCACGTCCTCGTTGACAGGCCGGACATCAACGGACGGGAGGCGATCCTCAAGGTCCATTGCAGGGGCGTGAAGGTCGCCCCCGACGTCAACCTTGCCATTGTGGCGGCCCGCACCCCCGGCTTCGTCGGCGCGGACCTCGCGAGCCTCGTGAACGAGGCGGCCCTGCTCGCCGCCAGAAAGGGCAAGACGGCCGTCACCACCTCGGAGTTCGACGAGGCCATCGACCGGCTGCTCGCGGGCTTGGAGAAGAAGAAAAAGGTGATGAGCAGGAAGGAAAAGGAGATCGTGGCCTTTCACGAGACGGGCCACGCCTTGATGGCGTCGCTCCTCGAAAGCTCCGACCCGGTGCACAAGATCTCCATCATCCCGAGGGGCATCGCGGCCCTCGGCTATACCATGCAGCGGCCCACCGAGGATCGCTACCTCATGACGAAGCAGGAGCTTCTCGACCGCCTCGCGGTCCTTCTTGGCGGCAGGGTCGCCGAGGAGATCACCTTCGGGGAGGTCTCCACGGGCGCCCACGACGACCTCGCCAAGGCGACGGACATCGCGAAATCGATGGTCAAGGAATTCGGCATGAGCAGCAAGGTGGGCCACATTACCTATGAAAAGGAAAGAAAATCGATGTTCCTCGACATAAGCCCCGACACACACTCGAAGGACTACAGCGAGGAGACCGCCAGGGAGATCGACAACGAGATCAAGGAGATAGTCGAGGACAGGTACGAGAAGGTCAAGGTTATACTCACCGCGAGGAAGCAGCTCCTCCAGGAGATCGCGGCCATCCTCCTCGAAAAGGAGGTTATTGACGGGGAAGAGCTGCGGAGGCTCGTGAGAGAATACGCGGAAAAGGAACATCTCGCGAATAATGATGAACCTGAATATCGAAAAGAAGCAGATCGATCTCATTGACGAATCAATTTCCTTGTACAAGACGTGCACGCGCTGCATGGAGCTGCACAGGCAGGGCCAGCTCACGTTCCTCGAAGTGGAGGAGTTCGTCGACGACAGGGGAAAAAGCTGCCTCTACCGCCTGAAGCAGATGTGCCACGAGCTTTTCAGAAATGCCGCGGAGGTCGCCTACAAGGAGAAGTTCTACGACATCACGGTGGGGTACATCTTCCACGAGGCCATGAAGCTCCGGGAGTGCATCTACCAGCTCGAATACTACAAGCCCCAGTACAGCATGCTCGTCAGCTCCATCGAGGTGAGTCCCGCCGAGAGGAAGGTGATCCACGAGTTCGACGTGCTCATCAAGAGGGCGCAGAAGAGGCTCCACGAGGGTCTGAAGGAGGTGAAGACGCTCCTCAAGGACCTCATCGAGCAGTTGAAGGACCTGATCAAGGTCTACCGGACGAATTACCTTCTGCCGCGCTTCATGCTCGAAAACGAACGGTCCTTCATCACCATTTACGGGAAGAAGGGCTACGAGGACCTCCTGGGCGACATGTACGAGCGCGGCCGCACGACGCTCGTCTTCAAGGCGGCCGTGAGCTACCTCGAAAGCGAGTACTACCAGATCGCGAGGGGCCTCTTCCAGAAGGCGGCGAAGATGGACCGCGCGAACCTTCCGGCGAGGTTCCTCTTCCTCTACACCTCGGCCTTCAACTGCTTCTTCAGGAACAGGTTTTCCATGGCGAAGATTTTCGCCGAGGAGGCCCTGACCCTGCCCATGGATGGATGCGAGGGCATGGAGGGCTACGTGCGCACGCTCAAGGAACTCCTTCCGGAGATCGAGAAGGAGACGAAACAGACGAAACAACGCAATACCGAGCCGCCTTCAAAGGCGCCACCCGCAAGCGGGTACCCGGACGGCTGTGATGCGCCGGCGTAGGCCGGGGTACCGCGGCCGCGGGGTCGTGCGTGGGGGGGGCAACAAGGAGCCGACGAAGGCGCCGGCAGCGAACTCCGTTGAGGGGGAAGGCCCCACGGACCGTGGCAGAACGTGTGAAAAAATCGATTTGCGACCCTTTCTCGTCATTCCGGCGGAAGCCGGAATCCGGTAATTTAAGTGTCTTACTGACTGCCTGGACCCCGGTTTCCACCCCCGGATAGAAACACTCCGGGGCAGGCTTGGTGACGACAAAAAGGTGATTTCCTCACACGTTCACACCCGCAACGCGGGTCGTGCTTTTGCCATTGAAGGGGGCGGCGGGGTACCCACGCAGTGGGTGTCGACGGGTGCCCTTTTTGACTCCGCTCCTTCCTTTTTATGAGGGGGTGGCTCGGGCAGCTTTGCTGCCGGAGGGGGCGACGCTAGCCCCAATGATGGTTTTTGCGGATGACTCGGCATAAGGAGGAAAAAAGACATGCCTATCTATGAGTATAACTGCCAGAACTGCGGAGACGAGTTCGAGTGCCTCGTCTTCAGGACCGACGAGGCCGTCGAGTGTCCGAAGTGCGGCGACAAGAACCCCAAAAGGAAGATGTCGTCCTTCGGGTTCTCCGTAGGATATAAATTCACCCCGTCCGGAGGCTCCAGTTCGGGCTGCTCGGGGTGCTCGTCCCCAGGCTGCTCAAGCTGTTCGTAACCTACCCGGAAGATACACCGGGGCGATGGGGCGGCGCACATCAGCCATGGATCTCGACCAGGCCGTAAGACGCACCATCAGGCGGGAGGGGCTCATAGAGGCGGGTGATACGGTCCTTGCCGCCGTATCCGGGGGCATCGATTCATCGACCCTCCTTTCCGTGCTCACGAGGATCAGACAGGACCTTTCCTTCGACCTCGCCGTCTGCCATGTCAACCACCAGCTCCGGGGCGAGGAGTCGGCCCGCGACGAGGCCTTCGTCAAGGACATGGCGGGCCGCCTGGGCCTTCCCTTCCACGTCGCGCGCGTCGATGTGAAGGCCTATGCAGCCGGGCGCGGCCTCTCGCTCCAGCACGCGGGCAGGGAACTGCGGTATCGCTATTTCGACGAGCTTGCGCGGACGCACGGCTACCGGCGGTGCGCCCTCGGCCACAACCGGGACGACCAGGTGGAGACGTTCCTCCTTCGGGTCGTCAAGGGAACGGGTCTTAACGGCCTCGCCTCCATCCCCATAAAGAGGGGCCGCATCGTGAGGCCGCTCCTTCGCAGCTACCGCGCCGAGATCGCCGACTACGCCAGAAGTCGGGATATCCCCTACGTGGAGGACTCGTCGAACCTGAAAGACGCCTACGAGCGGAATTTCATCCGCCTGAACGTCGTGCCCCTCCTTGAGCGGCTCAACCCGCGCTTCAGGGAGAAGGTCCTCCTCCTCCTTGCGGACATCGCCTCGGTGAACGCCCGCTTCGACCTTGATGCGACGCGCTTTCTCGAAGGGCCGGACACAACGGCGGCGGCCGGCGGGGACATCCACGTCGATGCGGCAGCCCTTGCGGCCCTCCACGGGGAGGTGAGGTTCAGGGTCGTCTCGCGCATCCTCGGCCGCCTCGATCCGGGATTCACCGCCCTGAGGGAACACGTCTTCCTCGTCGAAAAGTCGCTCCAATCGAAGCGGCCCAACAACTCGGTCCTCCTCCGGTCGGGAGTGAGGGTGATGCGGGTTTACGGCGACCTCATATTCACGAGAAAGGCCCCTTCGGCGCCTCCCGTCCAGGACACCTTCGATATCGCGGCGGGACGGAATGACGTCCGGGCGCTCGACAGCGTCTTCGAGGTCTCCTTCGAGGACCGCGCCGGCGGCCCGAGCCCCGGCGCCTTCCCTGATGACCCACGGATCGCCCTCTTCGACGCGGGCAGGTGCGGCCGCCTCCTGGTGAGGACCTTCCGGCCGGGCGACAGGTTCACGCCCCTCGGCATGGACCGGCCCGTCAAGCTGAAGGATTTCTTCATATCGAGGAAGATCCCGAGAGACGCGCGAAGGACGATCCCCCTCGTCTGCTCGGACAGCGCCATCATCTGGGTCGTGGGGATAAGGATAAGCGACGATTACAAGGTCACGCCGGAGACGAAGAGGATAATGCGCGTCCGGGCCTCGCAAGCCTCGCCCCCGTAAGGTATGGGTGGTCAGGCTCTCTCCTTCAAAACCGTTCCGGTCACGCGATCCAGGATATGCCATATCCGGTCAATCCACTCGAGGTGGTCCGGTTTCATGAGCACGGAACGGAGGCACGTAATTGTCGGCTTGTCCTTTTCGACCTTTCCGTAGTCAAGATCATAGAATTCGAGCGGCAGCTCGGCGAGCGCCAGGTGCAGGTCGTGTGTACCGGCTTCGGTAAATACCCGCCTCGCAATCTCGGACGATTGACTTATTTTCGGTGCGTCAAACGCCCAGACAACGATGTCAAGCTCGGGAGAAAACGGTGTCATCACCCGCGGGTCAGCCACGAGTTTCTCGTGCAGCGCCATGGCTGCCGACCGGCATTTCTGAAGGCCTTGCGCGAACTCCCCGCCCTTCGTCAGGGGGAGCAATTTCTGTGTGGCCCAAAGGGCAACGGCGGCCGCTCCCGGGCGGGAGCATTCAAGGCTGATCTCCCCCAAATGAAGCTCCTTCGAGCTGAAGTAGGTATAGGGCGAATCATGCTTGTAGAAACGGCCCACCGCGGGATCGCGAAATAGCACGCAGCCGCAGCCGTAAGGCTGCAAGCCGTGTTTGTGCGGGTCAATTACAATGGAATCCACCCCGGATAGCCGGTTATAGGCGCGACGCGCCGCGGACGCGAGGTTGTCGGCCAGGCAGAAATATCCACCGTACGCCGCATCGGCATGGAGGCGAAAGCCGTAGCGGTCCCGCAGCTCAAGCAGCTCGGGCAAGGGGTCGATGGAGCCCGTGGCAGTGGTGCCAATGGTGGCAACGACGGCGCCCACGTCCCCTTCTTTCAGGCGAAGCTCAAGCGCCCCCATGTCCATGCGGCCGAGGCGATCACAGGGCACTGAAGCGAATGGCAGCTTGAGCACCGCGCTGATGCGACCGTGGGTATAGTGGGCCTGTTGAGAGGCGACCACCGTGGAACCGGGACGAAGCTGTCCTGCTACCCACAAGGCCTCGAGGTTCGCCATGGTTCCCCCGCCGCACAGGTGGCCGAGATGCGTATCCCACCCGATCATCCGCGCTATCTCCGCCACCGCGTGCTTTTCCATGGCAGAGCTGGCCCGTCCTCCATCAAGGGCATGGTTGTTGGGATTAATCCACATGGCAAGGGCATAGGCGAGCCTCGCCACGGGATGCGGCGGCTTGAGCATCTGGCCGGCATAAAGAGGATGGAAGTATGGATAATTGTCCTGGAGACGATCGGCAACCTCGAGAAGCACCTTTTCGATGGCCGGGGCATCCTGGAGTTGCGATACCAGGGACGGCAAGCCCCTGAAACCGGAATCAAGCCTGTCGAGGGCAGACCTCAGCATGGAGAGAGAGCCTTTTTCCAGCACCGACGATTCGCTATCCTTCATCAATGTGCTCCTTCTTACCTGAATTGGGAACGGTAATCTCCCGCGGCGGCCGGGGCAAGTCAGTTCAGAGTGCAATAACACGATAGCTGGTGAACAATTTCAGTGCAATCTCCGTCTATCCCCGCTCACCTTATTATTCCGATGTCGTATCCGAGCTTTGCTTCTTTTTCTCTCAGCTTGGCGATGGCTCTTCGGAAACGCAGGTATCTTTTCCCGGCCTCCATGATCAGGAGACCGCCGAGCATAATAAAGAAGAGGCCGGCGCAGAAATAGAGAACTCCCGCCACGAATTTCATGATCAGGAGGCCGACGGAACTGAATGCGAGGCCCGTTTGCATGTAAGAGTGCATGGTCCTTTCCCTTGATAGAAAGGTTTGTTCCTCAGCGAGGACAATTATTATATTCTCATTCCTATCCATACCAGAGTCACCTCCAATCATGGAAGTGTACAAAAAAGGTTCTCCGGCGTCAACACGGTCTTTCCCTCGGCCCCCATTATTGTCTCCAATGTTGTTGCTAAAGAAGTTTTTCAGGGATGTTTCCGAAGCTTGCGCCGGAGCGATAATGCGACGATAAGGGCTCGGAAGGAAATAAATGAGTCAGATGGCGAAGGATTTTTGGCCGATCGGCGAGGCGCGGAAAGGCCAAATGTACTGGATGTACATGACCTTTTCGCAACGAAGCGGGCGGACCGGTAAGAACTATAATACCGTAAGCAGATGTCAGCCGTTATGGGTATCCTGCGACCCGACGGCTATTCCGAAGGGGGGCCCATTAATATGACTATCCACGACGTCGTTAATTTTGCCATCCGGATAGAGGAGAACGGGGAGCGATTCTACCGGGAGGGAGCAGAGATCATTACCAATCAATCCGTGAAGGAATTGTTCGAGCGGCTGTCGCAAGAGGAGATAGTACACAGGAAGACTTTCGAAAGGCTCTTGTCGAGCCTTGGCGACTACCGGCCGCCCGAAACATATGAAGGGGAGTACTTCGCGTATCTGAAAGACTTTATCGATGGCAAAGCCGTGTTCAAGGATCATCCGAAAATCGGGCAGTTGGCAAAAACGAGCAGCATCGCGGGAGCACTCGATTTCGCCATCCAGCGGGAGATGGACTCGATTCTCTATTATCAGGAGATCAAAAAGTTTGTGGGCGCCGGGCATACCGGAGCGATAGATTTGATCATCGACGAAGAGAGAATGCACTTTGCCTTGCTATCGAAATTGCGAAGAGAAGCGACCGGTTCGTGAGCAAACCGGTGTCTTTTTGCCACAATAAGGGCACTGTTGCGTTGAGGCCCCGAAAGGCAACTTCATCTGCCTGAATACTCGGGCTAAGGGCCGGGAACCATGCTTTGACGACGGGTATGGTCAATCAAGGGTTCAGCGCGTCGCCAAAAGTGAAAGTGTAAAGGGCGTCTCCACCCCCGCATTGACAATCGATCCCGCAGGACTTAAATGTCGAACAGGACCAATCCGCACAAGGCGGTAATCTAACGAAAGGAGAATGGGCAATGAGTGTGAATCTGTCAGATGTAACGCGATTGATTCCGTGTTCCGTGGCCCTGCTGAGCGCTGCCACGAAAGAGAAAAGGGATGTGATGACGTGCGGGTGCATGTTCGTGGCCGAGGATCAGCCCTTCTTTATCGTGAGTGTGGCCAAGCATATCTTCTCTCACGACCTCATTGAAGCGGCAGGCGAGTTCGCGATCAATGTTGCATCTGAGGGCCAAGCGGACCTGGCTCGACGGGTTGGCGCCCTCCACGGCCAGGAGATCGACAAGTACCAGAAGCTCGCCATCCAGACCGAAGACCGGGGACCGGGGAAGGCCCCTTTCATCAAGGGGTCCTTTGCCAGCATCGCATGTAAAGTGCTCACGTCCTACCCCGTAGGAAAGTACACCGTCTACATAGCTGAAGCCACGGACTTCACGGTCGACAGTAAACAGAGACCTGTTGCCTGGTACGGAGACCGCTATTTTGTCCTGAAGGACGAGGCCCGTTACTAAAAGCGGTAGCTCAGCCCCGCCAGGAAGACGTCGGTGTCGCGGTCCTGGACAGTGATAATCCGGCTCCAGGAGGCGCGTAGCGCAAAGTGCTCGAGGAAGCGGACACTGGCCGAGAAGCTTGCGGCCCAGTCAAGCTTTGTCTTGTCGTCGCTTCCCTGCTGATACCTATCGTGTGCAATATAGGGACCGAAGCCCGCACCGAACGTCAGGTGATCCGTGAAGAACGGGTGGGCCAGCCAGACCTGGCTCACGAGACCGTATCGGGCCACGGGTCGGTCGGCGCCCTCGTAGAGTCCCATGGCCGTCCAGTCGATGTAGGCGGCGAGACTCCGCCGGTACTCCAAAGCCCAGCTGGTGTTCTGTTCGTTCTTCTGGCTGTTAAGGACCGTTGCCCCCGTGTACGCGGTAATCTCGTTGTGAAGATCCCCCACACCCTGACCGCCCGACCTTCCGGTTGGCGTCTTGTCGGTTCCCAGCTCATACCCTATTCCGATAGTGCCCGAAAGTGTATCAAAGCTCTGTCTGGCCGCTACATAATTGATACGCGCCTGGAACAGGAGGGGGCTCAGTGTGTACAAGGTGGCCGTGGCGCTGAAAAAAGCCGCCACCCCGTGCTCATCATGGAACGCACCATTAGCGCCGCCGTGGGTATCGAAAAAGGCATACGGGCCCGCCCCCACGCCGAAAACCAGGTTTCGATTCCACACGCCCGCGCGGCCCCACAACTGGCCGGCAATACCGTCTCTATAGTGGTTTACCTCATGCCCCTCATTGATATATGAAAAACTGAAGGCCATATACTTTTCAATCTCCTGCAGATAAGTGGTTGACCACTGAAGCCGGGCGGTATTGGTTTGCGTATCCCGTGTCACGCCGGCATTAACGAAGAATTCGTGCGCATAGGCGGTGCCGGAGAAAAGCAGAAGTAAAAAAACGTGGACAATCTTCCGCATAAACCACCTCCACATTTCATAGTAACAACGGGCTTCGCGAATGGCAATCGAGAATCAAAGAACTCCCGGACCCCGACCCCTACCAAAACATAATCCTCATGTGCGGCTTTGTCCCAGCTACCAATCGTACTTGTGCATTGGATGTAAAATCCGTGCCAACCGACCGCCGAATCCACTTTATCACCTGATGGGCAAAGAGGACCGGGTAGCCTGGATAACGCGAGGAAACTCAAGTACCGTCTCAACTGGATAGGATACTGCACGTTCCTTCTCCCACCGGCTGGTTTACGTGGCATATATAATGCTTTATATTTCCTGTATCAGATCCAAAACTAAATATTCAAGGAGGGGAAAGGAAATGAAGAAGGCACTGATGATGGCACTCACCGTATTGATCGGCGTCGCCTTTGTCACCGGAGCGTTTGCCCAGGCGCCTGCGGGAACACTTGAGCAAAAGACGACAACGACGACGACTACAACGCCTGAGAAGAAGGAAACCACAACTACAACCGAAACAACAAAAAGCAAGACCATGAAGTTCAGGGGCACGGTCACGAACATGGACACGGCAGGGAAGATGATGACCGTGAAGGGCAAGAAGGGCGATATGACCTTCGACGTTTCAAGCGCTAAGATGAAGGGCGAGTTTAAGGCCGGTGACAAGGTCAGGGTGGGGTACACGGAGATGGATGGCAAGATGATGGCCTCCTGGGTCGCCAAAAAGGGTCGCGCTAAGAAGATGAAGAAAACCACATCTGAAACCACATCAAAAACAACGGAGACGAAAGAAGAGGCTACTGCTCCCGCGAAGTAAGAGTCGCAACCACAGCGCAAATAGGGGGGAGATTCGTTCTTCCCCTTTTTATTCCGCCATACCACTGCCCTCGATAGCTTGGTTCTTACCTGTGGTTTTGGGCAGACTCCCAAGGGGCCTTCGGGAACGTGCGGAAAAGGTGAAGATTACCAGCGCACCCTTTGAGCGTGCTCACGTCGCTTTCCGTCCCACCCTCACGGTATGGTTTGACGGTTGCCGATCAGCACCGGGGTCCAGGTCGGTCGCCAACTCAAAGCTCCCAATACCTCGGCCGTTTGTAGTAATCGTAAAGCGCCTCCTCGTATTCCCGGTTGAGGGCTTCCGGATGATACTCGGGTCCATTCTTGATCGCCTCCCGGGACAGGTCCACGTATACCTTGGAATCGCTCCAGCTCACCCGGCCGACCCACTGGGGCG
>JBEKJU010000067.1:0-18020 GCA_050011095.1 Syntrophorhabdales bacterium
ACGCACCACCGGCTGAAGCCGGTGGCTTCCTGCGGGCTGGGATGCCTATGTCGACTGAAGTCGACTTCGGCAGCCCGCAAAACCACCCTGAGGTGGGAGGAAACATTCTGCCATATCCGTCACAGCCAGACCTCGGTCAAGCGTTGTGGGTTGCTGAAGCCTTCACCTGAAGGTGAGGGCTTTTCTCCCCGAGTGTGACAGTAATATTAGCAACTCCGTTTGGCACGAGCAGGTGGGTAGGAATATTGCTTCTATTAGTATAGTGTTTGGGAATTTGCCCTTTTGTGGGGGTCCAACCTATGGATGCGTAAACACGAATAGCTGGTGTTTTTGCCAACATTCTTGAAAAGTGCTGTTACTCCAGCAGAGCCATTATCCTCCCTTATGTGATGATAGGAATGGTATAGGCAACAATAGCGATGAGTGTGGCGGCCTCAATGCTAAGTTTCCACCACCCAAAGCGGCTCTTATTTTTCTTTTCGTGTTATAGGCATCTATTATGGAATGTGGAATCTGAAGCTCGGCCCGCAAAACTGGCGGGGCCTCTTGGTGCTTGCTTTTGGACTGGTTTTCTGTGTTTACGGGGCGGACCGGCTTCTCATGTGGAGTGTCTGCCATTAGGAGTTACTTCCTTTATGAAAAATTTTCTTACGCCTCTTTCCCTACCAGTTCCTTAAACTCCATTTTCGGAGAATTGAGAAGCCTTCTCATGGTGTCCTTAAAAAGATCCGGATTATTCCGTCCATCCGTGATGTCGCGACCCACCACCACTGACCCGACGATCACCCCGTCTTTGTCGCGGATGGGACCGAAACTGTAACTCCCAACCCAGGTTTCACCCGCATCTTTACGCCGCAGGGTGTATACTCGGCATTGGTGGCCGTCTCGCCGCGCAAGGCCCGCGGCACCGCCCACATGTCGACCGGCACCGGTGTCCCATCCGGCAGGAACACGTCGAGGATGTCGGGATACTCGGCAAATGTTTTCGAGCACTCGTCCTTGCTCCTGAACTTGTGGAGCGTCGCGAATGCATCATTGAAGTCGATGAACCGCCCCTCCGTATCGGAAATGAACACGGCGTCCGTCATGCTGGCCAAGGCCGCCTCCAGTTTCGCCCCGCTCTCTCGCAACGCCTCTTCGACGCGCTTGCGTCTCCTGATTTCCCTGACCAACACTGCAACGCCAACCAAAGCCACGAGCAATGCCGCCGTGATGGCCTCAATCAACCACGCCTGTTGGCGCAATTGCTCGCGTGTTTTGAACACTACTTCCTTGGATCTCCAGGACTTGATAATCTTGTCGTACGTGCCATCCCGTCGGATGTCTGCCAGCGCCAAGTTGATGCCTCTGAGCAGATTCGCATTCCCCTTTTTGACGGCAATTGCCGAGTTGCTTCGGCTGATGGGCTCCTCGATCAACTTCACGCCCCGGATGTTGTTTTCCGCCAGCACATAACTTCCCACCCACCGATCCGCGACCAGCGCATCCACGGCCCCCGTCGCGAGCATCCTGAAGCCTTGAATGAAATCTGGGATGATTCTCACAATGATCTGGGGGTCTCCTTGCAATAAAAAGATCGGCACGCTCTGTTCTCGGCGCCGACCTTCAGTCCACGCAGATCGCGCATAGAGGCGACGCCAAGGCGTTCGGCGGAAGTAAATATTGTGAATTCCGAGGCCAGCAGGGGCTCCGAGAAGTCATAGACTTTCAGTCGTTCAGGGCTGGGGTTGATTTGCAGCAAAGCGTCCGCCCGGCCATCCAGAACGAGTTGTTGTGCTTCAGCCCAGTTCATGAGCCGAATTTTCACGGGCCGATGCATACGCTTCGCCAGGGCCTCGGCAAGGTCAATCACGATGCCGGTCGGCTTGCCGTGCTTCATGAAGTTGATCGGTGGCGGCGACTCGTTGCCCAGGAACAAAACCGGGCGCTCCCCGGCCTCCCCACCAACCGGTTGCGCCCTCGCCTGATCCACCATCCACCAGGCGAGCAGTACACCGACGATCAGCGCCACCGACGCCACGACGGCCATCCGCATTCCGATTCCTTTTGTTCGGCCTATTGGTTGTCTATGGCTCATAGGATCATGTATTCGTGAGGTTTTTCCATTAACTATTCAGAAGGTTCTCATGGTTCTCTTCATCTATGGTTGGGGCTTCTCTTCAGGCGTGAGCAAGATGCCCGGATGACCCGGACGATCTTTTCTCTCGCTTTCTATTGCTTACCATTCGTACTTGAATATCGCAAGGAAAATCCTGAGACGCTCGATTTCAGGAGGGCTCAGGTAACGCCGCCGCCTACTCATGCACAAGACCGAGGATTGAAAAGCGCTATCGATTGCCGACGGAAAGCCACGATGAGGACGCTTGCCCGATGTGATCGTCCGGACGTTCTGCCGTTGTCTCCATCCCTTCTAATCTTCTTCTTGACAGAAGCTGGCTCCTGCTGTTTGATTGACATGTACACAGACGGCTGAAAGGAGCGCACATGGAAAAGGCGGATCTTCTCTACCGGGCGGAGGGCAATGTGGCATCCATCACCCTCAACCGGCCCGAGGCGAAAAATGCATTCAGCAGCAGTATGATAGGGCTATGGCGGGACTCCCTCGGAAGGGCCCGTGCCGACAGCAGTGTGAGGGTCGTTATCCTCACGGGAAACGGCGACACCTTCTGTTCGGGGGGTGATATACGTGATATGGCCGAGGGAAAGCTCAAGTCATGGGACATGAAAAACTTTCTCTGGGAGGGGGTGCACCGGATCGTCCTGGCCATGGAGGACCTCGATAAGCCAGTGATCGCGGCCGTGAACGGCGCCGCCATGGGGGCGGGCCTTGATATGGCTCTGATGTGCGACATGAAGCTATGCTCCGATAGGGCGCGGCTCGGGGAATCTTACATTCTTATGGGACTCGTGCCCGGGGATGGCGGGGCGTTCTTCCTCCCGAGGCTGATAGGGGTCGCGAAGGCAATGGAGCTTCTCCTTACGGGCGAGGCCATCGACCCTGGAGAGGCCTTGCGCATAGGGCTCGTAAACCGCGTGGTGCCCCACGAATCGCTTATGGACGAGGCAATGAGGCTGGCCCGGAAAATCGCGGCCATGCCGCCCCAGGCGGTCCGGATGATGAAGCGGGCCGTCTATCAGTCCCTGGACTGCACCCTGCGGGCACACCTCGATTACGTCTCATCCCAGTTGGCCCTTCTGTCAGAGACGGAGGACCATCGGGAGGCAGCGCGTTCGTTCCTGGAAAAGAGAAAACCGCTTTTTACGGGGAGGTGAGAGGAGCATAGTACTTTCCATCCATTCTTGCGCACCACCTGCTTGAGATCGACCTCGCTCTTGAAGGCCTGTGCAAGAGCAGCCTGAAGCTTGTATGATCGTTACTCCACCCCTTGATTTTAGCATGACCTAATTCGAAAACGGGGATTTCCACCCACTATGAAGTAGAGCATTCCAGCCTTTCAGAATTCTTGAGGGATGCCATGAGCAATGGAGCAACCACGTCAACTAGGCGTCCGTGTGGTTGCGGTTACTTCGGCTCCCTACGTTTGTCCAGCACAGAGCATCATCCCGGCCTATCCTGCACAGGACACGATTGAAAATAGCTACCGGCCCAGGGTTTCGACTCGTACGGGTAAACCGCAAGCGACTCAAGTCTTGTCCTTGTTTCCCGTTGGTTACTCTGTTCCCGCAGTAGGGCTCCTCTCCTCACCGGCGAACTACGCTCTGAATCGCGGCTCAAACGTGCCACGTAGTGCATTGTGGGAAGGCAGTCAGGTCTTATCGGGGCGCTTGGGCAATCAGGTGCGCCACCCTTGAGTCGCTCCCGACGGGCTCGACAAAAAGTACCTGATTGGGGTTCAGATACATGCGGTCTGGACCATGCAGTTCCTTGCCTCGTTTGACAAGGACGTTGTTTACCTGCTTCGTCTCCGGATTCGTCTGGTTCACGATATAGAACACATCCGTCAAGACCGGCCTATTGCCGCCCCAACCTTGAAGATGGCCAAAATAGACTGAACCGTTGGTCAGCAGAACCGCCTGGTACGGCGACTTGAAAGATACCGAATGCCTTCTATCGATGTCCACCACGATATGCCAGGCCGCTGTTATGATCACCAGAAGACCCGCTATCATCCAGACAAACTTAACCTTGCTCACGCCTCGTTCATCGCTTGCCACAAAAAATCCTCCCAATGTGTGTGTTATGGCGCGCGGAAAGAGCTCAACGCCGCCGCTCTCTGCCATCGGTGGCAAATTAGGAATGCGACTTAGGCAGCCCTCATGAGTTCTTTGGGTCAGTCTTTCATAGAATCCTCCCTTTGGACGGAAAGAGGCGAGCACATGGGCTCGCCTCACCGGTCGTTGCGGAGTACTGCCCTGATTCTTATAGCCGCAGCATCTTCCTCTTTGACCGAACAAAGACGCCCATGCCGGCCAGTCCGCCCATGAGCAGGAAAATGCTGCCCGGCAGGGGGGTAGGCGCGGGGTTGATCACCAGGATCCCGTTGTTGTCCGTATAGCTCAAGGGATTGTAGCCCGTAAATTCGACGTTGACGAAATCGCCCGAGATGCCGGAACCGGCGGTCAAGTATGTGAACGTACCGGTGACCGGCGCGAAACCGCCTACGAAGTTGAAGTCCACGGTGCCGTCGAGGGATGCCCAGCCGGAGACCGAAAGGACGCTCCATTGTCCGTTGGTTATGTCGATCAGCAGCGTACCGGCTTTATCCTGTGTGAAGTTTCCGGTGACAGAGAGCGTAGAAGGCATACCGGCGCTGACAGGATGTACGAAACCGCCCGTATTGTGGAGGTTGCCTTGAATCGTGCCGCCTCCGGAGACCGTTCCGGCATTGACCAGGGCCTGGGCGGTCCACAGGACACCATCGACCGCAAGGGCGCCACCTGTCTGGATGAAGTTATTCCCCGCGTTTGGCCCCGTGTTAAACGTGCTGCCGGCCCCCACGTTGACGAAGCCGGCATTGGAGAAGTCCCCGGGTGTGGTCAGGTTGCGACCGCCTGTGATGGTGAGGCTCCCGGCGGCGGTGTTCGACGCGAGGCCTGAGAGCGCATCCTGGCCCTGCGCGTCGAGAATTTTCGAACCCGCTCCGTTCAGAGTGATGCTCGCGGCGTTGTTCACGATTTCCCCGCCGTTGGTGCCGAGGGAGTCGATCTGCAAGATACCGGAGCCGTTCACGATGTACGTACCGCCCGTGAGCGTGTTGCCGCTGAAGTTGGTGAGCCTGCCGCCGACTAAGTGCAGGGCACTGCCGTCGTTCACCTGAAAGGTGCCATAGTTCGTGACGTTCCCGGTCCCGCTCTGCGAACCCTGGATGGCGAGCCCGCCCGAGTTGGCGAGGATCGTGCCTCCCGCCTCGTTGATGAGCGTACCGTTGCTGTTTAGGATGACGCCCGATCCCTGGATGGTGTTACCCACATTGTCCAGGGTGACGCCGTCCTCGATGGTAAGCCAGGCCCAGTTGCCGTTGCCGGATACCAGCGTCACCGTGCCCCTGCCCGAGAGGGTGGTGTTACTGGGAATGTCCAGGGTGGTGTCGGAGCCGCCTCCGCCGTTCACGAGGAGGTTGCCGTTGTTCGTGATGGGACCGTTAAGCTGGGTATAGCCGCCGACGTCGGTGGTGTAGGTGCCGTTGAGGGTGATCCCGAATAGTGCGGCAGAGCCTCCCGCGACGGTCCCAAGGAAGGCGCCGTTGTTGTTGGTCAGGGTGCTGCCCACAACGGTGGTGGTGCTGCCGTCTGGAGATAGATTCACCGAGGCGCCGGCGTTGGCCGTGATGGTGCCTCCATTAATGTAGGAATTGTTGGATAAATTCACCGAGGAGCCCGCGTTGGCCGTGATGGTGCCGTTGTTGATTACCGAGGCGCCTTGCAGCACCAGGATGCCATTGCCCGAAGCCTGCATCGTGCCGTCATTAGTGACGGACCCAACGATGGCCAGGCTGGTGATGTTCGAGTTGGCATTGATCGTGCCACCATTCTCATTGATGAGAGTTCCCCCGCCGTAGCCACTGATGATACCGCCGCCCTGAATGGTATTGTCCACGTTGTCCAGGGTGGAGGAGACCGAGTAGCCGTTTGCTGTGCCCCACAGTTGCAGCTGAGCCGCTGCAGCGCCGGACGTGGTTGTGTTTAACGTCACGACTCCCCCGCCCGAAAGGGTGACGGTATTGTTCCCTAAAAGGGTAAGGTAAGTGTTATTGCTGCCCCCACCGGTCAGCACGATGTTGCCGCTGTTGGAGATCTGATTCCCGTACACGCCAAGTGTCAGATTCGGAATGGTGCCATCGGTGGAGAGGGTATTGCCGCTGGCGAGGCTCAGGTTGGCGACGGAGGCGTTCGTGTCCAGCGTGACTGTACTCGCGCCGTCGGTGATGGAGACATTCGTCGAAGGGCTGTTCGGTACTACTAAGGGGGTCCAATTCGCCCCGTCACTCCAATTAGAGTCGGGCCCAAACCCGGTCCATATGATATCTGCATGGGCGGGTGCTACTGGTGCCGCGAGCCACACAAGGCCTCCCAGCCACAAAAGAAGTGTTACTGAAATCGCAGCTTTCTTCATGCTCTGCCTCCGTTTGGTATAGGACCCGATGGGGACCCGCTTCTTCAGATCGTGCTGCGTTGCAAACCAAATTGCGTACGAAGCCTCCTTGAACAGAAATTCTTCCTGTCCGGCGGCTCGGCTGTCTGGCGGGTGACGATCACAGAGGCTGTTCTGAGACCCGTTCGCTTTCCGTCCCATGGTCGCCCATGGTTTGGCTTTATCAGAGATTCAGGACGTCTTATTTTAATCACAAAGTATAACAAAGTTCAAGTTAAATATCTGTTAAGTAAGTTAAGTAATAACGATTTTTGTCAGGGATGGACTTTTCTGACACGAAGGGACAGGAGCTTCCTCTTCGGTCGAAAGAAATTCCCCTTATGCGACAAAATGCTAAAAAGTCCCGTGTCCCGCCCCGAACGGTCGGAAAACCCTGCCGTTCCGTGAGAAAAAAGTATGGACATTAGACAAACGATGGCGAACCGGCATTATTGAATACCAGTCGAAAGCCTCTAAGGACCATCAGAGGTCAAATTCTTGGTAGGAGGAAGGGAACCTCGCCGGCGACCATTCGCAGCCGGGTGAAGATTACGTCTGTCACAAAAATACCTTCCAACCACGTACTGGCGTTCGTACTTGCCTGGACTCGGTTGCCGCCCACCATCCGCGGTTCATAAGCATGCCAGATCGAGGAAACGCCTTGCCAGTGCCGGGCCCTCGGCCCTGTCCTCATGCTTGAAGAAGATATAGGCGGCCTCCCATCCCTGCCCCACGACCTTTTCGTGCCAAAGTGCAAGGTCGGCGTCGGAATAACCGGGCCGGCGGAGCCGGAGGTAGCCCCATGGGGCGGTCCGGACGAGGTCGGGTGGAGGGGCGGCAGGGTCCCGGTCGCTCACGCAGAGGGCGCATTGCCACTCTCTAAGGAGACCGAAGACCTCCGGAGAGAACCATGATGGGTGGCGGAACTCGAAGGCCGTCATGGTCGCCGCGGTGTCGGGAGAAAGGACTTTGAGGAAGGCCTCCAGCCGGGAGATATCAATCCCGAGCGTCGGCGGTAGTTGAAAGAGGAGGGGACCCCTCTTGCTGCCCAGAACCGCCGCAGTCGCCAATAAGTGCTCCGTTTCTTTCTCCGCGTGCTTAAGGTGTTTGACGTGGGTGATGATCCGGGGCGCCTTCATTGCGAAGACGAACTCCTCCGGAACCCGGTCTGCCCATCCGCGGAGCAGTTCCACACCAGGCATGCGATAGAAGGTGTTATTGATCTCGACCGCGTTGAAGCGGCGTCCGTAAAAAGGAAGCATCTCTTTCGGGGGCATGTCTCCGGGGTAGAAGCTGCCCTTCCACTCTTTATACGCGTAGCCGCTTGTCCCGACATAGAGCTTCACAGGACACCCCCTTGAGCACTACAAAGGAATGCCATGATACTATCGTAATGAGCAAGGGTAGGCGAAGCAAGGTGTTCGTGGGCGATTCCCGTCCGGATACTGTCCGCAGACCTTTCAGTAAATGATGGCGGGTACGGTCTCGACCGTATCCGCCATTATCGCGTCATCTTGCCATTCTTGGGGTAGATCTGCTGGCTCACGAAACCGCTGATGGAAATCTTCAAGGAGAAAGCGTTCGACCGGGCCACGGCGTACAAAGAATCAGGATTCGGCTGCATCAAGATTTGATGATTTCCCTTCGAAAGGGAGGATAACGACCAGACTTATCGAATAGTCATCTCCAGGAAGCAGCAGCATACGGCCGACAGTCACGGCCAGGATGCAACGGCCGCTGTTCATCGGTGTCCTCATAGGGCACGGGTGTCCCTCGTTTGTTGTTGAAGGTCCACACCCCGCGGCCTCCGCCTCCTGCACAGGCGTCAATATTGACCTTGATCTTTTGGCAGACACCACACTTCTTTGATTTTGCAGAGTTGTGCCCGCACCTCTTCATAGTCTTGATTAATAGTACGGTCCGTTAGATTTTGGCAAACACCATGCTTTTTTGATATTGCAAAGACGCCCGAGCATCTCTTGGTACTGCTTAACAATAGCTGCTCTTTCCGTCAGGCCCAGAAGCTGGATCATGTATCCATGCGGGCCCGGCATTATGACAAAAGGATACATGCCACCGAGTGGCCCACCACCTATGTCTTCGTTGGAGACATAGGGGGCGTAATACATCACGTGCGGTATGCTAAGGGTGGGGACATTTTCGCCGTTTTCCTCCGGGTTTGCGTACGTCCTCAGTACTGGAGACAGCATGTATGAAACGCCGGCTCGCACAGGCGCTTTATAGTATCCTGTGTTGTAACGCTCTTTGATGATTTTCTTTAGTTCTCCGGGAGGAGTCCCCTTGGCCTGCATCTCTGCCGCGTCAAAAAAGACTTGCATCTGTGCCTTGACACCGGCGCTATCAAAGGAAACAGGGTAGAGAATATCATCTCTATATCCCGTAAGGGGCCAGGATCCCCTGAACGTATCGTCGCCTGTTCGGGCAACAAAGGCGTGGAATCCATTCGTGCCCCTGCGGGCAATTTCAAAGCCCTTGTCGGGGTTTAGAACATATACGGTTGCATTGTCTCTGAGGTGCGGCGGCAATGCGCTAAGGGCCAGTTGGATTTCTAAGTCGCGCGGCAACGGCTCGATCCTATTCGTCACCTTGGGGGTTTGCTTATCTTCCGCGCTTGCAATGAGTGAAAATAGCAATAAACATGCAATTACCATAATTGCCTGAACCTTTCTCATCTTGACCTCCTTTGGTTCCAACTGCCCAATGTTGTTTCTCCACTGCTGTGATGTCTCGCTTGAAAACCTGCCCGGAGATATCGTAGCTAAGGTTAGTCGTGATTAATCTGTACGTCGTTGGGATACGGATGCCCTTTGCCCTTTTCCAAAATGTCCTTGAGACTCAACATGAAAACCGCCCATTTTGTGGAGCAGTGAGGGAGGATTCCGGTATCGCTCCGCCAGCCCGAATGACTGAAATGGACCCAACACTGTTTTTCGTCGGCGCTCAGAGAAAAGGCTATCTCAGTTCCAGCCCATTCATCCACGCCTTCTTTCCTATCCGCTTGCCAGCGAACGAGTTTGCCCGGTTGAAGCTCTATGACTTCAAACTTCTGACAAAAGTCTCCGAACCAGAACTCAAGTACGTCTCCGACCTCCGAGCCGTTGCCGCGGGTATCGGAGGTCCACCACCCCGCGAGTTTCTTTGGCTCCGTTAATGCCTGATAAATGGCTTCCGGTGACGCTTTGATCCCGACTTCGTGACGGATTGTGTATGTATTCATTCCTTGCCTCCCTGATGGTTATCGATCCATCTCAATACGGCTAATATAACCACGGGAGATAGGGGATGCAGTCCTAACTGATACGAGAAGATTCGAGTCATTCCCCGCGCCTTCTCAAAATTGCCGCGTGAAGTATTGGACTTCTAATTCGAACCCCTAAATCACCACTAAGGAAGCTCAGGTGAGACAGCACCTGCAAGGAGAGTCTGTACTCCGACCCATAGATATAAGGATTATCAATACAAAGAAAGGGCTGTCTTGCAACATCAACGCAACGCAAGCACCTGAACCGGCGAGAAGAGATTGTGCTTTATTTGCACTAACATAACGATCTCCTATGTATGAAACGACCTGCTGTTCTTCGCGCCCGTGTTGTGGCCGACTTGAGGAGTTTTGAAAAAGACATACCAACGCCACTTTTGCGCCACCGGCGGCCTTGGCGATGACCGCGGCTACAAGTTTGGGCTGCGACACATAAATCGCATGGTTACCCGTGAGCATTGTCCGGATAAACGGTTTTTTAATCCCTCACTTTCAGTACCACCTTACCTTTGGCCCGACCAGACTCGACCAGCTCATGTGCCTCCCTCGCTTTGTTAAGAGGCAACACCGTTCCCGCATTGAGCTTTAACTTCCCCGCATCTACCAGCTTGGCAATTTCGGAGAGCTGCTAGCCGTCTGATCGGACCTGGAAATCCCTTGTTTCTATGCCTCGGGATGTTGCCTGCCCGGCAACATGGATACCCACGGTTGACACCAGAATTCCACCCCGACCCAGGGCCTTCACGGAACGCTCCTGAATCTCCCCTCCGATGACATCGAGAATGAGGTCGAGCGGCGACAGCGCCTCTTCGAAGGGGGCTGCTTCGTAGTCCACCACCTCGTCCGCCCCGAGGGTCGATGCATACTCCCTGTCGGCACCCCTTATGGCGGCCGCGACCACGCACCTTTCTGCTTCGCGAACTGTACTGCGAATGCGCCTACGCTGCCCGCCGCTCCATGGATCAGGACGCGCTGCCCCGGCACGAGCTGTCCCGCTTCAAACAAGGCCTGCCACGCCGTCAGGCTTGCGAGTGGAACAGACGCCGCAAGGACGTGGTCGATGGACAACGGTTTTTTGGCCACGATGCGGGCGTCGGATACCGTATATTCGGCGTAGGCGCCATCCCGCCTGGTATCGAGACGCGCAAATACCTGTTCTCCGACTTGGGGGCTCTCTACAGCCGGACCGAGTGATTCGACCACTCCGGAGACGTCCCATCCGGGGATCAAAGGAAGCTTATGCTGCAGCCGATCCTTGAGACGCCCCGCCCTCACTTTCCAGTCCAGGGGGTTCACGCCCGCTGCGTGGACCCGGATCAAAATCTCGCCCTCTCCCGGCTCGGGACGTGGTGCATCCTCGTAGACCAGCACTTCGGGGCCGCCGTATCGGTGCATCCTGACTGCCTTCATCGTCATCGCTGCCATGAGTGCCTCCTTGCTTCAATCAGCTGAAATCAGCCCGTCTTCCCCCTCACATGGTCCCAGACCTCTGCATCGGGCGAAGGCGGATGTGAGAAACACGACGGCCTTGGATCTCATCAGGTGTCCTGAGCCTGCCGAGCGGAACGCTGGTGGAAAGCATCTTCAAGGTCTCTTCTCCCGCTCCGGTGGAAGCCACCGCCATCTTCAATTGTTATATTCTTTCGCCAGCCGGTCGGTACGGACCGTACTGAAATAGCACCACCGTCAGACGTAGTCGGAGAATACTTCAGGGATCCGGCGTCGCTTCATGCGTCTCCGTTCAAGGCGTCCTTTTGGACGGCCTGGTTTTCACGTTTGCCTTACCGCGCGTCGGTATTCAACGGGCCGACCCGCAAAGATGGAGCCCCGTCACCGGATTATTACACGAGGCTCTCGTCCATCCACCCGACCTTTACGATCCGTATCCGGCTGAGGTCGCTTATGCCGAGATGGTACTTCCTGTCGGCCTCGGCAATGTGGATAGGCTCCACATCGAGAGGCCTGTCCTCTCCGAAGCTCGCGATCCTCTTCAGGCGCAGTAGCTCGGCGCCGACCGCGTCGGTTGCGACGGGGTCGGTCCCCACTATAATCCCCTTATAGGGCCAGACGAAGCGCCTGTCGAAAAAACTGGCCCCCCGCCCGTAGAACTGGGGTGTCAGGGCGACAAGGACATTGAGTCTCGTTTTCCCCTTCACGACAGGGAGTGTCCAGATGCGGCCCTAAGCCGGGGAGGCCCTCCCGTCCCGACAATCGCTCTCCGGCCGATCTCTAAGATGGCCTGTTCCTGCTGTGGACTGCCCACCGTCTTCCTGCCGAATCAGAAAACTCCGATTTCTCGAAGCTTTTGTTTCTGAACTCATTTACCACAAGAAGGGAATCAACGCCTTCGTCCGTTTCTTGTAATCAGGGTATTCGTTTGGAAATTGCCGCGCCATAAGCTTGTCTTCCGCGTCCATCCGCCAGATAAAAAGGGCACCGAGGATGACCGGAAGGAAGATGAAAGCGCCGCCGCAGACAATCGCCGAACCGATTGTCGCGATAAAGCCCCCGGTATACATCGGATGTCGGACGTAGCGGCAAGGGCCGGACGTTACAAGCTCACAAGGGGGAGCAGACCCTCGTGGAATTAGGTGCCCGCTTCCGGGTCCACCCCACCGAGATCGCGGAATGGAAGAAGCAGCTTCTGGACATGGCGTCGGGGTAACGGCAAAACCGGCAGACTGAAAAAATATCTTGACTTCCCGTTATCTCCTATCCTATATAACTATTGTTATACGCAATTATAGTTAACTTCCCGTCGTTTTCAGGAGAGGAAGGCACTGCCCGAAGAAGGGTGCCGGCCGCTCGACATACAGGAGAACCCGGGGTATTTATCTGCCTTGCCACGCGCTGGCCGCACGGTAGCGCATGCCTTTACAGGGCACTGACCCCCAGGACAAATTCCTGATGATGGAAGCCGAGCGTAGCGGCGGGCGAAAACGATCCGGTTGGGCTGCGTTTTGCTCAGTAGCTTTCCGCCTGCATTTCAAAAATGCCGGACCCCGGAGGCTTGTCCGGGGCACGTGACTGCGACGAGGCGACTCCGGTATGACGGGACACCCCCGTGAAAGGGGAGCGGGCGGAGCCTTGCAATAACCAGGAGCGAATTGGAGGACCCTGATGGTTTCTGACAAGAATTGGCGTCGCCGTATATTCCCGGCTCTTATCATGGCAGTACTTATGCTCTCCTGTCCTGTCCCTTCACGGTCGGAGGGACAAAGCGTCAGAGCCGGAGACGAGGCGGCCGTCCATTTTACCTGCCGTCTCAAGAACGGCGACCTCGCCGCGTCGTCGTATCAATCGGTCGCCGCCGACCCTTCCTTGCGCAAATCCGCCATCTTCGTGCCAAGGACCGTGAATACCCCCATTGCGATCACGGCAGGCCAGCCCTGCGAGACCCCAGCCCCCGGCCAGGAAAGAAGCATGGAGGAGGAGATCCTCGCCCGGCTCTCCGGGGCGATCGTCGGAATGCGGACCGGTGAAAAGCAGACCCGCGAAATCAAGGCCGAGCGCCGGCCCGAGCAGAAGAAGGACGAATACTTCCTCAAGATGGCCCGGGTGAGACAGAGGGCGAAAGAGATGCGCTTTGCCCTGGAGGACTATAAGTCCCGGACAGGCAGGACGCCTGAAGTGGGCCAGCCCTTCACCATCGACCCCGCGGTGCCGGGCAAGGTCGCCTCGGTCACGAAAAAGGAGGTGGTCGTCCGGTTCTCGGCCGAGGCCGGGTCCAGGGTCGCGACGCCTTTAGGAAAAGGGACTGTAAAAGAACTGGCGGATCACTATGAGATCACCATCGACGCCCATCCGGGAGACCTCGTGCGGACCGGGGGACTCGTGGGGCGCGTCGTTGGCGTCGACGACCGGTTTATCAGCATCGACTACGGCCATCCCTTCGGGGGGGAGCCGCTTTCCTGCGACATCCTGGTGGAGCCGGTGAAGCCGGCCGTGAAAGCCGCGAAATAAGGGCTCGGAAGGAAATAAATGAGTCAGATGGCGAAGGATTTTTGGCTGATCGGCGAGGCGCGGAAAGGCCAAATGTACTGGATGTACATGACCTTTTCGCAACGAAGCGGGCGGACAAAAAGCCCTAAGAGGTCGAGGGAGTTCTTCCATGCGTTTATCCGAGAAGAAATGTTAAGGAAACGGACGTCCCGGTGATGCGCGATCAGGCTTTTAGGCCCTGGTGATCTGGATTTATGGTGCGCACCTCCCCTATCCTGCCGGGACTGCGCATATGGCCGGCCCTTCTTCTCCTCTCCCTCGTCTGTCTTCTCCTCCCGGCCGACCCGACACATGCCGCCGAAGAGGCGGTCACCTTCGAGGTGCTCTCCTTTACCGTTGAAGGGAACACCATCATGCCGGGAAAGAAGATCCTGGACCTGCTGCAGCAGTACAAGGGGCCGGGCAAGACCGCCGGGGACGTGGAGAAGGCCCGGGACGCCCTGGAAAAGATGTACCACGACGCGGGCTATCCCGCGGTGCTCGTGAACCTCCCCGAGCAGACGGTAAAGGGGGGAAGGATCATCCTCCAGGTGATCGAGAGCAAGATCGGGAACGTCCGGGTCTCGGGAAACCGGTGGTTCACCCAGGAGAAGATCCTGCGCGATCTCCCCTCCCTTGCGCCGGGCAAGGTCCTTTACGTACCCGCGGTGCAGGAGGATCTGATGTATGTCAACCGTGGCCAGGACCTGAAGGTCTCCCCCGGCCTTTCACCGGGAACGGAGCTTGGCCTGACGGACGTGGACCTCAAGGTGGAAGACCAGCTCCCCCTCCATGGAAATCTGGAGCTCAATAACCGGGCCACCCAGAATACCACCGATCTGCGGCTGAACGCCATGCTCCGGTACGACAACCTATGGCAGATGGACCATTCCGTTTCCGCTCAGTTTCAGGTCTCTCCCGAGGATACCGGGCAGGTAAAGATGTACGCCCTTTCCTATACGCTCCCCGCCCCCTGGATGCGCGATCAGCAGATAGCCGTCTACGGGGTCAAGTCGGACAGCAATACCACCGTCTTCGGTCAGGGCCTCCTCATCAACGGCAAGGGGAGCATCCTGGGGCTCCGGTACGTGATCCCCCTGGCCCCCTACGCCGCATATGCGCACAACGTGACCCTCGGCATCGACTACAAGGATTTCAAGGATACCACGGGCTTCATGACCGGTGGGGGCGTGCCGGTGCCGGTGAGGTACGCGCCCCTCCTCTTCTCCTATAGCTCCTCCCTGCCGGACGCGCGGGGCGCCACCCGCTTCAGCGCGGGCCTTAACGTGGCCGTCCGCAGCCTGGTCTCGAACGTGGAGCAGTTCGAGGATGCCCGGTACCAGACCAGGGGGAACTATCTCTACCTAACGGCCGGAGTGGAGAGGGATGTGAAGCTCCCGGCGGGTATGGGCCTCTTCCTCAAGCTGGACGGCCAGATCGCCGACCAGCCGCTCATCTCGCACGAGCAGTACCTGGCCGGCGGCATGATGAACGTGCGGGGCTATGATGAGGCGGAGGTCATGGGGGATGACGCCTTCCATGGGACCACGGAGTTGTCCGCGCCCGACCTGGGGCCTCTCCTCGGCCTGAAGAAGATACAGGTCACGCCCTATATCTTTTACGACTACGCCTGGCTGGAGGTGATAAACCCCCTCCCCTCCCAGAGGGCGACCAACGATCTTCAGGGCACGGGAGCCGGGCTCCGGGGGACCGCCTACAAGAATTTCTACTATGAGCTCGATCTGGCCTTTCCCCTCGTGGCGACGAGCCAGACGAGCAGGTACAGCGAACACTGGTACTTCAAGACGGGTGTGCAGTTTTGATGGGGGTTCATTTCTTGAGGGGGATAAAAAGATGATCCGAAGGGCGTTGCTGATGGTCATGGGCAGCCTGATGGTGGTCCCGTCCCTCCTTTGGGCGGGGGGGGTTGCCATCCCGGGATTCTACGGCACAATCGCGTCGACGCTCCCTGCCGTGGGCGCGAACACGGTGCCCGTCCTGAAGGACATCGTCCAGGGGGTGGGCTCGGTGACCACGACCGGCGGCAACTTCATGACCATCAAGCAGACGCAGCCCAAGGCGGTCATCGACTGGAGGAGATTCAACATAGGATCGAACGCCACCGTCTATTTCAACCAGCAGGGCAACGCGACGTGGGCCGCCCTCAACCGGATATGGGACGCGAGCCCGAGCCAGATCTTCGGCACCCTCAAAGCGGACGGGCAGGTCTATCTGATCAACCAGAACGGCATTCTCTTCGCCCCCGGCTCGCAGGTGAACGTCCACACCCTCGTCGCCTCATCGCTCAACCTCGATGTCGATGACTGGCTCAAGAACACCTGGTCCAGCACAAGCGCCAACACAACCATCTTCCTCGCGTTTGCTGATACGAACAGCGGTTACAAGATCAACGGCCAGCCCGACTCGTTCTACGGCTCCTCGGCTACCCCCGGCGCCGTGTCGAACGCCGGGACCATCCAGACGCCGGCAAGCGGGGGCGGCTCCGTCTTCCTGATCGGCCCCCAGGTGGATAACAGCGGGGCCATCGTGACGCCGAGCGGCCAGATAGGGCTCGTGGCGGGGACCAGCCTGGAGCTGGACTCCGGTGGTTCCAGCTATGAGTATCCCGGCGGCGATACGCGCACCGCGCTGATCGTAAAGATGGACAAGAGTCCCCCCTCGGGGTCCACCGCCACGAACCTGGCGGGCGGGTACCTTGCCGCCGACACCGGCCTCGTCGGCATGTACGGCTACATCGTGAACCAGGACGGCGTGATCCGCTCGGTCACCGCAGTCCAGCAGGGCGCCCACGTGGAGCTCTTCGCCTCCAATACGATCTCCACCGGACCCGGAAGCCTGATCGACGTACCCGTCTCCACGTCTTCCGACAAGATCAACAGCACGTTCACCACCGAACAAAGCAGTATCACCCTGAGCGGCCTCGACCCCACTAATCCCGCAAACCCTTATGTCTACCCAAGCCTTATCGAGCACTACGGCTCCATTATTGCCCCCTCAGGGCTCGTGACGATGGATGCCGTGAACCGGGTCTATCTGGCATCGGGGAGCACGATCAATGTGAACGGCCTCTGGCTCGACGAGCCCGCAAGCGCCGGTCTCTTCTCGGTACAGTTGAATACTTACAACCTCAGGGACAGCTTTTCCCAGAAGGGGGGTCTGCTCCAGGGGGCGACCATCACTATGAGCCAGCTTGCCGGTTCGGCCATCGGAGACGTATCCGGGGCCTACACCGCCCTCGACCTGAGCGCCGAGGAGCGGCATACGGCGGGAGGCACGGTCAACATCAACGTGACCGGGTCAAAGGGCGACATCATCGAGAGACAGGGGGCGGTTGTCGATTTCTCCGGGGGCGGGATCACCTACGCCGCGGGCGCCCTGGATACGACCGTGCTCGTCTCGGGGACAAACATCTACTCCATAAGCGCCGCCTTACCCGACATCACGTATAACCGGATACTGAACGTGCAGACCTTCACCAATTCACGCTTCGGAATCACCGAGGAATACGACGGCGTCTACTACGGCGGGGCCTTTCCGGTGAACAAATACGTGCCCCAGTACACGGTGGGGAGCAACGCGGGCGCCCTGACCCTCCAGGCGTCGACGGTTGCCCTCGACGGGACCCTTCTCGGCCAGGCGACAAACGGCCTGCAGCAGACGAGCGCCTCAAACCCCGTCAACGGTACGGGCAACCAGTCGGAATCCGGCTATATCGAGGCGACCGGCGGGAAGCTCAACATAACCGTGACGGGCGGGATTGCTTCCGACCCCCAGGGTGGTTCCATTACCTTGAGCAGCGAGACCACTCCGCTGTCGCCGGACTTCACCCCGACCAACTCCAAGGGAAACATTACCCCATTGCCCTCCAATAATACCGTCCTCTCCGCCGCCACGTTGGACAACGCGGACCTCAGCACCCTCACCCTCGCGGCCAACACGACCATCACCCTGGCGCGGGACACCGGGATCACGCTCGCCCCCGGCGGAGCCTTCAACGCCACGGCGCGAAGGATCGAGGACTACGGAAGCGTAACGGTCCCCGGCGGATCCATCGGCCTCACCCTCGCGACGAACACGACATCCAAGGGCACGTCGAACTACATCCCCCTGGACGAGCGGATTTACCTCGCCACGGGAAGCTCCCTC
>JBEKJU010000068.1:0-13731 GCA_050011095.1 Syntrophorhabdales bacterium
GCCTCGATACCTCAGACGGGGTCAGGCCCAACATCTCGGCGATTTTACCCGTCGTAAGGGGTCTTTCCCGGAGGAGTAGCATAATCTCGCTCATGGCGAGCTTATCGAAGATCGTCTCCTTAAATATCCTGCTTACCTCATCGCTGTTAAAAAATTTGTGATAGTGCTGTTCCTGCTCTCCCGATACCCTCAGGCTTCGGGGTGCCCTCAGCCTTTCCGTTTGCACCAGCTTAATGTAGGGAACGAGTTTTTTGACCGCTTCAAGCCTGAACTTTAATGCATCTTTGTCGATTCCCTCGCTTTCGCCCAGAGGTCCCAACTCCTCCACCTGCCTGCCGAATTCGTTCATTATATTGGCGAACCGGATTCCTTCGCCGGCGGAAACCCATTCAAGCCTTAACCGGTCAGGGTTCACCCCTATGTGCTCCAGTAGCTTCCTGGCTATGGTTACCACGCTTAGGGCATCGTAATTTCCGTTCGTAATGTAGTGACAGTCGTCAAGATGGCAACCGCCGACAAACATCGCGTCCTGTCCGGTTGAGAAGGCTAAAAGTATGTGAGCCAGGTCGACTCTGGCCGAGCACATCACCCTTATAAGCCTTATGTAGGGAGGGTACTGAAAACGGGAAACTCCACAAAGGTCCGCCCCTCCGTAACAGCACCAGTTGCATATAATACCTAATATCCTTGGTTTAAACCCTGCACTCATTCTGTCCAACCTCCTTTGTTGCCAATCCGGGTTTTATTCATCCCCGTGCTTCTATACATCTCCAACGGCTTCATCAATTTGTTGTATGATCTCTTCCTCTGGAATCGCCGCGACAATCTGGCTGAAAAGCTCATCATCGGTATAGTGCTTCAATGAGATAGCCCGGGTGGGACATTTCGGGTTACAGAGCCCATCTCCTTTGCACAGGACGGGAGTAACCCTGGCCTTTCTGCCGGCCGGACTCTCATAAAAATCAATCGCCCCGTAGGTACACGCGGTGATACACGCCCCGCACGAAATGCACTTATCCTCATCCACCTCGCACACGGAGCCGGAGGCGACGACCGTATCATTCGCGAGGAGGGTTAAGGCCCGGCCCGCGGCGCCATAGGCCTGGCTCACTGTCTCCGACATAAGCTTGGGATAGTGGGCTATCCCGCAAAGGTAGACACCTTCCGCCCCGAAGTCGACGGGTCTTAATTTGACATGGGCTTCCTGAAAGAATTCATCCGGGCCCAGGGTGACCTTGAATAATCCGGCTATTTCCTTTCTGTCCGCGGAGGGAATAACAGCGGCAGCCAAGGCGAGTATATCGGCATCCAGCTCAAGCTTCTTCCCTAAAATGAAATCCGTCGCGATAACCTTGAGAACCGGCCGGCCGTCCTCCGACTCGCCGGTTTCCACCTGAGGTTGATCCTCGGGCTCATAGCGGATGAACCTGACGCCTTTACCAGCCGCTTCCCGGTAATAATCCTCCTTGAACCCATAGGTTCTCACATCACGGAAGAGGATGTAGATATCCATCCCTGGATTTCTCTCTTTTAGCAGCAAGGCGTTCTTTATCGATTCGCTGCAGCATATCCTGCTGCAATAATTTCTCTCTTCATTTCTGCAGCCCACGCATTGGATCATCACGAGGCTCTGGGCGTTGACGACCCTTTCGTCTCCCTGGACGATTTTCTCCTCCAGTTCAAGGTGGGTCATTACCCTGTCGTCTTCACCATAAAGGTATTCGGTGGGTTTGTATACTTCGGCGCCGGTAGCGAGGACGGCTGCGCCATGTTTTATCTCCGTGACCCCTCTGTCGGACTTCACCGTGGTGACGAAGTTCCCGACATAACCTGTAGCCCCCGTGATGGTCGCATCGGTATATACATGTACCAAGGGGTGCTGGTAAACCTTCCGTATAAGATCGCTCAGATATGCCTGAACATCCAGCCCCTCCAGGGTGGAATGAATCCTTCGCGCTATTCCCCCGAGGTCCGCATCCTTTTCCACCAGGTATACCTCATGTCCCTGGTTGGCTATGGATAGGGCGGAAGTCATGCCGGCCAGGCCTCCACCGACCACCAGCGCCCTCTTGTCGACAGGCAGATCGAATTCCTGGAGGGGCTCCAGATGGCAGGCCCGCGCCACCGACATGCGGATTATATCCTTTGCCTTCTCTGTGGCCTCCTCCTTTTCTTTAGAGTGGACCCATGAGCAGTGCTCCCTGATATTCGCCATGTCGTAGTAATATTGGTTAATGCCCGCCTCCCGAAGGGTGTCCCGGAACAGCGGCTCATGCGTCCTGGGGGTGCAGGCGGCGACAATCACGCGATTGAGCCCTCTTTCCCGGATATCCTTTGCCAACATCGCGGCGGCTTCCGTAGAACATATGAAGAGGCTTTCTTCAGCGTGGACAACATTGGGCAAGGTCAAGGCATATTCAACCGTGGAAGGGACATTTACTATCCTTCCGATATTGGCCCCGCAATGGCACACATAGACGCCCACCCTGGGCGCATCGAGGGAGACATCTTTTTCTGGGGGATATATCCTTTCTTTGGCCAGGTTCCCCCGCCGGTAGTCAAGGAGTTCACCGCATTGGGAACCGGCCCCGCATCCGGTCACCACCGACTCGGGAATATCTACGGGACCCTGGAAGGCGCCGCTTATAAAAATTCCCGGGCGAGAGGTCTCCATGGGATTAAAGGGGTTGACTTTACAGAATCCGTGAGAATTAAGCTCGATGCCGAACGTATTCGCCAGGCTCTGAGAATCACGAGGAGGGTTCAATCCAACGGATAGCACCACCATATCGAATTCTTCCTCTTTTACTCCATCGTCGGGCGTGGAATACCGTATGGTGACATTCCTGGTTACCGGGTCCTCTTTCACTATTGTCGTGTAGCTTCTGAAAAATCGAATCCCGGGAAGTTTTTCCGTTCTTTGGTAGAATCGCTCGAAATCCTTGCCATAGGAACGGATATCGTTATGAAATATGGTGCATCGGGCATCGCCGTCATGGTCTTTCGTCAAAATCACCTGTTTCTGCGTATACGTGCAGCATACGGCCGAACAATAGCTGTTGCCGCCCTCGATAACCTGTCTCGAACCGACGCAGTGAAGCCAGGCTATGTTATGGGGATGCCTCTTGTCGGAAGCGCGCAGTATCTCACCTTCATATGGACCGGTGGCGCATAAGAGCCGCTCATAGTCCATACTGGTTACTACGTTCCGGAACTCTCCGTAGCGATATTCCTCCCTCACCCTGGGGTCGAAGGGCTCAAAACCCGGAGCCAGGATCACGGCCCCAACTTTTACCTCTACCTTCTCCCCCGTCTGGTTAAGGTCTATGGCGTTGTTCTTACATACTCCTTCACAAATACGACATTTGTTCTCTTTAAGATAAAGGCAGCTTTCATCTATATAAGGCTTAAGGGGAATTGCCTGGGGGAAGTATATATGGACGGCTTTATTCTTCGATATGTCTTGATTAAATCGATCGGGGTACCTGACCGGGCAGTACTCCGCGCAACTAGTACAACCCGTGCATTTGTCCGCATCAACGTATCTGGGCTTTTTAAGCAGGGTTACCTTGAAGTCTCCTGCTTCCCCTTCTACACGGTCAACTTCCGTATAGGTCACGATCTCTATGTTGGGGTGCCTGTTACATTCAACAAACTTGGGGGATTCAATGCACATGGAGCAGTCATTCGTGGGAAAGGTCTTGTCGAGCTGGGCCATGTGGCCGCCGATGGTCGGCGCCGCGTCAACCAGGTAAACCTTAAAACCCGCGGTGCCGAGATCGAGAGAGGCCTGGATGCCGCTGATCCCTCCACCGACAACCATGACATCGCCGAAATTACTGTCCGGGAGACTTTTCCGAACCTGTTCCACAATTTGTTCCTTTTCCGTCAGTTCTTTTTCCACTTTCCATTACCTCATCAGATTTTGTTGTGCCCGTAATGTCAGGGTCGGCCGGGCCAGCCGTGCTTGCTCCAAATTACTTCCTGTATCATCTCCTTGATATCGAGGATAATCCCGCACCGATAGCCCTCGCCCCCTACGCAAAGGCCCACGGAGACTCCGTCGAGGGCAAGAATCAGCTCTCCGGGCACAAAGACGCGGAATGAACCTGTTACTCTGCGGCCTTCCGCCTTGGCGTCCATGCGCTCTTTGACCCTCGGGTCGTGTACCTCGCTCACCACGAAGTCGAAGTACTTCATCCCTTCCTGACGGTCCTTCCGAGAGAGATAGGTATCCCTGCAGGCCCCTCCCGGGATCAAAAGGATCGCGTCATGTGACTTGGGATCAAGTCCCCAATCCGACCACATTTGTGTGTAATCTGACGTGGAAACCTCCTGTGAAATAGAAAATCCGGCCGCACATTTTCTGCGCCGGATTCCCAGGAGGCGATAGATGGGTCAGGGCGGAGAAAGGGCGGACACGGACGCATTGGGAGGCCACACTGGCCCCCTCTGCGTTTCTCAGTCCGATGAAACGAACATCAATGCCTTCTGCTGCATCGTTTCCTATCCTTGTCTTGGTTTGAGACTGCTATCTAATGAATATATTCACATGCCTTGCAGCAATTAGTCAAGTAATTTTTCCGAATGATAAATGCCTGGGGCATTTCGATGCTCAGCTCAAAATCCGCATCCCGGGTACCGGGCACCACCTCTTCCAGGATATCGTGCTCTTTCTGAACGGCCTGCCGGTTGTGGCAATTGAGTGCCCCTTGACTATTCAGCTGTTTAATCATTCAATTCATTAGGAGCTATGTACACCCAATACTACGGTTTCTCTGAAAATCCTTTCGACATAACCCCCGACCCCAGGTTTCTCTACCTTACGGAAGCTCACCGCGACGCCCTTGCGGCACTCGTATACAGCCTCAAGGAGAGGAAGGGCTTCGTAATGCTCACCGGAGAGGTGGGGACAGGCAAGACGACACTCCTCTACCTGCTCGCGGACAACCTCAGGGAGAAGGCGCACACAGCCTTCATTTTCCACACATGCACGACATACAGGGGCCTGTTGAAAAATATCCTGTCGGAACTGGGGCTACCCGTGACGGACGAGGACACCTTCCTCCTTATCGATCGGCTCAAACACTATTTGATCGAACGGGCGGCCTCGGGCGAGATCGTGGCTCTCATCATCGATGAAGCGCAGAACCTTTCCGAAGAGGTGCTGGAGAATATCCGTCTTCTCTCGAATCTCGAGACGCGCACGACGAAGCTCCTGCAGATAGTGCTTTGCGGCCTGCCGGAGCTGGAAGCAAAGTTCAATGCATCGGGCCTGAGCCGGCTCAGACAGAGGATAGCCCTACTGCGTCGCATCGGACCGCTCAGCGATATGGAGTGTAGGGATTACGTGGAACACAGGTTGAAGATAGTGGGCGGCAGTGCATCCAGGCTGTTTACGCCGGGCGCCATGTCCTTGCTCTGGATGCATTCCCGGGGAATCCCCCGCATCATCAATGTGATGTGCGACAACGCCCTCCTCATCGGCTTCGCCGACTCATGCAAGAAGATCGATGAGGCCATTATGCTCGAAGTCATCAGTGACTTCGAGTGACATGCGCGGGTTATCCCACGGCCTCTTTCATGCCGAGTTGCATTTAAACGCGCCGCCCACGCCTTCGCCGGGGCACCAGGGCGACGACGAGCCGACGCAGTACCATGAATTGATAGCCAATCGCCAAAGTCACGGTTTATCTTGCGTTAGTTGTATGACGGCCCAGGTAAATCCGGGAAAATAGTTGTCGAACTGCGCCAACAGCCGATCAAGTTCCTGAAGTTTCTTCACGGCCGAGTCTCCCCTTGCCGGTGGATCGGCCTCGGAAGGCATCCGTTTCTTCACGACACGGCCCGCATCGTGAGGTGAAGAGATGCTCTCTGCCATTTCCCCTCCTTACAGTTGCCCGCTTTTCTACCCGTCCGGGTACCTTGGGGCATTCCCTTTGCAACAATCGGGCCGGTTGCTTTCTGAAGGGGTGGTTACCCCTGTTTCATCCCTCCATGCCTCATGGGAGTGAAACGACTATCGTAGATCTGAACAATGAAATAGCAAGGGTCGTAGGCATTAATCGGGAAAGGAACGGGCCGGAGAACGATGCCGAGGGATGCCGAGGTTCGATATCGGGGCTGAAACGCCCGGGGGGGAAACCCCAGGCTGGTGCTTTCTCGTTTCACCCAGTCGGAAAATTCCGCACATGTCCCAGGGATATTATCGGAAAATTCCGACCCTAACGGTTTTGCGATAGTCACGATTCGCCGTGAATGGGTGGATTTCAGAAATGCCGCATCAGCCGCACCCGCTGGCTGAGCATGGTATACCTCATCTGGGGCCGGTTGTTGCGCACCGCGATGGCCAGGGCCTTCCGCGTCCCCACGAGCACCACCAGCTTCTTGCCCCGCGTGATGCCCGTATAGAGGAGGTTCCGCTGGAGGAGGATGTAGTGCTGGATGAGGATGGGCATCACGACGGCGGGGTATTCCGAGCCCTGCGCCTTGTGCACGGATGTAGCGTAGGCGAGGACGAGCTCGTCCAGGTCCGGGAAGTCGTAGGTCACGAGCCTCCCGTCGAAGCTGACATAGACCTCCTGTTCCTCCCGGTCGATCCTCCTGATCCTGCCGATGTCGCCGTTGTACACGTCCTTGTCGTAGTTGTTCCTGATCTGCATCACCTTGTCGCCCGCCCTGAAGGTCCTGCCGCCCCGGACAATCTCGTCTTTTGACGGATTGAGCCTCTTCTGAAGCTCGGCATTCAGGTTGAGCGCCCCTACCGTGCCCTTGTACATGGGCGTCAGCACCTGGATGTCGTTGATCGCATCGAAGCCGAACGTCCGGGGTATCCCCTCGTGGCAGAGCGTGACGAGCCTCTCCAGGGCCGCTGCGGGGTCCTCCGCCTCAATGAAGTAGAAATCCGGCCGGCCCGTCTTGCCCGGCCGGCCCGTCTTGCCCGTGATCGGCATCTCGCCGTTATTGATCCTGTGGGCGTTGACGATTATCATGCTTTCGGCCGACTGGCGGAATATCTCGTTGAGGCGCACCACGGGCACCGCCTCCGAGTCGATGATATCCTTGAGCACGTTTCCCGCGCCGACGGACGGGAGCTGGTCCACGTCGCCCACGAAAATCAGCGTAGCAGATAGGGGTATGGCCTTGAGGAGGTGGTGCATAAGGATGGTGTCGACCATGGAGGCCTCGTCGATCACGAAGGCGTCGGCGTCCAGGGGGTTCTCCTCGTCCTTCTTGAACCGTCCGTCCTTGGGGCTGAATTCGAGGAGGCGGTGTATGGTCCGCGCCTCGACTCCGGTGGCCTCGCTCATCCTCTTGGCCGCCCTGCCCGTGGGGGCGGCCAGCATCACCCTGTGGCCTAGGCGCGAGTGCATGGCGATGATCGATTTGATAATGGTCGTCTTCCCCGTGCCCGGACCGCCCGTGATGACCATCACCTTCCGTTCCACCGAATCCCCTACCGCGTGCGCCTGCTGTTCGGAAAGGGCGAGGCCGAGCTGCTTCTCCGCGGCCTCGATCAAGGAGGCCCTGTCCATAAGGGGAAGCTGCCTCGGAAAGGCGAGAAGGTCCGTGAGACGACGGGCGATCCCGTGCTCGGAGACGTGAAACCGGACGAGGTAGACGGCCTTGCCCTCCCCCCCGTAGCCGTCCATCTCCTCGATCACGATGCGGCGGTCGGCCTCGGCGGAGGCCATGGCATCCGCGATGATGCCCCGGTCGATCCCGAGGGTCTTCTCGCACTGCTCGACGAGGGGATCGAAGGGGTAGTAGACATGGCCCTCGTCGGAGAGCTGATTAAGGATATGCTGGATGCCCGCCCTCGCCCTGACAGGGGAATCCTTCGCGATACCGACGTTTTCCGCGATCTTGTCCGCCGTGATGAAGCCGATCCCGAAGACATCCTCGGCGAGACGGTAGGGGTTGTCGCGCACGATGGGGACGGACTCCCTGCCGTATTGCTTGAAGATCTTCACCGCGTAGGCCGGGCTCACGCCGTTCCCCTGGAGGAACACCATCACATCCCGTATCTCCTTCTGGGCCTCCCAGGCGCCCCTTATCATGGCGATCCGCTTTTCCCCTATGCCCTCGACCTCCGTGAGCCGCGCGATATCATCCTCGATCACCTCCAAGGTGCCCTTCCCGAAGGCCGAGACGAGCCTTTTGGCCATGACGGGACCGATGCCCTTTATCATGCCAGAGCCCAGGTAGCGCTCTATGCCGGAGACGGTGGCGGGAACGACCGATTCGTGGGAGACGACCTTGAATTGTTCACCATAGCGGGCGTGGCTCTGCCACTCGCCCGTGAGCCTCACCACCTCACCGGGGGCAAGGCCGGGGAGGCTTCCCACGATGGTGACGACACCCGCCCTCCCCTCCACCTTCATCCGGGCGACGGTATAGCCGTTCTGCTCGTTGGCATAGGTGATCCTTTCTATCTGTCCCTTCAGCTCGATCATGGCCCGGCACCTTATATAGTATACTATAAAGCACCGGGGCTTTATGGAAATCGTGGGCGGACGGGAGACGCCATCGGGTTTCGTTCACCGGAAATCAGGCCCTCGCCATATCGCGGTGATCCGTCCGGCGGCGGGCAACGGAGATGGCGGCAGCGCCGGCGGCGGGGCTTTTGAAGGGCGGGCCAAAAGGGGTTATACTTAAGGGAGGCCGGTGAAGGCACGGCTACCCGCCGGACCGCACGAGGATGCCGACCATGATCTATCTCGACAACATATCGGGGACACCCCTTCACGCTGAGGTGAAGAAGGCCATGATCCGCTACATGGAGAAGGGCTTCGCCAACCCCGTCAGTCAGCACAGGGCGGGAGACGAGGCCACGGAGGCCCTCGAACGTGCAAGGGAAGAGGTGGCCCGTCTCATCAACGCCCAAAGGCCGGAAATAGTCTTTACCTCGGGCGGGACCGAATCGGTCAACCACGCGCTGAAGGGGGTGGCCCTCGCCATGGGGGAGAAGGGACGCCATATCGTGACGTCGGTGATCGAGCACCAGGCCGTCCTGCGCTCCTTGAGGACGCTTATGAAAATGGGCTATCGCGTCACGGCCGTGCCCGTTGACGAGTACGGCCTCGTCGACCCCACGGACGTGGAGAAGGCCATCACGGACGAGACGATACTCGTGAGCATCATGCACGCGAACAACGAGATCGGCACCATCGAGCCGATAGGGGAAATCGGGGAGATTACGCACCGGTTGGGCGTCATATTCCATACCGACGCGGTTGCCTCCGCGGGGGTGATCCCCATCGATGTGGACGCGCTTAACGTCGATCTCCTCAGCATGGCGGCCAATCAGTTTTACGGACCGCCTGGGGTCGGCGCGCTCTACGTGCGGACGGGCACGGAGATCGCCCCTATCCTCGACGGCGGCATCCAGGAAAACAACCTGAGGGCGGGGACGCAGAACGTGATCGGCCTCGTCGGCATGGGCAAGGCGGCCCAGCTCGCCGCGAGCGGGATGTCGGACAGGATGGGATACCTCGCCGGCCTCAAGACCGCCCTGACGGGCCGTATAGCCCAAATCGGCGACATCCTTCTTAATGGCCATCCGACAAAGAGCCTTCCCCACCTCGTTTCATGCTCGGTCCGATACGTGGAAGGGGAATCGATTGTCCTCATGCTCGATGAGGAGGGGATCTGCATCTCCACCAGGTCCGCCTGCGCGAGCGGCTCGCTCAGGGCATCCCACGTCCTCACCGCCATCGGCCGCGACTACAACTCGACCCAGGGGACCCTCATCTTCTCCTTTAGTATGTACAATACGGTGGATGAAGTGGAGACGACGGTGGGGGCGCTCACGAGGAGTGTTGAATTCTTGAGGGGCATGTCGCCCCTCTACGACAAGGACCGGTGACCGGGCGCGGCCGTTGCCATCCAGGAAACCCGCAAGATGCAAAAAGCTTGACATTTCCAAATAGTATGGCACAATAGAAATGTTTTCGGACCGACCGGCGACGTGGTTTTTCATAAAGGCTTCCTGAACAAAAAGAAGACGAAAAAGATGGTGGTTTCCGCTGAAGGCGGCCCGGTCGATGCGTAACAGCATACCTGAGAACCGGTAGTGGCAGGCAAGAAGTCCGACCCTGGAAGAATGCGACTCCGGAAAGGAGGTTGAGCGAAAAATGGCTGCCCTGCGGATCGAAGAAAAACCACGGGATAAAATGCAGGAATACACGAATGGGGCCGGTGGAGATGCCATGGCCCGTTGCAGCACCGGCTGCACGGGACCGGTACGGCAGGATCTGTCTTGCGGTCCGGCTTCTCGTGGGAGGGGGACGCAGGGGAGTTTCGACTTCGAGATCGAGGCCGGCCCGTCCCGTGAAGACCACGGCAAAGGCGCGAACGCGGATCAGGCATCGGACGCGCAATACCGGGTCGTCGTCGAAACGATGACGGAGGGCGCCCTCATCCTCTCGTCGGGCGGCACTATTCTATACTGCAACAGGGGATTCTCACGGATGATCGGGATCGTGCCCGAAAGGCTTGTCGGTTCGCCCTTCGTTCGCCTCGTAAGCGGGGAAGACCGGGGGCTCTTCGAAAACGTGCTCAAAGAGAGCGCGGACGGCCAGGCCCAGGCGGAGGTGGTCCTCCTTGCGGGGAATGGAGGCAGGTTCGCGGTCTATCTGTCGGGGAGCGCCCAGATCACGGACGACGATACCAGGGTCTGCATGATCGTCACCGATATCTCAAAGCGGGTGCAGGCGGAGAATGCGCTGAAGCAGGCAAAGGACCGCCTCGAACAGATCGTTGAAACGCTCCAGGAATCGCAGGCGAAATATCTGGACCTCTATGAAAACGCAAATGACATCATCTTCACGTTAGACCTCCGGGGCCACTTTACCTCGGCGAACCGGACGACGTACCGCGAACTGGGATTCGAGCCGGAAAGCGTCATGGGAAAGAGTTTCCTCAGAATATTCACGCCTGAGAGCGCGCGCTCCGCCTCTCTGCTCATCGAAAAGGCGCTGGCAAATAGACCGCGCGTCCTCGAAGAGCAGCCCTGGGAGTTCGAGGCGGTCGCGGGGAACGGATCGGTCATAAACCTTGAGGTGCGGGCCCGTTTCATATGCGAGGGAGAGGCCATAGTCGGCATCCAGTGCATCGCCCGGAATATCACGGAGCGCAAGCAGGTCGAGATGGAACTGGTCAGGCTCGCCACGGCCATCGAGCAGGCGGCGGAGAGCGTCATCATCCTCGACAAAAGCGGCAAGATCCAGTATGCCAACAAGGCCTTCTTTCGCATCAGCGGCTACGACAGGGAAGAGGTCCGGGGCAGGACGACCGCTTTCTTGAAAAGCAACAAGAAAGATGATGAGACCTTCTACCGGGGCATGTTGGGCACGGTCAGCATGAAGAGCGTCTGGACGGGGCGCATTTCCAACAGAAAGAAGGACGGGTCGACCTACGAGGCCGAGACGACGATCACCCCGGTGCGGGACAAATCGGGCAAGGTCGTCAATTACGTGGCCCTCGAGAGGGACGTGACAGAGGAAGTAAGACTCGAACGTCAGCTCAGGCAGATGCAGAAGATGGAGGCCATCGGGACGCTCGCCGGGGGCATCGCCCACGACTTCAACAACATCCTTTCCGCGATCATCGGCTTTTCCGAGATGTCCCTTGAGGATATCCCGGAGGATCACCCGGCGAAGAACTACGCGGCCCAGATACTGAAGGCCGCCACGAGGGGAAGGGACCTGGTCCGCCAGATAATGGTCTTCAGCCGCAAAAACGAGGAGGAGCGGAAACACTTCAAACTCGGTCTCATTATCAGGGAGGCGCTGAAGCTGCTTCGGGCGTCGTTGCCTTCGACCATCGAGATCCGGGAGCGGATAGAGGCGGAATCGGGGGTTATCTTCGCGTCGCCCACCCAGATACACCAGGTGCTCATGAACCTCTGCACGAATGCGGGACACGCCATGAGGATCAAGGGAGGCGTGCTCGAAGTGGGCCTGTCCGAAATTGAGGTCGACTTGGAAAACGGGGCGCCCTGCCTCGGCATGGAGCAGGGGCCGTACCTGAAAATGTCGATATCGGATACTGGCGAAGGCATGACCCCCGAGGTGCTCGATCGCATCTTTGAGCCCTTCTTTACGACAAAAAGCCCCAGCGAAGGGACGGGGATGGGCCTTGCGGTGGTCCACGGGATCGTGAAGGGCCACGGCGGGGCCATAACAGCGAAGAGTACCCCCGGCCGGGGGTCGGTCTTCGATGTCTACTTTTCCAGGGAAGGGACCGCCTATGCCGACGAGGTCGAGACCGCCTCCGACTCCGGTTCGGGGACGGGACGGATACTTCTGATAGACGATGAGGATGCGATCATAGAGATGGGTACGTCCGTGCTGAGGCGTCTTGGCTATGAGGTCCACTCCGCCCGCGACGGGCTCGAGGCCCTCAAGATATTCAGCCGGGGACCGGGCCGTTTCGATCTCGTTATTACAGATCAGACCATGCCCCATATGACGGGGACAGAACTGGCCAAGGAGCTGATGGCCCTCAGGCCCGATATTCCCATCATTCTCTGCACGGGCTACAGCGAGATAATTAACCGCGAAATAGTGAAGGACCTGGGCATACGGGAATTTATCATGAAACCGGTCTCGCGGAGCGAGCTGGCGGAAAGCATCAGCCGCGTGCTCGAGAACAGGGATCACCCGTGAGGTGGAAGGCTGGAACCCTCACCCGTCCGGGATCCGGGCGGACCTCGCCGTGAAAGCGCAAAGATTCGGGTGAAACGGTCTTGTGGCCTGTATCCTCTTTCCCCAGGGACGGATGGGCGTAATCTGATACCGGCTTTTATGCTATACTATCGCATGGGCCGGAACGAAAACATCGCCAAGGATGACCGCCCCGAGCGGAAAAAGGTGCTCTTCTTTTGCGCGTGCAACTCAATCCGCTCCCAGATGGCCGAGGGTCTTCTCAGGGCCCTTCACGGCGATAAGTACGAGTCCTTCAGCGCGGGGATCAGACCGGAGACCTTGAGCCCGGGGGCCGTCCGCGCCATGGCCGAGCTTGGCATTGACATATCCGGCCAATCCGCAAAAGGCATCGAGGCCTTCGTAGGCGTGCGCTTCGACTGCATAGCCATGGTGTGCGGCGACCCGAAAGGGCCGTGCCCTTTTTTGCCCGATCAGGGATTCGCGTGCAAAGGGTGTTTCCACTGCTGCGCCCTCCACCCGTTTTTCCCTTCCGCGCCGAGCGTCATACACGGCACGTTCAAAAATCTGGCGGACCTGGAATCCGACGGGGAGATCGAGCCTTTCAGGAAAATCCGCGACGAGATCAGGGACTGGCTGGAAGAACATTTCAATTAGTGGGGCTAGCGTCGCCCCCTCCACGGGCTTCGCCCGTGGAGCCACCCCCTCATAAAAAGGAAAGGGCGGAGGCGAAAAAGTGCGACCGTGGGGCTAGCGTCGCCCCCTCCACGGGCTTCGCCACGACCCGCAAGCGGGTGCCCCGGCCACCCCCTCATAAAAAGGAAAGGGCGGAGGCGAAAAAGTGCGACCGTGGGGCTAGCGTCGCCCGTGGGCCGGCAGAGCGATAGCATGGCAATCGTTAAAGAGGAGAAAAAAGGCAGGGCCATTTCTGGTCCTGCCTGCCTTGAGCGACCTATTACCCGTGCGCAGCCGGGTCCACATGGCGTATCACCCCAAGCTCTCTTGATCCCTCAGCTTGAACATCCCCACGATCTCGTTGAGCTTCTCGCTTATGGCGGCTATC
>JBEKJU010000069.1:0-16001 GCA_050011095.1 Syntrophorhabdales bacterium
AAAATCAATGATGTCAGGTAGATAGCACACCTATCCATAGAAGTCTAGAAATATAAATCATCAGGTATTTAAGCTACTTAGCCTCTATATGTGGATGATTTCCAAATGCGTTTGCCCTGCTTATCGGGAATCAAAGATAAAAGTGAGCAAGCGCCGTGCCAGAGGAAGGGAGCCCTGAAGAACCGTGCGCCAAGGAGGGCCGCACGCCCGCGCGGAGCGGGAGGGTGGGCTTCTTCGGTCGTATGCGGGCCGGCTATTCCCGGCGGATGTGGGGCTGGGCGGCCCAACGAAAGAGGGAATGGCCCTTTCCGGACACGTGAGCGCTTTGGGCCGATTCGAGGTGGTAGCCGAGGGACTGTTGGCCGCCCGCGCCGGTCACACGCTAGACCGCCGCGGTGAGACGCTGTCTTGGGGCCGCATCTTTGGACCGTAGCCTCAATTCCAATTCTAACTCATCGCTATCTTTGTTGCCTTCGTCATCTGCTCCTCGATGTACTACGACTGTACATCTTCGTCGCTCCTTCCTCGGCGCCTCGATATCGCTTTGATTTAGAATTGGAATAAGTCCCCGGGCAGCAACACATGCGCGGCCATGAGACCGGACAGGACCAGCAGGAAAAAGAGCGGGCTGAATCCCAGCGCATTACCGGCGATCTGGAGGGGGGCGAGGAGCCACAGGAGCCCCATGCGCTTCACGGGCGCCTTCTCTTGCGCGAGGCAAATGGCATAGGTGAAGAGTATGAGGCCCATGTCATAGTACATGGCGTGGGGTTGCATTAATATTAGCGCTATTGCGGCGAGACCGAACCGGGCCGATAGATCGGGGTCTTGACGGCCCTTGTACCAGACGAGCGAGATCGTGACGGCCGTCGTGACGGCCGTCGCCGAACCGGCAACGAGCGCCACGCGACTGTGGACGCCCAAGAGGGCCTGCAGGAAGCCGAGCCAGCAGACGCTGTTGCCCGGATCGAGCCATGCGGCGACACCCGAGACCCAGGAGGCATAGTGAAGCCAATCCGTCAACCAGGAGGGGCCGTACGTGAAGACCCCTATCAGGTAGAGGCCCGCCGCGACAATGACGCTCGTCATGACCGTCCGAAACCGGCCGGAGAGGAGATGAAGACCGATCAGGGGGATGGCGAACTGGGGCTTGAAGAGTCCGGCCAGGCGCTCCCTGCCGCTCGACCCGGCCCACCACGCCGCGACGTAGAGGAGAAAGGTGATCGGGGTATTCTGGCCCCCCAACGCGGATTTCAGAAGGGGGTAATAAAGCAGGACAGCGGCTAGGGCGAGGTCGTAGCGGCCGCCGAGGCGCGGGACCTTGCGGCAGAGCAGCCACGTCGCCAGGCTGAGGGCAAGCACCATCAGCAGGGTATGGAGAAGGAAAGAGAGCCGGTAGTCGAGCAGGGAGAGGGGATAGTAGGCGAGCGCGACAAAGGGCGGATAAGGAAAAGGTATGGCGCCACCACCCCGGTACCCATGAGGAAACAAATCCTTCTGCGCCGCCGTCTCATCACCGAACCGGTAGAGTCTCTTGCCCGTTGCGTCGTGGAGGATGCATCCGGCGCCGTAGAAGGCGGGGTAATCGCCACCCAGTCGGCCTGCGGGCATTTCAGCGCCCCTCCCGCTGAACACCCCGATGAAAACAGCCGCCACCACGGCGAACACCGCCGACCTCGGGTACCACTTCAGGCGCCATGGGTTAAGAAACTTTTCTTTTGGCACTGTCCGGATCTCCCTCTTTCCCGGCCCTATCGGCTACTTATTCCATCTTTCGCACCTTACAATACCGCGCCGCGGACCGTTCCAGCCGCCTCGTCGTTCCGCCGCGGCCTTAAGTCCCCGGGCAACAACGTGTGCGCTGCCATGAGACCCGATACAAGGAGGAGGAAGAGCGAGCTGAACCCCAGGGCATTACCCGCCGCCCCAAGGGGAGCGAGGAGCCACAGAAGCCCCAAAAGCTTCACGGGCGCCTTCTCTCGCGCGAGGCACATGGCATAGGTGAAGAGGAGGAGCCCCATGTCATAGTATACGGTGTGCGGCGACAGCAGTATCAAGGCGACCGGGGCGAGACCGAACCGGCAAGACAGATCGGGGTCGTGACGCCCTTTATACCAGACAACGGAGATCGCGACGGCCGTCGCGAGGGCCAGCGCCCATCCGAGGGCGAATCCCACACGGTTATCCACGCCCCAGAGGGCCTGAAGGAAGCCGAGCCAGCAGACGCTGACAAAATGGGTACTATCGACCCGCGCGGCGACACCCGATACCCACGAGGCATAGTGAAGCCAATCAACCAGCCAGGAAGGACCGTACGTGAAGACCCCTATCAGGTAGAGGCCCGCCGCGACAATGACGCTCGTCATGACCGTCCGAAACCGGCCGGAGAGGAGATGAAGACCGATCAGGGGGATGGCGAACTGGGGCTTGAAGCCCTCCATGCCGCGATGTAGAGGAGAAAGGTGATCGGCGTATTCTGCCCCCCCAATGTGGCTATCAGCATGGGGAAGTACAGCAGGGCGGCACCCAGGGCGAGGCCGTAGCGGCCTCCGAGGCGCGGGACGTTGCGGCTGAGCAGCCACATCGCCAGGCTGAGGGCGAGCACCTTCAGCAGGCTATGGAGCCTGTACGAGAGGTTGTAGTCCAGCAGGGAGAGGGGATAATAGGCGAGCGCGACAAAGGGCGGATAAGGAAAAGGCATGGCCGGGCCCCAACCGGGATGCCCTTCCGGAAATAAACCCTTCTGCGCGGCCACCTCGTCGTCGTACCTGTAAAGTCTCTTTCCTGTCATATCGTGGACGATGCGCGCGGCGCCGTAAAAGGCGGAGTAGTCGCCACCCATTCGACCGGCGTCCTTCCCGCCCAACACCGAGATAAAAATGGCCGCCACAACGACGAATAGCGCCGACCCCGGGTACCACTTCAGGCGCCATGGGTTAAGAAACTTTTCTTTTGGCACTGTCCGGATCTCCCTCTTTCCCGGCCCTATCGGCTTCCCATTCTATCTTTCGCACCCTACAATACCGCGCCGGGGACCATTCCTGCCGCCTCGTCGTTCCGCCGCAGCCTTAAGCCCCCGGGCAACAACGTGTGCGCGGCCATGAGGCCCGATACAAGGACGAGGAAAAAGAGCGGGCTGAACCCCAGGGTCTCGCCGGCCGCCTGAAGAGGGGCGAGGAGCCACAGGAGCGCTATAAGTTTCACGGGCGCCTTCTCTCGCGCGAGGCACATGGCGTAGGTGAAGAGGACAAGTCCCACCTCATAGAACATGGCGTGAGGCTGCATCAGTATCAAAGCTATGGGAGCGAGACCGAACCGCACGGAGAGATCGGGGTCGTGACGGCCCTTGTACCAGACGAGGGAGATCGCGACGGCTGTCACTAGGGCCATCGTCCACCCGGCAACGAGCGCTACCCGACTATGCATGCCCAAAAGGGCCTGGAGGAAGCCGAGCCAGCAGACGCCGCCATCCGGACGGACCCGCTCGGCGAGACCCGAGACCCACGAGGCATAGTGAAGCCAATCAACCAGCCAGGAGGGACCATACGTGACGACCCCGATCACATAGAGGCCCGATGCGACAGCGGCGCTCGTCATGACGGTCCGGTACCGGCCGGAGAGGAGATGAAGACCGATCAGGGGGATGGCGAACTGAGGCTTGAAGAGCATCAACCCCAGAAAAAGCCCCGCCAGGCCCTCCCTGCCGCGCGACCCCGCCCACCATGCCGCTACATAGAAGAGAAAGGTGATCGGAATGTTCTGCGCCACCAACACGGCTATCAGCACGGGGTAATACAACAGGGCGGCACCCAGGGCGAGGTCGTGGCGGCCTCCGAGGCGCGGGACCTCGCGGCTGAGCAACCACGTCGCCAGGCTGAAGGCGAGCATCATCAGGAGGGCATGAAGACGGTAAGAGAGGCGGTAATCGAGCAGGGAGAGAGGGTAGTAGGCGAGTGCGACAAAGGGCGGATAAGGAAAAGGGAGGGCGCGACCCCAACCCGGATACCCTTCCGGACGTAAGTCCCTCTGGACCGCCACCTCATCATCCAACCTGTAGAGCTTCTTCCCTGCCGTATCAAAGAGGATGCGCCCGGCGCCGTAGAAGGTGGGGTAATCGCCCCCAATTCGACCGGCGTCCTTCCCACCCAGCGCCGAGATAAAAATGATCGCCGCCGCGGTGAATATAGCCGCCCTCCGGTACACCTTCAGACGGCATGGGTTGAGAAATTTCTCCGTCGGCACGATGCGAACCTCTTGCCTTTCCGGCCCTCCCTACCGCTCACCGGCCTTGCGGACCGCCCCTCCCTGAAAAGGCGACAAATTTGCTTCCAAGGAAATTGAACATTGTGGCGACGGCTATCCCGATAAAGCTGGCCAGGACATACCGATAGCCCACGCCCATACCGGCGCCTGCGATGAGGACGTGCATCGTCCCGAGCCGAAGGAGCAGACCGGCGAGGCAGACGGCGACGAACCGGCCGTACGAGGTAGCGATGGCGCTCTCCTTGCCGGCCGCGAACGTCCAGCGTCGGTTCACCGCGTAATTCACCGTGACCGCGCAGAGGAAGGCAGGCACGGCCGCGGCCCTGGGGTCGAGATGGGCAAGCTGGACCGCCCCTATCAACACGGACGTGTCGACGAGAAGGCCGAAAAACCCGACGAGGCAGAATTTCAGGAATTCGAATGTCCCCGGATACCTGAAACAGTAGAGGCGCCACAGGTGGGCGAGATACTGGAACTCCACCCGCGCGTCCAGTTTGCTTGCGCCTTTTTGCCTGTCCTGAAAGACAATCGGGACCTCGGCGATCCGCGCCCCGGTCTTGACGACTACCTCCAGGACGATCTTCCATCCGACTGGGTTCAGGGCAATGCCGTCAAGGGCGTCCCTTCGTACGGCCATGAACCCGCTGCTCGGATCGGTGAGCGGCGAGAGCCCCCGCGCCAGAAGGCCCGAGCCCCTGCTGACGAGCCGCCTCACAAAAGGCCAATTCTCGCAACCTCCGCCGGCCGTATAGCGGCTGCCGACGGTAGCGGTGCACCTTTTCTCCAGGATCGGCCGTACCATGTCCGGTATTTTTTCCACGGGATGACTGAGGTCCGCATCCATGACAACGCAGACCTCGCCCGAGGCGATCTCGAATCCCTTCATAACGGCCGTTGCGAGGCCTCTTTGGTCTTTCCGGACGTGCACCCTGACCGGATAGCTTCCGGCAAGGTCTTGCGCGACGCCGGCGGTGCCATCGGGTGAATCATCGTCGACGACGACGACCTCGCCTTGCAGGCCGGCTTTGTCCAGCTCGCGGACAATCGAGGGCACGATTGCCCTCACGTTCTCGGCCTCGTTATACGTGGGAAGAATTACGGAAATCATGTCTCCCCCTGAATAGAGCACAGGTGGAAACAGCCCGTCAACATCTATTTCCCTTAAAAGCGGACCTTCACCTGCGGTACCTGCATATATAGTCGTCAGCCTGTGCCGCGCCTTAAGGGGACGTCCCTTTTTCAGGCGGTCCCTGTGTCCGTAATCGGACACTTCAGGTCTTCACGGCATGCACACGGACCAAGAAGGGAAATGCCCTCTTCCCACGTATTATCGCAAGGTTAAGAAATTATAGAACTCTTCGAAGATTTTGCTTGACATGATGTATAATAATGTAATACATGATTATAAACATCTGATAAAGCCAAACCATCGGTGACGATGGGAGGGAAAGCCTAAAGAGTCTTCGACGCAACAACTACCTTGAAGACGGTCGGGCCGCCGGATGACGGGGGCAATATGCGGCGGCGTTTTCCAACCGATAACCAAGGGAACACTTCTTCCCCGGCTCGTGAGGGTCGGCTCGACCATGTGTATTACTTTGTGCATTATTCTCTTGACAAACCGCTCAAGTGTCGCTTAAAACTTTTTAATGTTTTTTAATGTTTTACCATGTTTTGCCGATACTATAGGTGAGTGTCATACCGGATCGGATAATGTCGTCGATGCGGTCAGGAATGGGCGGGGGCGGGGATCGTCCAGGCACGTCGGATGGACGGCCCATGTGAGGCTGGTTGCACGGGGGTATCCCCCCCCTTATCGGGCGTCCGGGCCAACAGAGGGAGCGATCCGGACCGGACAGCATGGAGTGGACGGGTTCGGAAGCGGTCATGACAACGGTGAGATGAGCGGGTGCGGCCCGATTATTCCACCACACCAAAGGAGGTGAAACACATGGAGAGGATCAAGAGATTTCTGAAGGACGAGGAAGGCGTGACGATGATTGAGTATGCGTTGCTTGCGGGACTGATCGCAGTCGCGCTGGTGACGGTCATAGGCACGTTAAAGGGTAACCTGTCAACGCTGTTCACCACAATTGGAACGTCTATCTGAGGAACGTACGATTGATGGGTGTCCGGGGTGCGGGCGTCTGCCGATGAAAGGCAGCGCCCGCGTAGCCCCGAACGCGAGAGAAGGCGATGGGTCGTAAGGTGAGACGTTTCTTCAGGATTGACGAAGGCGTCACATCCATCGAGTATGGCTTCATCGGCTCGTTCGCGGCGGCGGTGATCGCCGCATCCGTGTCGCTTGGGGGCACGAAGGCCGCCGCGCTCTACAACACCGCGGCTGCCCTCTTTACGGGCTGAGACAGCTGGACGGACGGGCGGCCGGAAAGATGTGGGGCATGTTTTTTTATTCTATTCTATTTTTGCTTTTGTCTCTCGCGGCGATATGGGATATCGCGACCCGCCGCATACCGAACTGGCTTACCCTTTCGTGCATGGTCCTCGGTGTGGGCTACCATGCCCTTTCGGGTGGCTTTGGTGGTTTTCTCTCCGGCATGGCCGGCTTGCTCGCGGGTTTGGGATTACTCACGTCCTTTTATTTGTTGGGTGGAATGGGCGCGGGCGATGTGAAGCTCATGGGGGCAATAGGCGCCCTCCTCGGACCGAAGGGGGTCCTTTTGGCGTGTCTCTGGAGCGTCATGGTCGGCGGGGTCTATGCGCTGGTCCTCCTTGCCGCGTGCGGAGGTCTGAGGGACGCCGTCCGTTATTGCGGGACCCTTCTTGGAGGGTATTATTGCAGGGGAGCCATTGTATATGCGGGACCGCGGGCGTTTAACAGGCCCGTTCTTCGCTATGGGGTCGCCATCGCCATCGGGACGCTTCTTTCTCAGTTGGGAGGCATCCTGTGGCACACCGGTTAAACCATCCGGACGGAAGGGGATCCGGCCATAAGAACAGCCATCGGGGTGTGATTTACATGGGGATGAGGGTGTGATACATGGGGATGAGTAAGATAATACTTGGCATCGGCATAGTCGCTGCGCTGCTGGCCGGTTTCTTAAGCTATAGCTGGATGCAGCGTAGCGCCAGGGCGCAGCAGCAGGCGACTGAGACCCTGCCTGTCGTGGTCGCGGCGCAAGATTTGAAGTGGGGCACGACGATTACGGGCGACCTGGTGAAGGTTGCGCCGTTCCTCAAGAGAACGCTGCCCGACGGCTATTTCCCGGAGGCCTCCAGGGTGGAGGGCAGGACGCTCGTCTACCCCGTGAAGGCGGGCCAACCGCTCTTCGAGTCCCAGCTTGCCCCCAGGGCGGCGGACGGAGGGGGAATCTCCGCGGTCATCGCGCCGCAGAAGCGGGCCATGACCGTCAAGGTGGACAAGGTCATAGGGGTGTCGGGGTTCATACACCCGGGCAACAGGGTCGATGTCCTCGCCACCTTCAACAGGACTGGCGCCGACCCGACGCCGGCCACGAAGACAGTACTTGAGAACGTGCTGGTGCTGGCGACCGGCTCCGAGATAGAGAAAGCGGGCAAGGCGGAAAAGGCTGCCCCTGTCGACGTCATCACCCTTGAAGTGGGCGTGGATGAGGGGGAGAAGCTCGCCCTCGCGGCGACGGAGGGCAAACTCCAGCTTGCGCTCCGGAACCAGGCCGACTCGGCCTCGGTTGCGACACGGGGGACGACCGTGTCTCGGCTCATGTCGTCGGTGTCACCCGGCGCCGATGCGGCGCCCGTCAGGGCGAGACCCGCCCCCAGGCCCATGAGCATCGTCCAGCCCCGCCCACATCAGGTCGCCAGTTCTGTTGAAGTCGTCAGGGGCGGCGCCGTAAGCGTGATGAAATTCGAAAAGGGGGAAGAATAGGATGGCAAAGAAGAAAATAGCCCTCGCACTGGCGGCCCTCGCACTATCTTTTACGGCCATCTCCCTCTGCAATGCCGAAGGGCTGGTGGTGACGGGGGAAGCCCAGGAAGGCGCCATCGGGTCCGGCAGGCCCTTGCGATACGGAGGGACTGCCTCGGGCGCAACCGTCGTCAGCAGGGTTCCGACGGAAAAACTGACCGTTGCCGTGGGAAAATCCGTCACAATCCAAACAAGGTCGCCTGTGGAGAGGGTCTCGATCGCAAATCCCGATGTGGTGGACGCACTCATTCCGTCTCCCACGCAGATCTGCATCGCGGGGAAACTGCCCGGTTCGACAAGCCTGACACTCGGGGGAATGGCGGGCAATGTTGTCGCGATCTTTGACGTGGAGGTTACAGCCGACGTCGCCGGCCTCAAGATGCGGCTCCACGAGATGCTCCCGAATGAGAAGGGCATCAAGGTGATCGCCACCCGCGAGAGCATCACCCTTTCGGGCACGGTGTCCGGCCCCGACTCCATGACCCAGGCCCTTACGCTCGCCCAGTCGTATGCGCCCCGCGACAAGGAGGGAATGCCGAAGAGGGATGCCGTGGTCAACCTCCTTGAGGTCTCGGGTGTGCAGCAGGTGATGCTGGAGGTCAGGGTGTCCGAGATGGCGCGCACCCTGAGCAAACAACTGGGCTTCAACTTCAACGTCGTCAGCGCTAGCGGCCGGCAGTTCGGCATCTCCCTTCTCAACGGCCTAACCTCGTTCCCATCGGCCGGCTGGCCCGGCAACCCCCTTACCGTCTCGAGTACGGTGAACGGGGCCTTCAGTTTCCTGCAGAACGGCGCGACGTGGACGACGCTCATCGACGCCCTGAAGGACGACGGGCTTCTCCGCGTGCTGGCCGAACCTACCCTGATCACCATGAGCGGAAGGCCGGCAAACTTCCTGGCCGGCGGCGAGTTCCCCATCCCCGTGCCGCAGTCCGGCGTGGGTGTGGCGGTTATCACCATCCAGTACAAACCCTACGGGGTGGCGCTCAGCTTCACGCCCACGGTGCTGGGCGACGGGAGGATCAACATGATCGTCGCGCCTGAGGTCTCGGAGCTTGATTTCTCCCAGGCAGTCTCCCTCCAGGGATACATCATCCCGAGCATCATCACTAGGAGGGCCTCGACCACCGTGGAGCTGGCCGACGGCCAGAGCTTCGCCATCGCCGGTCTCATCCAGGAAGAAATGAAGGAGGATATACAGAAATATCCCATCCTCGGGGACATCCCCATCCTTGGCGCGCTCTTCAGAAGCTCCTCCTTCGCGAAGAGCGAGACGGAGCTTGTCATCATCGTGACGGCTCACCTGGTGAAACCCCTCGACCTCTCGAAGCAGACCCTTCCGACGGACTCCTACGTGGAGCCGGACGACTTCGAATTCTACCTGGAAGGGAGGCTTGAGGGAAGGGACGCCGGCCCGCAGGGGTCGGCCCTGCCGAGGGCCGTGGGAAAGGGCGGCATGGAGGGCGATTTCGGCTACATACTGCCGGGAAAGGAGGAAAAGTAGATGAGAATGATGTGGTGTATCCTGTGTCCGGCAATAGCCCTTGCGATGGTGGCGGGGTGCGCGACCCCGTACCCCTCGGAGATGGCCTATACTACCTCCTACAAGCTTGCCATCGCAAACCAGACGCTCCACCCCGAGGCGGCGGAGAACACGACGTCCGTAGCGGTCTTGCAGGCGCCGGAGGCGACCAAGATCTATGAGAAGTATTATAAAGGGTTCGAGAAGGCCCAGCCCGATATCCAATACGTTATCCCCGTGGGCGGGCAGGGTAGTTTCAGCAGATAGTGGAGCCCGTATGGTGCGAAAGATGGCCGGTTTTTTGCGGATAAGAGACAGAAGGGGCACCACCGCCATTGAGTTCGCCCTTGTCCTGCCGGTCTTTGCCTTCCTGATCTTCGGCATCGCGGACATGGGTCGTTACTTTTTTGTGCAGCAGACCCTGCAGTTCGCGACCAGGGAGGGCGCGAGGCTCGCCATGGTGGGGGGGACCCTGAACGGCGCGAATGGAACCGCCCTGAGCCTGACGCAATCGATCGTGCAGGAGGTGCAGAACGAGGCGTCCCTGGCCGTGAACCCGAGCCAGGTCCAGATCAGCATCTTTCCGATCACCTCGACATACGGGAACCCGACGGGGTGGACCGGCGAGCAGAGTGATGGGAATCCCGGCGACTATATGAGGATCGTCACCACCTATACGTACACGTTCTTCACACCGCTGATATCGACCTTTTTTTCCGGCGGCACGACCACCATCACGGCCCAGGCAACGTACCGGAACGAGCTCTTCGGGAGTTGAGGAGATGATTCGGGCTGAATCTTTTACCGGACGCGAAAGAGGGACGAGCCTGATAGAGTTCTGCATCGTCGTCCCCATCCTCGCGACGATGCTCTTCGCGGTCGTCGATATCGGAAGGCTCGTCTCGGCCAGGCTCATCATCACGAACGTGAGCAGGGAGGGAGCGAACCTCGCGTCCCGCGACCTGAAATCGGGCAACGACCTCATCACCTACCTTCAAGACTCCTCCTCCCCCATCGACCTCGTCAACAACGGGAAGATCTATGTCACCTACATCAACGCGGGGACGAGCGCGAAATCGCCCGACCCGACCATCGACACCACGGACAGCACGAGTGGGGGCAACCTTAACGTCGCGAGCGCCATAAAGGCGGGCGCGACGGACCTCGGCCTGACCCCGGCCATATACAACCACCTCGTCTTCAATACCACGAACCAGGTCGCGGACATCATGGGCGTCACGGTGGTCGAGGTGTACTATACGTACACGCCCATCACGCCGATCGCTCAGTTTATCCCCGGCATCCTCAATAACGGGACGAGCAGCATTATAGCGAGCACGGCCACGTACTGCATGTCTGGAGGTCTATGATGAAGGGCATGGCGAAAAACCGGAAGGGCACCGTGATCGTGATGTTTGCCATCCTGCTCACCGTGCTGATCGGCCTGGTCGCCCTCGGCATAGAGGTGGGCACCTGGTATTTGACGCAGGCCGAGTTGGCGAAAGCGGTCGATGGAGCGGCGCTCGCGGGGGCGGCCAACATCGCGGCCGCGAACATTATCAATTTACCGCAGCTCGCCGATGACTTCGGCTACGCGAATTTCGGCGTGGGCTACCTGGGAACGCCCACAACCGGATCCGGGGAGGCAACCTTCACCACGACCACCAGCACGGGCCAAAACAACACGACGCTGTTCAGCGTGGCGGGGAGCGTAACCAAGGCCGGGATTCTGTCGCAGCTATTCGGCGCCAACTCGATTTCCGTCTCGGCATCGGGGACGGCCCAGAAGAGCCGCGTCCAGATCGTGATGGTCCTCGACGCCTCAGCCTCGATGTCGACCGCCGCCTCGAACCTGACGGCCGCGGCGAAGAGCTTTCTCGGCTACTTCACATCGAGCCAGGCTCAAGACATGATGGCCCTCATCACCTTCGGGACGGTGGCGACCGTACAAGTTGCCCTGGAGACGAACTTCGCGAGCGACATACAGGCGGGCATCAACGCCTACTCGGGGACCATCCCCGCGACGAACACCGTGGACGCGGTCACCAAGGCGGGCTTGCAGCTTCCGGACCAGACGGGCGTGCCGAACGCCCAAAAATGGCAGCAGTTTATCGTCTTCTTCACGGACGGCTATCCGACCGCCTTCACGAGCAACTTTTACCACTCGAACACCTGGTATAATAACTATGTTGTTGTTTGTACAACAGACAACTGCACGGACGTGCAGACGGACCTGTACGACTCGACGGGAACCAAAACCAGCGTGAATGCCGTCCAGACGGGGCTCGGACAGAATGAGACCACGTGCAGGACGGGCAGTGGCACGCAGAACAATCCTTATGTCTACTCGACGAGCTGGGCCACGCCCTTCGCCGCGGTTGCCCCGCCGAGTCCTTACACTACGGTGGATTACTGCGACCTTAATATAAAACCGACGCCACCGCCGCGCACGGTCCTGGCAAATTACATCCATACGGGATGCGAGCAGATGGCCGTGAACACCGCGACGGCGCTGAAGAATCGAGGCGTGATGATCTATACGATACTGCTTACGGGTGACGGTCCAACCGACTCGACCTTCCTGAGCAATATGTCGAGCGGGTCGGGCTTCGCGTATGTGACCCCGGACTCGACCCAGCTCCAGGCGATCTTCAACCAGATCGCGAAGGCCATCGCCTTGCAGCTCGTGAAATAGTAAGGAGGAAGGAATGGGAACAGATACGGTCTTGTGCGGGCTCAAGGTAGTAAGCGATGAAGCAGGGAGGGAGCTTGAGTGGTTTATCTCCTCCCTGCCGGGCTTCACAGTGGAGAAGAACGCGTCCGGACCGTGGGATATCCTCATCCTTGAAGTGAACGGCAAGTCTGACCGGGAGCTTGGCTTCGCGAGAAACGCCCTCGCGTCGAACATGACGAAGCATATCTTCCTCACATCGCCGAACATGGACCCCAAGGTGCTCATCGAGGCCATCAATATGGGCGCGAAGGGCTTCTTCCGCCAGCCCATCGACCTCAACGAGGTGCGGGAGACCCTGATGAAGATCAGGGACGAAAAGAAGGGCGCCCAGGGCGACGAACCGGTGAGCAGGGGGAAGATCATCACCGTCATGGGCTCGAAGGGGGGCGTGGGCACCACGACACTGGCGGCCAATATCGCGACGAACCTCGCCGAGTTGGAAGGGCCGCACGCGGCCGCCTTCGTCGACGCCAACGAGGTCTTCGGGAATGCCCCGCTCGTTTTCAATATCGAACGTCCCATCGACTGGACCGAGGTGTGGAAGAACATCACCCGCCTCGACGCGACCTACCTGATGACGATCCTCTTCAAGCACGACTCCGGTGTGCACGTGCTCCCCGCGCCGGCGATGCCCGCCGAGGACGACGGCGTGGCGAGGGTGATGGAGAGCCTCCTCCGTCTCATGCAGGGCCTCTTCCGGTACATCATCGTGGACGGGGGCCTGCGTCTCGACGACATGGGGCGCTCGATCCTACGGCTCTCCGACAAGGTCCTCGTAGTGACGCAACTGACGCTCCCGTGCCTCATTAACGTGAACCGCCTGCAGAAGCTCTTCCAGGAGCTTGGCTATCCGGTCTCCGACGCGGTCGAGGTCGTGGTCAACAGGTTCACGAAAAAGGGCGTCCTCTCACTGGTGGACGCGGAGAAGTCCCTCAACAGGAAAATACAGTGGTGCATTCCTAATGACTACCGGACGACCATGTCCGCAATCAACGAGAGCAGATCCCTCACGTCCGTGGATCGGAAGGCGGAGGTATCCCTTAAGGTTCGCGATCTTGCCCGGGCACTGGCAGGAAAGGCCTCGACGCGGCCGGAGAAGAGGGGCTTCCTGGGGCTGACGGGATAGGCGGCGAGGAGAAGGAGTAATGGCAGAATTCCAGACAACCAACGAGTACAACGACCTGAAAGCGAGGGTCCACGAGAAACTGATCGACGCCCTCGACCTGGCGCTGATCGACGGCCTGGACGAGGATGCGCTCCGGCGCGAGATACGGAAGGTCACGGAGGCCATTCTCGCGAAGGAGGGCTCCGTCGTTCCCCTGAACAGGGTCGAGAAGGAGCGTTTCTGCAAGGAGGTGCAGGACGAGGTCCTGGGTTTCGGGCCTATCGAGCCCCTCATGCGGGACCCCACGGTGACGGACATCCTCATCAACAGCTTCAACAAGGTCTACATCGAGCGGTACGGGAAACTGCACCATACAGCGGTGCGGTTCAAGGATGAGTCCCACCTGAGGAAGATCATCGACCGCATCGTCTCAGCGGTGGGAAGGCGGATCGACGAGTCATGCCCCATGGTGGACGCCCGTCTCGGGGACGGATCGAGGGTGAACGCGATCATCCCTCCCCTGTCAATCGACGGCGCCTGCGTCTCAATAAGGCGCTTCTCCGTCGATCCATTAGAGATCGACGATTTGATCACCCTCAAGACGCTCACCCCCCAGATCGGCGAGCTTCTGAAGGCGCTTGTAAGGGCGAGACAGAACATCGTCATCTCCGGCGGCACCGGGACGGGCAAGACGACGCTCCTCAACGTGCTCTCCCGTTTTGTGCCGGAGAACGAGAGGATCGTCACCATCGAGGATTCGGCGGAGCTGCAGTTGAAGCAGGCACACGTGGTACGTCTGGAGACGAGGCCGGCGAACATCGAGGACAAGGGAGAGATCACGCAAAGGGACCTCGTGAGGAACAGCCTCAGGATGAGGCCGGACAGGATAATCGTCGGCGAGGTCCGGGGCGCCGAGGTGGTCGATATGCTCCAGGCCATGAACACGGGCCACGACGGCTCGCTCACCACGATCCATTCGAATTCGGCGAGGGACGCCCTGCTCAGGCTGGAGACCCTCGTCGCCCTCGCGGGCCTCAATATCCCGAACGACGCGGTGCGGAGCTACATAGCCTCCGCCATAGACATCATCATCCAGATCGGGCGGATGGTCGACGGGACGAGAAAAGTCGTCTCCCTGCAGGAGGTCGTGGGCATGGAGGGCGGCGTGATCACGATGCAGGAACTCTTCCGCTTCGAGCAGACGGGGATCGACAGCAAGACGGGGGCGGTGCTGGGGAATTTCAAGGGCATGGGCATATTCCCGGATTTCATCGAGCGTTTCCGCGCCCTTGGCATCACGATACCCTATGATCTCTTCGAGGAAGAAGACACCGTGAAGAAGATGGCGTCCGGGGTGAAGCGATGACACTCGCGATCACGATGGCGGTCTTCCTCGCGGTGCTCTGCATGATGGAGGGCCTCTGGATGTCCGTCCGGGCGAGGGTCGACAACTCGCCCAGGAAGATGAGGGACAAGCTGAGGGTCTTTTCGGAGGACCAGATCGAGGTACGGAACACGGACATCCTGCGGAAGCGGACCCTGAGCACGGTTCCCTGGCTCAACAGCCTGCTCTCCCGCGTGAACGTGATGCAGCGCCTCGACACGATACTCGAACAGTCGAACGTAAAAAGACCTTTGGGCGTCATTGTCCTCCTCTCGACCGTGCTCGCCGTGACGGGGATTTTCGTGGGCACCACGGTGCGCATGAGTTTCGTGATGTCGTGCCTCATCGCCGTCGTGCTCGGGTCGATCCCCTTTTTGTACATCCTCTTCAAGAGGAAGCGGAGGATGCAGAAATTCGAGAGGCAACTGCCGGAGGTGCTCGATCTCATCGCGCGGTCTCTCAGGGCGGGCCATGCCTTTGCCACGGGCCTCCACATGGTGGCCCAGGAGTTCGATGATCCCGTGGGAACCGAGTTCCTCAAGACGGAGCGGCAGCTCCGCCTCGGCGCGGGCGTGGAGCAGGTGCTCAAGGCGCTCACGGAGAGGGTCCCCTGCCAGGACCTCAAGTTTTTCGCCGTCGCCGTGAGCATCCAGCGGGAAACAGGCGGAAACCTGGCGGAGATCCTTGAGAGCATGGGCAGCCTTATCAGGTCGCGCTTCAAGCTTCGGGGCAAGGTGAAGGCCCTGTCCGCGGAGAGCAAGTTCTCGGCCCTGGTGCTCCTGGCGCTGCCCTTCGTCGTCGCGGGCGTGCTCCTGGCGCTTAGCCCCTCTTATCTGGACGTGCTCGTGGAAGATCCACTTGGCAAGGTGCTCATGTATGGCGCCCTCCTCATGTTGGGTGTCGGGATCGCCGTCATAAAGAAGATGGTCGACGTGAAGGTATAGGGGAGAAGGAGGCTGCCAATGATCGTACCGGCATTGATCGCATTTCTGGGGGCGTGCGGCATCGGCCTTCTGGCCTACGGCGCATCCATGTCGATGCGGTCGTCGCGCCAGCAGGGCAGGTTCAGGGCGAAGATCGAGCGGA
>JBEKJU010000070.1:0-13542 GCA_050011095.1 Syntrophorhabdales bacterium
AAAATCAATGATGTCAGGTAGATAGCACACCTATCCATAGAAGTCTAGAAATATAAATCATCAGGTATTTAAGCTACTTAGCCTCTATATGTGGATGATTTCCAAATGCGTTTGCCCTGCTTGACCCCGTGCTCCGCCTTGACAAATTCGCCGAAGGGGTTCCAGACGCTCTCCCTGTAAGTCTCCATCGTGCGGTATGAGGCGATCTTGCCGCAATGGACAGATTCCGGGTTAATCCTCTCCGCTTTACTGACGCCGGCTTCGAAGACTGCCTTCGCCAGCTCGCCGGTCTGCCATCTGATCGATCCGCGCACTCATTACTCCTTATTCGGCCGCTTTTCCCCGGCCTGAGGGAACAGTGTTAAGTCAATGAGCTTTTCTGGAAAAGCTGTAACCCCTTCCGTGTGTAACCGGGACCGGAAGGCGTCCCCTCCTTGCGCTCCATGCAAGGGTAGTGCACGCCTCCTTAAGCGTAGAGTATTCGAGCTAAGCTCTAATGAAGATACTGGGGCGTTGTAGAGAGACTTTCACTCTACAACGATTTTCGGAGAGTTCCTAATGAAAAAACTGGGGGGCCGTCAAGCGGCCACGATAAAACGATGGATCTGTATAACTGCTACAAAGTAAAACATTTTTCTCCGTCCGTCAAGCACTTTTTTCCCTGGAGCGTGCCCTGAACAGGTCCTGCACCGTTTCTGCGCAGAGCCGCAGAAACGGTGCAGGTACAGATAATGTTGTCTCTCAATGGTAAATATTATGTGGTATTCCCTTCTGTTTATTTTGCCTAAACGAGCAAAATAAACAGAAGGGAAACAAAAGAATGCGCGACTCACCAGTTGGACAAGCGGTCTTGAGGAGAGGCCTATCGAACCTGATAAAACAAGACTGACGTCGCTGAAGGATGGGCATCCCAGGCAGCGTTCGGTCGGTCTTGAGCGGTTTCGGTCCGCATCTCATATTGAATCCTTCGTTCCGTGTAGCGTCCTACAGTAAACTCCATCGGGCGTCCACGAACTCGCCTTCGAATCCGGCCAATTGGCAGACCTCCCTTGCCGGTCTGTCACCGTATGAACCCTTTTGTCGTAATCCGCGTACTGGCCGTGCAATGCCGGCGGCTGTGTGTCTTCCTCCTCATTGCCAATGCATCCGCATGAGTGCACCGTTGGTAGCGGTAATCGTGAACAACAAATAAGGGGTGCAACTCCTTATACAGGAATCAATATAATGCGCTTGTACCGCGCCACAATTATGCACTTTACATCCTCATAACTGCTCTGTTACAATTACCTTGCATCCAATCCTGGCAAAGGCAGGTGCCGTGCAAACCTATTTCTTGTGCCTTTTCCTCTCTCTCTCTCGTGACCGTTCAACCATAGAGGAGGTACTCATCCGTGCCACGTAAAAAGACATTGATAGACCGCTTCACGTTGCAGAAGTGCCCCACGGGGATTCAAGGGCTTGACGAGATCACCCTGGGCGGAATCCCGAGAGGCCGTCCTACCCTCGTGACAGGGGCCGCGGGCTCGGGAAAGACCCTCATGGCCCTCGAATTTCTTGTGAAGGGTGCGACCCGCTACGACGAACCCGGGGTCTTCATGGCCTTCGAGGAGACGGAGGAGGAGCTTACCAGGAACGTCTCCTCCCTCGGATTCGACCTGGAGGGGCTCGTGACGCAGCGGAAGCTCGCCATCGACTACGTCTACATAGAGCGCTCGGAGATCGAGGAAACGGGGGAGTACGACCTGGAAGGGCTCTTCGTCCGCCTCGGCAACGCCATCGACTCTATCAAGGCAAAACGGGTCGTCCTCGACACCCTCGAAGTCCTCTTTGCGTCCCTTCCCAACGAGGCCATCCTGAGGGCGGAGCTTCGACGCCTCTTCCGCTGGCTCAAGAAAAAGGGCGTGACCGCCGTCGTGACCGGAGAGAGGGGCGAGGTTACCCTGACCCGTCACGGCCTCGAAGAGTTCGTGGCGGACTGCGTGATCCTCCTCGACCACAGGATCACCGAACAGGTATCCACGCGCCGTCTCCGGGTGGTCAAATACCGGGGCTCAGCACATGGCAGAAACGAGTACCCCTTTCTCATCGACCAAGACGGCATCTCCATACTCCCCATCACGTCCCTGGGCCTCGACTCGGAGGCGCCCTCGGAACGGGTCTCCACGGGCATCCCCCGCCTTGACGCGATGTTCGACAACAAGGGCTACTACAAGGGATCGAGCGTCCTCGTCTCCGGCACGGCGGGCACGGGGAAATCCACCATGGCGGCCCAGTTCGTGGAGAGTGCCTGCAAAAGGGGTGAGCGGGCGCTCTACCTCGCCTTTGAAGAATCCCCGAAGCAGATCCTGAGGAACATGCGCTCCGCCGGGATAGACCTGGAGCCGCACCTTAAGAGCAATTCCCTTCTGATCCGCGCCGAGAGGCCAACGCATTTCGGGCTCGAAATGCACCTTCTCGAGATGACGAAACTGGTCGATCTGCTCAACCCTCACGTCGTCGTCATGGACCCCATCACGAACCTCATCTCCGTGGGCACCCGGTCGGACGCGAAGTTGATGCTGACGCGCTTCATCGATTTCCTGAAAAGCAGGCAGATCACATCCCTCTTTACGAGCCTTAGCTCGCCCGAAGGCAGCCTCGAACAGAGAGAAGTCGGCGTCTCCTCCCTCATGGACACATGGATGGTGCTCAAGGACATTGAGGGGCAGGGCGAGCGGAACCGCGGCCTCACCATCGTCAAGTCACGAGGCATGGCCCACTCGAACCAGTTCAGGGAATTGCAGCTCACCGGAAAAGGCATTATACTCCAAGACGTCTACCTGGGTGCGTCAGGGGCATTGACCGGGGCGGCCCGCGCAGCCGAGATGGCGGAAGAACAGGCATCCGCCCTCGCCCGTAGCCAGGAGATCGAGCGACTCAACCGTCAAATGGAGAGGAAGCGTGCGGTGTTCGAGTCACAAATGACGGTGCTCCGCTCGGAATTCGAGGCTGAGGAAGAGGAGATACGGAGGCGGGTAGCCGAGGTTGAGGCCCGTGACAAGGGGGCAGTCGACCAGCGTGCCCGGATAGCCCACGCACGTAGGGCAGATGAAGGAGCAGGCCGATGAAAAACAGTAAACCGAAAGAAGACGGGGTGGATTTCTGGGAACTCAGGCTTTATGTTGCAGGACAGACGCCGAAGTCTCTTACCGCATTCGCGAACCTGAAGAAAATCTGCGAGGAACACCTCGCCGGCAAGTACCGGATCGAGATAATCGACCTTCTGGAAAGACCCGCGCTTGCGAAGGGCGATCAAATCCTCGCCATTCCCACGCTCGTGAGGAAGCTCCCCGAGCCGGTGCGAAAGATCATCGGGGACCTTTCCAATACTGAACGGGTGCTCGTCGGCCTTGACCTTCGGCCTGCTATTGGAAAAGAGAGGAGAAATGCATGACGGAAAAGATTCATGACCAAGTCGAGATTTTTGAGGAAGCCCTCAAAGACTCCAAAGATAAGAAGTACGTTTTGCGCCTCTACGTGACCGGCGTGACGCCCAAATCGACAGAAGCCATCTTCAATATCAAGAAGACCTGTGAAGAGCACCTGAAGGGCCGCTATGAACTCGAAGTGATCGACATCTACCAGCAACCCCTCCTCGCCAAGGGCGATCAGATTATCGCGGCCCCCACCCTGGTGAAGAAGCTGCCTCCACCCCTGCGCAAGTTCATCGGCGACATGCACGACGTGGACAAGATTCTCGTGGGCCTCGATCTCAAGCCCAAACCCAAACCTAAAAAGAAACCCTGACAGCCTATATGAAAGAAGAGATCACCATGGAGAACAGCAGGACGATCCGGGAACTTGAAACCGAACTGAAGGAAACGCAGCTAAGGCTTGAGGAGGCCGAAGAGACCCTCCGGGCGATCAGGAACCACGAGGTCGACGCACTGGTCGTCGATGGACCGCAAGGCCAGCAGGTCTTCACCCTCCAGGGCGCAGAGCAGCCTTACCGCACCCTTATGGAGACGATGTCCGAGGGCGCCCTTACCGTCTCAGCAGACGGCACCATCCTCTACTGCAATCAGCGCTTCGCGGAAATGCTCAAGGCGCCACTCAACAGGATCATCGGGTTGTCCTTTCAGGAAATCATGCCCTCCGAGGACTGGCAGGCATTCAAAGCCACCCTTGATGCATGCGTAAAGGAAGGCTGCCGGGGCGAGTACCATCTCACTACTCTTGAAGGACGGAAGGTGCCGGTCTATGTTTCTGCCCGTGCCTTGCGGCTCCAGGATGTGGAGAGTTTCTGTATCGTTGCGACCGACCTGACAGAGCAACGCTAACTCGAACAGCAGATTCGTCAGTCTCAGAAGATGGAGGCTCTCGGCACCATGGCGAGCGGTATCGCTCACGACTTTAATAATATCTTGGCTGCCATCATCGGCTTCACCGAACTCTTTCAGGACCACTTACCGGTCGGGAACCCGGGACATCACTATGCCGCGAGAGTTCTGGAGGCAGGCATGCGGGGCCGTGAGCTGGTGAAGCATATGCTGACCTTCAGTCGCCAAACGGAGCAGGAGAAGAAGCCTCTTTTGATGAGCAGCATCGTCAAGGAGAGCGTCAAGTTACTTCGGGCATCCATACCGATGACAATCAGCATCAGCGTCAATGTCAGGAGCGAATCCGGCCTCATCCTGGCCGACCCTGTCCAGATTCAACAGGTTCTTATGAATCTCTGCACCAATGCCTCTTACGCCATGCGGGAGACGGGTGGTGTTCTTGACATCGAGTTGAGCGATTTCAGCGTTGGCCCGACGGATGCAAATCCTTCCGGCATCGAGCCGGGCCTTTACATGAAGCTCATGGTCCGCGACACGGGCGCCGGCATTCCGGCACAGGTTAAGGACAAGATATTCGATCCGTTCTTTACCACGAAGGGCGTAGGTGAGGGAACGGGGCTGGGCCTCTCCGTCGTGATGGGCATCGTAAAGCAGTTAGGCGGTTACATCACCGTGGAGAGCCAGCCCGGCAAAGGTTCCGCCTTCACCGTCTATTTCCCGAAGATTGCCGGGGAGGCGTTGCCCGATACAAAAGGTGCGGAAACTGCGCTGCTCACCGGGTCCGAACGTATCTTGTTCGTCGATGATGAAGAGGTTCTCGTGGAGATGGGAGAAGCGATTCTTGCGGAACTCGGCTACGAGGTGACATCCCGGATGAGCAGCAAGGACGCCCTGGCCCTTGTCGAACAGGACCCCTCCCGCTTCGACCTTGTCATTACCGATCAGACCATGCCGGACATGACCGGGGTGGAATTGGCAAGGCGGATTCTCGCCATCCGGCACGACATGCCTCTAATCCTCTGCACGGGTTTCAGTCATCTAGTGGATGCCGACAAGGCGAAGGTGGCGGGCATAAAAGCCTTTGCGATGAAGCCCGTAACCAAGAGGGAGATTGCGAGGACGATCAGGAAAGTACTCGACGAGTAGTTGCTGCCGCACCGTATGGCAATCAATGAATTGCTGAACTTTCTTCATTCAAGCCTCGTAGGTGCTTAACGTGTATCAGCAATGATTACAACTATTTGATGCTTTCGCCGCCAAAGCCACGATGGGCAAACGCCCGCTATGGGGCAGAGAGATCCCTCTCGTCTATGCGAGGGTGAGGGCGGCCATTTATGAGGGCATTCTGTTGGCTGCTAATCAGGCCTTTACACCGGCCGAGCTGTTCGACGAATTACGGGAAATCAGACCAAGTATCAAGGACTTAAATTGTTGTCATTTCTCGCTCTTAGGGTCCAGTCCGGGCTTGAAAAGGAGTGTGAACGGGAGCATGGTTGGCGGTTAGAAATGCTGTAGCACTCTTGTATTATAGCACAGAGTGCTATATAGTATATGACGACGCTGAGGGCGGAGGGTGTGTGCGGGTATTCAAAACGAAGTGGTTCACGCGGTTTTCCCGAAAAGAGCTTATAGACGACAGCGTGCTGGAGATGGCTGTCCGCGAAGTAGAAGAAGGATTGCATGATGGCGACTTGGGACGGGGACTGATAAAGAAGCCCGTAGCCCGGCACGGCGAGGGCAAAAGAGGGGGCTACAGGGCAATCATTGTCTATCGCGCGCACGTCCGGTCGGTGTTCGTGCGGCGAAGTGGAGGAGGTAAGTTATGGCGGTGAAGAAGAGATATCGGACTGATGCCTTGGCCGCCGCGCACAAGACGGCGGCCGGGCTGCACAGAATAGGACTGGTAGATGCGAAGACCATGCGGGATTTCGATGCGTCGTGCCTGACGCCCGTGGAGAAACTTTCTCCTGAAGAAATCGTCGAAGTGAGGAAGAGGGCCGCTGTCAGTCAGGCCGTGTTCGCGAGTTATCTCAACGTGACGGTAAGCTTGGTGAGCCAATGGGAAAGAGGCGAGAAACGACCGCAGGGGCCCTCTCTCAAGTTGCTGACGCTGGTCCGGAAAAAGGGGTTGGACGCTATTGCATGAGGGCGGGGCTCCACTGGCTTAGCGGTGTCTCCGGCAATTTGCTGAGACTCGGAACGCTTGTGTGGTATAGTACGGAAAAGGAGAGAGCTTCCTTAACATGAAGAAAACCCGCCCCGGTAATACCCGGAATACCGTGAGCGATGATCAAGCAATTAGCATCCTGCTTGAGAACATCAGGAAACTGGTGCAAACAGCCAGAAGGACGGCTGTGGCCACCATCAATTCCGTACGGGTTGTCACCAACTTTGAAATAGGACGCCTGATCGTCGAGCATGAGCAGGCCGGAGCGCGACGGGCAGAATATGGGAAGGAGGTCCTGAGAACGCTGTCTACACGGTTGATGAATGAATTCGGTCAAGGGTTTTCGAAGCGCAATCTCGAATACATGCGCAGGTTTTATCTCCTTTACCGGGAAAGACTTTCGCAGATTGCGCAGACACCGTCTGCGCAATTGCCCGTCTAGGCGGAAGGCCGCGAAGCCGGCAGAATAACGCAGACACCGTCTGCGCAATTCAGTCTTGGCTGGTCCCATTATGTCTTCCTGATGGCTATAGACGATGGCGAGGAGCGGAGTTTCTATGAGATCGAGGCTCTAGGCCAGAATGAGATGCCTGACCGGAGCCCGACACATGACGGGCGGACAGGGTGCGTATTGCCCGGTAGGGATGCCCCGCTCTGTATGCAATGAATCTCAAAGAAGCCATTCCATAATCTCCGCAAGCACATCCCTGAGCTGCGGCGCTCCGGCCTCTACGATCTCGTCGCCTTCGAAGTGCTTATGATCGGTAAAAGACAGCGGAGGTTTGTGCCGTGCGTTATCGTACCGGAAAACCAGCCGCCCGCCTTTCTGCTGATAGTGATACGAGTAGCTGAGCTTCTGCACCCTGTAGCGCACGTCGACATACTCCGTGAAGAAGAGTTCGGAACCGTCCATAAACGTGATCTTCCCCTCCACGATGCCTATCTTGTCTGTCCGGTAGTCGGTCTTAAGGTTGGAGGTGACGATCAGATTGGTCTTCGAAATATCGTTGACGGTCTTGGCAAGGCCCGCGACATAGTCACGCAGCAACAAAGCGGATGCCCTTGAGCTGCTTCAGATCGGCTTCGATCCGGTCCCTGATCATCAGTTCGCCCGCCCATCTGACATACTCGTCGTCGCCTTTTTTTACGTCCTCCGCGCTAAACTGTCTTTGAAAGGTGTCGGAGGAGATGCCGTATCTCTTCTCGAAGCGGCTGATCTGGCGGTTGGTCTTCTCCAGGCCCAGCTCCATGCGCCGGATCTCCGCAACGACGGCAGCCTTCACCATGTCGACAGCCTTATCCTTGCTCTCGGACTGAACCTTCAGCCTGGTCATTGCTCATTCCTCCTTATGACTGGCTTTGCTTGTATTGGTTGATGAAGGCGGGGACAAACTCCATGATCTTCTCTTGCTGGCGCCTGGGCAGGCCCGATGCCTCCTCAAAGACCTTGCGCAGCTTCCCGTCCGGCCCGCCCTTCTTCATGATTCCTAACCTGTGAACAATATGATAACACATCAATGAGTATGAGTCATTCATCATTTTTTACCTGACGGCTTTTTGAAGGAGGCGGCCTGTTGGAGTGGAGATATCCAAGGCAGAGATCGAGGCCGTCAAGTCCGCCATAACCTCGTGGACGTGGTCGCCTCCTACGGCATAAGAAGAAAGGATCGGATTTGCCAAGGCCCCCCGGCTCAGTCTCTTCGACAAGTGAGCAGGCCGGAGCGCGACGGGCAGAATATGGGAAGGAGGTCCTGAGAACACTATCTAAACGATTGATGAATGAATTCGGTCAAGGGTTTTCGAAGCGCAATCTCGAATGCATGCGCAGGTTTTATCTCTTTTACCGGGAAAGACTTTCGCAGATTGCGCAGACGCCGTCTGCGCAATTGCCCGTCCAGGTGCAAGGCCGCGAAACCGGCAAAATAACGCAGACACCGTCTGGGATGGCTATGGGGTCAAATTTATTCTTGATTTGCCCTCTTCCCTCACGGGAGGGCTTGAGGGGGATATGGGATGTCCTCAAAGTCGGCCTGGATACCCCTTGCCAATAGCGGCAGAGAATTCAGATGGTCAGGTCCTTCAGCGTTATCATCGGCGCATGGGAATCCATTTTCCCCACGAATTTCTCGTCGGCGGTCACGAGCACTGCCCCCACCTCATGGGCAGCAGCAAGATAGGCCGCGTCATAGAAGCTCACGTTCTTTGTTTTCATCCATAAAAAACACCGCTCTATCATGGCGTCGGTAAGCGCGATTCCCCGAATCCCGAGCTTTCTGAGAATCTCCATCCTGCTTTTTGCTTCAGGCGCGAATTCCCGGCCCAGGAAATTGGCTACTTCATATTCCCAGAGGGTCGGCGCCCACAGATCATCCTTTCCTTCAGCCCACGAGGTGAGAAGCCCTGTGGCTTTTTCCTGATCAGGCTCTTCTCTGTCGCCCATTACCCACTTGACGATGACAGAGGCGTCGATGACATAGCTCCCCATCAGTGAGTCTCCCTGTCGGCTGAAAGACCGGCCACGATAGCTGCCGTGCTCAACTTCTTGCCACGATTGGATTCCTTGAGAAGCTCGCTCACCGCCGATCTCCTTCGTATGAGCTCCAGCTCCCTTCGCAATGCCTCGTTGACTACCTTGCTCCTCTTGCCCGCGGGAACAAGGTCTTCCATTTCCCGTGCCACATCGTTATCGATGAGAAAGTTTATCTTCCGTGAGGTTTGACCCATAGTAGACCTCCATATCAGGAATACAATTGCTACCTATTAATTATACCCCACCATATGAGGTATCACAACCAAAAAAAGAGGCCGGACACTATCGCATGAGGCGGAGCGGACGGACGTTTTCGGCGATTTCTAGTGTGATAAAATTGTGATAAAACAGATCGAAAAAGACCGAAATAGATGGAATGGACTAAACCATATGGAATCGAAAAAGCTTAGCAATATTAATATATTAGGGGAATCAGACCACGTATCAAGGACCGTCGGAATGTCATAAAATCGGGCTCATAACCCGAAGGTCGCAAGTTCAAATCTTGCCCCCGCAATTTAAGCAATATCAGGGACTCGCAGAACATGCAGGTTCCTTTTTTTATGCGTTTTTTGCCGTTGTGTACCCTAAATTGTACCCTACGGCGCCGGATCGGTAAGTAATACTAGGGACTTGCAGAACATGCAGGTCCCTTTTTTTCCTACCAAGGCGGGACCTGCCATCACTATAAGGAGGTGCCGGGATGGCAAGTCTCAAGAAACGCGGTAAGAGGTACTACATGCAGTACTACGTGGGGAAGAAGAAGGTAACGAAGTCGCTGGGCACGTCATCTCTCCAGATAGCGAAAGAGAAGCTCAGGCAGCACGAGTCGGCCAGCTTCCGCGGGGAGGAGGTAGTCATGCCGACGAGAACCCCCATCGCCGAGGTGGTCGGCGCTTTCGTCGGAAACATGATCGGCAAGAAAAGAATGCGCAACGCCGCGAAGGACGTGTACTATCTCAGGGAGGCTTTCGGGCCCGTCTGCCCGGAACTCCAGATCAAGAACGAGAAGATAAGCAGGAAGGGAAAGAAAAGTTCTTCCATCAAGGCGTGCAGGCGTATAGAGGCGTCCTATTTTGAATGGGTACGGACAGCCGATGTTGCCGCGGCGATTGCGGAACATGTTAGATACAAGGGCATCAAGGGCAAGACGGCGAACCGGTTTAGGGAAGTGCTCGTTCGTTTGTATAACTGGGCGATAAAGGAAGGTGGAGTGAAGATGCCGGGAAACGTGAATCCTGCCGCCGCAGTGGAGCGGTACAAGGAAACGGCGCCGGTGATACGTTTCTTGGACCGCGATCAAATCGATGAGCAACTGGCGGCGCTCAGGGACCAGCCTGTGTTACAGGTCATGGTAGCGATTTACATCTATGCCGGACTGAGACGGGAGGAGCTGCTATGGCTGACGCTTGACGATGTCGATTCGGGAGCGGGTCCGAGAGGCGTGATCAGGATTCGGGCAAAGGAGGCCGGCGGAGAATTCTGGCAGCCGAAAACCGGCAAAAACAGGATCGTTCCGATCAGCCGGACCCTGAAGACACATCTCGACGCCTACATTCCCCGCAGAGTAGAAGGCAGTTGGTATTTCCCGAGCCCCGAGGGGAAAAGATGGGATACAGACAACTTCTCCCAGTCGTTGCGCGAAGCAAACAGGAAGGCCGGGCTCAAATGGGCGTGCCTCGACTTCAGGCACACCTTCGGCTCGCATCTCGCGATGAAAGGCGAGAGCCTGTACAAGATTTCCGAGCTGATGGGGAACTCTCCCGAGATTTGCCGGAAGCATTACGCGCACCTGATGCCTGAATCACTCGTGGACTCGGTGGAATTCGGAGAGACCGGGGCGCACCTTGAATCCCCCGATCCTATGGCTCCACTATCGCCATCCGGCGGGGATGACAGGCAGCCACCTAAAAGGCTGCGTCTGGTAGTGGCCAATTCAAAGGTGGTGAAGAGCCGCTAAAAAGAAGCCGCCCTCTGGGACTTGCGAGGTGGAGGGCGGCTTGCGGAGCAGGTCTACAGAATGGATTTATTCTCTAATACCATCACCTCCTTCTTGAGGTAACGGACGAGCCCGTTTTTGCCCTCGCCGAGTAGAAGCCGATGCAAGCCGGCCCTCCTGGCTATGCGATCGACCGAAGACCTGGAGCACTGCCAGCGTCGCGCGAGCTCGCTTGGAGTTATGAAGGGGGATGTGTCGTCTGCTGCGGATCGGTGCAGCCTTCCGTTTTTGGTAACGACAGCAGCCTCGTCTCCCTTCATCGCCTCGCTCTCATCGGTCATATTGACTATTACTTCTCGAAGAGCAGAACTTGATCAGTGGTGCCGAAGGAAATGAAAAGATTGATGAGACTTGGATAAGAAGATTCAGAACCGAAGGCTATGATGCGGTCAGTTGACCTCTGGCGACGGTGAAGTCTGTTCGGCTGGTGGTTGCACAAAATCGCCAAAGGGCAGGGATTCAGTCGTTCGTGTGGTGCTTTGCGGACTGCTTCAACTCCTCCGCCAGTTCTTTCACGAGCTCTTCCATGTACTCCTCGATTGCCCGATCAAGGCAGTGGGTCCAGTGGCTGTCGGTCCGGTCCTTCATCATGGTGAGGGCGAGACGGACAATCTCCTCCGGGTCTATGCGCACCCTAGCCTTGCCTTTGAACACCTCGTAGATCGCCCGTTTCTTGATCTCCTCCAGGACGTCGCTGCTGCCGATCTCGCTGAGAAAGGTGGCCAGCTCCTCCGCGCTTGGCTCGGGCTGCTTCATCCCCTTCTCGCTTTCCATCCGGAGGATCTCCCTCTCGATGAGGACGATCAGCTCCTCCGACGTCAAGGCGTTGATCTCGACCCTCTTGTAGTAGTGCCTGGCTTTCTCCGATGCCCGGCCTGATATTTTCCTTATCTCTTCCTCGGTGGGAACGAAGAACCTCCTTGCCTCTTCCGTGGCTATCACGGTCTGCAGCGAGTGCTCGAAGCTCTTGGCGTAGGGGACGATCTCTGCGTCGGGACCTGTCTCGTTGTTCCTACGTCTCTCTTCACGGAGACGCTGTACCTGGGCCACGGTGAGGCCCAACTCGTTCACGTCGAGGGGCGCCTTGAAAGTATGGCTCCCTTTTAGTAGGTTGTGCATGATCTGATAGCCGGGGATGTCGCAATCGTGGAGTACGTAGACTTCCACGCCGAGACGCCTGAGGGCCCTGACCAATTCCTTTCCTGCTCGGGTGCCAAACCCCTGGGTGGACATAATGCCCATGTTTAGCTTTCTCAAGAGGCCTGCTTCTTCCAGGATGTCCCGGTAGCCGCCTTTTTCCACGAAGAGGACCCTGTTGTAGAGATACTTCGGGGAAAAGTCGTAGACCGGGCTCATCTTCGTCTCTGTAAGCACCTTCACCTTGTTGTCGTAGCGCGCCTGGACGAACTTCGCCACGTCCGCGGTGCCGAGCAAAAGCTCGACTCCGAAGGGGCTCTTGAAGCTTCCCCTCCGCTCGAAGAGGATCTTGTTTTCGTACTCGGGAAACTCCCCGAAGAACTCCGTGATCCTCTTTTGCGTGAAGGCGTTGTAGCTGGCCTCGCTGAGGGTGACGCCAGCCTCAATGTTGATGAAGTTGCGCAACGGATAAAAGAGCTGCCGGGAGAACACCAGGTATTTGCCCTTTGAGCTCGCATAGTCGTAGGCAGGCTTGAGGTAGCGGCGCATCAACTCCGTGTCCGTGGGGCCCTTGGGTTTGGCCTTCATGGGCTTCGGCAGAGTTCTTAGCACGGATGAGAGGGCAGAGAAGAGCCTGACTCTGAACGGGTCCGCCACGATCGCGCTCTTGGCCTTGTCCGTCGCCTGGATGACGGGGTAGACCAGCGAGACGTAGAGAAAGCGGTCGCTGTTGAGGCCCTTCTCTTTGAGAAAATCGGCAAGATCGGAATATCCTTCGTGGGGAGTTCGGAGAGGGCCGAAGGTCGCCTCTAGGAGGAGCTTGTTGAGCAGGACAACGGGATCCGGCCCACCCAAGAAGATGGCTTCTTTGTGAAGCCGCCGGCGCGCTTCGGTCATCTGCATCAGCTCCGCCGCTTCCTTTCCCAGGTTCAGTCTTTTCCTTCGGGGGACGGCAGGATACAGAGCGTGAAGGAGGGCGGCGTTGAACTCTTTTATTGCCACTTGCGCCAACGGGGTGAGGGCCTGGAAGTCGCTCTGCCGATACTGCGCCGTGCTTTCCGCCTGGGAGTCGACCTCGGGCGGGAGGGTAGGTTTCCCCAGCCGTTCGTAGAGCGCTGTCTCCCGCAGGGACGCATTGAGCCTTTCGAGGATGCTGGCGCCGGGAAAAGGGCGGCCCCATGCACGCTCCATGTCCTTAATGATACGATCGGCCTCTTGAGGCAGCTCCTCGTCCAGAAAGTCGCACGCTTTGTCGAGCCACACCGCGCAGAAGGGTAGGGTAAACTCTTCTGTGTGAATTGAAAAAGGAGTGAAAAAAGGGCGTACCTCCTATAAAATGACGTGTCACGACCAAATGATACGGATCTTATGAGGAGGCACACCGATGAAG